>WHSL01000173.1 GCA_009380095.1 Streptosporangiales bacterium | reverse complement strand
CGTCGGCCGCCAGCTCCGGATCCAGCGCCTCGGCCGCGCCGAGCGCGCGCTGCGCGTCCCACCGGTGTATCAGCGTCTCCAGGGCGCGCCGCCGCTGCCAGAAGCCGACCGTGTGCGGCGGTTGGAAGGTCCACGCCGGGGTGGCCGGGTCGGCGTCGAGCGTCGCGAGCAGGCGGCCCGCCGTGCCGGCGAACCAGGCCTCCGGCGCCGCCGGCTCACGCGGCGGCGGCGACCCGCGGTGCTTGCCGTGGCCCTCGGTGACCGCGGCGACCACCCAGAGGTTCTGGTTGCCGACGTGGTCCGCCAGGTCGTAGAGCGACCAGTCGCCGCAGTGCCGGACCGGCGCCGAGAGGTCGCCGCCGAGGCACGCGGCGAGGGCGTCGAGCTCGCTGCGCAGGTGGCTCAGGTATGCGGGCACGTCCATGGCGGGAGCGTAACCGCGAGGTACGACGCTCCGGCGGGCCGGGCCCGGACGGTGAAACGTTACATGCGGGTTCCGCCAGCATCGGAGCAGGTGTTTTGGCTGGTCTTGTGGCTAGCCCGGCGCGGAGGCCGGGAGGACTCTGATGCCGGGGGCACCGTCCCATCTCAGGAGCGCATATGCGTAGACGTGCCGTTCCGGTGTCGGCCGCGGTGGCGGCCCTGCTCTTGACCGGAACCCTCCTGTCCAGCCCCGCCTGGGCGGCGAGCGACACCGAGGTCACCGTCGGCAGCAACGACATGATCTTCAGCCAGAACAAGCAGAACGAGCCCGCCATCACCGTCGACCCGTCGAACCCGCGGGTGATGGCCGCGGGCGCCAACGACAACATCGACATGGAGGCGTGCAACGCCGGCGACCCGAGGACCTGCCCGTTCACCCCGGGCGTCGGCGTCTCCGGCATCCAGCTGTCGCTGAACGGCGGCCAGACCTGGACGCAGCCCACGTACACCGGCTTCTCGGGGCGCGGCTGCCTCGGGCCGGCGGAGTGCGCAGGGAACCCGGCGGGGCCGATCGGGACCCTGCCGTGGTACTTCGAGAACGACATGGTCTCCAACGGCGACCCGATCGTCGTGTTCGGGCCGCGCCGGAGTGCCGACGGCCGGTTCTCCTGGTCCAACGGCTCGCGCCTCTACTACTCCAACATCGCCACCAACTTCCCCGGCCGCGAGGGCTTCAAGGGGGAGGGCGCGATCGCGGTCTCCCGTACGGACGACGTGGCGGCGGCCGCCGCGGGCGTGAAGAGCGCGTGGATGGACCCGGTCGTGGTCACCCACCAGAGCTCGGCGCTGTTCTCCGACAAGGAGCAGATGTGGGCCGACAACGCCGCGTCCAGCCCGCACTTCGGCAACGTATACGTGTGCAACGTCGGCTTCCGCAGCGTCGGCGCCGCGCCCGAGCCGGTGCTCTTCGCCCGCTCCACCGACGGCGGTGACACCTGGGACCACAAGCAGCTCACCCCCGCCACCAACAACAACCAGACCGGGGGCCGGCAGGGCTGTCAGATCGCGACGGACAGCACGGGCACCGTGTACGTGGTCTGGAGCGGCTTCGACAAGCAGGCGAACTCCGACGTCATCTACCAGGCCCGCTCCACCGACGGCGGGGCGCGCTTCGAGCGCCCGCGGGCGATCGTACGGACCGGCGGCATCGGGCAGTTCGACGCGGTGCAGGGCCGCTTCACCATCGACGGCGTCGCCGGGGCGCGGACCAACACGTTCCCCAGCATCAGCATCGCCAACGGCACGCCGACCGGGACGGACGCCACCGATCTGGTGGCGGTCAACTGGTCGGACGACCGGGCCGGGGTGAACAACGAGCAGGCGTTCATCATCACGTCCCGCGACGGCGGTGGGACCTACTCCGCGCCGGTCTCGGTCTCCCAGCCCGGTGACCGGGCCAACCAGCCGGCCGTGTCGCTGGCTCCGGACGGTTCGCGCGCCTACCTCGTCTACAACGCGTTCCTCGACCCGTGGCGGTCCACGACCGCGGAGCCGCGGCGGGCCCTCGGCGTCGTCAGGAGCGCTCCCGTCAGCGGTGACACGATCGGTGCGTTCGTGACCCGGCACCGGGGCGCGGTCGGTGACGCGCGCGGCTCCAGTGGGAACGCGTTGACCGCGGAGTTCTTCGGCGACTACAACCAGACGTTCGCCACCCGGGACTTCGGCGCCGCGATCTGGAACGACGCGCGGAACGCGGCGGTCTGTCCCGCCATCAACGCCTTCCGCCAGTCGCTGGTGGACGGGACGCCCGGTCCGGCGCCCCGGGTCCAGCAGGAATGCGATCCGCGGTTCGGGAACACCGACCACTTCGCCGGCGTGTTCCCCGCGTCCGGCTAGCACCGGCTAGCACCGGCTGATGGCCGGCGGGCGGGCACGGTTCCTGGGCCGCGCCCGCCCGCCCTCATCCCCGTGCTTCCCTCCGTGGGGCGTGCTCCCGCTCCCGCCCCCCCGGTCCCCGGCCGCGTCCGCGGGGATCCGCGTCCGCGGGCCCCGCCGCGGGTCCGCGCGCGGGTGGGCCCCCACCCTTCTGCCCGGTCAGGCGAGGCTGGGATGATCCGGGGGTGTCGTGGCGGTGGATCGATCGGGTCACACAGGTGTGGGTGCGCGTGAGCGGGCGGCCCGTGGACCTGGGGGACGCGGCGTGGCTGGCGGGCCCGTGCGGTGACGAGGGCGCCGTCGGGGACGCGTGGCTCGACCGTGAGGCCGCGCGGGTCGGCGGCCGTGTGCTGCGCGGCGACCCCGGCGCCGGGCTGCTGGACACGATGGCGCGGCTGGACGGTCCGGGCTTCACCGCCGCTTCGCTGGCGCCCGAGGTGCGCGACTTCTATGAGCAGACCGCGCGCTGGCGGCTGGACGTTCGGATGCGCTGGTGGCCGCCCGCCTGGCCGTTCGGCTGGCTGATCTCCGCCGTGCACGCGCGGCGGCTGCGCCAGCTCAGCCTGCCGCTCCGCGCCCGCGACCTCACGGACGGCATGACCAGCACGGTCGTCCCGGTCACCGGCCCGGACGGCGTACGGGCCGGCACGCTCTGGCTCCGCCGCCTCCGCGCCACCGGCGCGGTCGTCTACAGCGGCTGGTACGGCACCGCGACCCTGCCCGGCGCCGCGCCGAGGGACGTGCGAGACGGAGCTGCGGCGAGGGGTGCGCGGGGCGGCGCCGCGGCGAAAGAGGTGCGGGGTGGTGCCGCGGCGAGGGGTGCGCGCGGCGGTGCCGCGGCGGGGGATGCGCCGGGCGGTAGCGCCGGGGTGGGGGAGCGGCGGCCGAGTGTGCGGGTGGTGTTTCCGTTGCCCAATGGGCGGCTGGTGGTGTTGCTTCGGCCGGAAGTGACCGCGGGGGGCGGGCTGCGGCTGACCTCGCCGCGGGGGGCGTGGGGCGGGGACGGGGCGTACCTGGTGGTGGAGCGGCGTGGGCGGGCGTGGGCCCGCCGCATCCCCGTACACGAGACCTTCCACGTGTACGTGGACCCGGCGGGCACCCTGCGCACCGACCACGATCTGCGGCTGTGGAGGCTGCCAGCCCTCCGCCTGCACTACCGGATGAGCAGACAGCCGGAGGCGGATCAGGGCGTGGCGAACCGGGTGAGCACCGCCTCCGGCCGCACCCCCGGCAGCGCCCGCCGGAAGATCCGGTAGTACCCGAGCTCCTCCTTGGTCCGCAACGGAGGCCGTACGACGTCCCGCGCGGCACGGAACTCCGCGTCGCCGATCCGCGACTCCCAGCCGGGCCCGAGCACGTCCTGCGCGCCACTGCCGGTGCCGAACTGACTCTTCCGCCGCCACAGCAGGTGATCCGGCAGCCAGCCGGAGAAGGCCCGCCGCAGATGCGCCTTCTCCACCCCGTCCTCAGGACCGGAGCCCAGCGTCTTCACCTCCGGCGGCAACGCCATCGCGTGCGCGATGACCTCGGCGTCCAGGAACGGCACCCGCGCCTCGAGGCTGTGTGCCATCGTGACCCGGTCGCAGCGCTGCAGGTTCAGCCCGTGCAGCTGCTCGACGGTACGGGTCAGCTCCGCGTGCAGAGCGGACGGATCGGCGTGCTCCCGGTGGTAGTAGTCGTAGCCGGCGAACAGCTCGTCCGCGCCCTCCCCGGTGAGCACCACCTTGACGTGCCGGGACGCCAGCCCGGAAAGGAACCAGTTCGGCACGGAGCTGCGGATCAGCCCGGGGTCGAAGGACTCGACGGCCCCGATGACCCGTTCCAGCGCCGCGGCGGCGTCCGCCGCGTCGAAGATCGCCTCGCGGTGACGCGTGCCGAGGAACTCCGCCACCTCACGGGCGGCGAGCAGGTCGGGGGAGTCCGCGGTGCCGACGGCGAAGGTGGACAGCCGGTGCCCGGCGGCGGCCGCCTCCCGCGCCGCGACCGCGGCGACCAGGCTGGAGTCCAGCCCGCCGGAGAGGAACACGCCGACCTCCACGTCGGCCATCAGGTGCCGGCGCACCGAGTCGATCAGCACCTCGCGGGTGGCCTTCTCCGCCGTCTCGGGTGGCATGTCCGGCCACGCCTCTCCGTCCCCGGGCTCCGGTACGGCCCGCGCGAACCGGACGAGCCCGCGCTCCGGCGTCCAGTAACACCCGGGCGGGAACGCCCGTACGGCCGGCTGCAGCGCGACGTCGAACGCGCGGATCTCGGAGGCGAAGAACACCGCCCCGTCGTCGCGGCGCGCCCAGTACAGCGGCTTGATGCCGATCGGGTCGCGGGCCGCGACGAAGCCCTCCGGGCCGGCCGCGCACAGCGCCCACATGCCGCGCAGCCGGGCCAGCGCGTCCGGCCCGCCGGTACGGATCAGGTGCAGCGCCGCCTCGCTGTCCGAGTGGGTCGCGAACGCGCCCGCGCCGATGCGGTCCCGCAGGCCGCGGTGGTTGTAGATCTCGCCGTTGCACACCAGCGCCCAGTCGCCGGGGTCGCCGAGGGGCTGCCGGCCGCCGTCGAGGTCGACGATGGACAGCCGGGTGTGCCCGAGCCAGGCGTCCTCGCCGATCCGCCAGTGGTCGCTGTCGTCGGGTCCGCGATGGGAGAGGCGGGTGAGCATCCGCCCGCCCGCGATCGCTCCGTCCGTTCCGTACGTTGCCGCAATGCCACACATGTCCGTGCAACCTAGCCCGGCGGGCGCGCATCGGACAACTTGAGTTGCTCTATACGCACGCCGCGCGTCATGCTGTGAGCATGACGACGGACGGTCTCGGCAGCGTGCGGCGGGCGCTGGACATCCTGCGCGTCCTCGGTGACCGGCCCCTGCGCGTGCAGGCGGTGGCCGCCGCCATCGGCCGGGAGAAGAGCCAGGTCTCGCGCTCCCTGAAGCTGCTCGCGGACGCCGGCTTCGTCGAGCGCGACCCCGAGACGCAGGAGTACCGGCTGGGCTGGCAGCTGTTCGCGCTCGCCCGGTCGGCCGGCGACCAGCGGCTGGTCGGCGACGCGCCCGGGGTGCTGCGACGGCTCGTCCTCGACGTGGGGGAGCCCGCCTACCTGTCCGTGCTGCAGGGAGCCGCCGCGCTGACCGTGCTCACCGAGCACCCGGCCCGGTCACGGTCCCTGCAGGCGCGTGACTGGGTCGGCCGGTCGGCACCGCTGACCTGCACCGCGGCCGGGCGGACCCTGCTGCTCGGCCTGCCGGACGCCGAGGTGGCCGCGCTCGCGGGGACGTACGGGGACCCGCTGCCCGGCACCGGCCGCTCGCCGCGCGACACCGCGGAGGTGCTGCGGCGGCTCCGCGCCGAGCGGGCGCAGGGTTATGTGACGGTCGTGGAGGAGTACGAGCCGGGCCTCGTCGCGGTTGCCGCCCCGGTCCGCGACCTCACCGGACAGGTCACCGCCTCGGTGAACGTCTCCGCTCCGGTCTTCCGGATGTCCCCGGACGGCCTGGGGCCGGTGGTCACCGCCGTACGGGCCGCGGCCGACCGGCTCTCCGCCACCCTCGGCCATCGCCCCTGAACGGCCTAGCGGAACACCTCGCGCACCTGCGCCGTGGCCAGCGGGCCGGTGTCGCCCCGGGAGCGCCGTACCGTCCAGATCGGGGTGGACGTGTCGAAGTCGCCCCAGAGCGTGCCGTCGCGGCAGTACATCAGGACGTCGAGTCCTTCCAGCGGCGGCGGGCCCGCCCCGGTCGAGCTGCGGCAACGGGTGCCGTCCGCGAGGACCGCCATCCAGAAGTCGTCCTGCTCGGGGGTGGCGCCGTTGCTCGTACGCGACGGGGCGGGGGAGGGCCGGACGAGGTGCACCTCCCGTGAGGTCACCGGGCAGGCCACCTGCTTCACGGGGTCGGCGTACCGGCCGGCCAGGCACGGGTCGAACACCTGGTCGTCCGTGTCGAAGCAGCGGAAGGCGTCGCTCCGCATCGAGGTCCCGGACGGGACGCAGGTGCCCGCGGAGTCGCCGGTCACCGTGTAGCCGCGGGTGAGGCCGGTGCGGGTCCAGGGGTCCACCGTGGTGATCCGGGTGGCCGCGGCCTTCCCGCCGGTGGCCGAGGTGGAGGCGGCCCGGTCGGCGGTCCCCGTACAGCCGGCCGCGGCCGCGGCGATCACCGCCAGAAACGCGGCGCCGCGCCGCCAGGATGGGGATCTGCTTCGCGTACGCAGCGGGGTCATGACAGGGACCTACCCGCCCGCGCTCGGGATGGGACCCGAGAACGCCCTGCTTCCTCCCGTGTCCACGTCGTACGGGTACCCGAAGGCCGGGTTGACCGGATGGCTCATGTCCTCGACCTCGTCGCCGTCGATGAGCACCCGATGCCTGACCCGTCCCGCGGGGAACGTGTAGCGGAGCCGGTAGTCGAGGGACCCGGGCGGGCGCGGCACCGTGACCTTCTTGCGCCAGGGCAGCTCCACGTCGCCCTCGAGCTTGGTGAGGTCGCCGTTGATCGCGTACGCCAGCGCGCTGAGCGGCCCGCCGCCGGTGATCACGAACTCGACGGTGACAGGGTCGGGCGTGGGCGTGGGGGAGGCGGCCGGGGTGGACGGCGCCGCCTGCGTGGCCTTCGCGACCCCCTCCGAGGCCTTCGCCGGCGGCGGCCCGGAATCGGCCAGCATCGCGGCGGCCCCGCCGGCCACGGCCGCGACCGCGGCGGCGCCGCCGCCGATGAGCAGCGCGCGCCGCCCGGGGAACAGCCGCGGGACGGGCGGCGGGTTGGCCGCCTCGCTCGCCCGCGCGTCGATCCCCGCGAGCACCGCGGGCGGCAGCCAGCCGGCGGTCTCGTACGGGTCCCGCATCGCGCGGGCCAGGCGGTCGCTCAGCTCGGCGGCGGTGGGGCGGGCGGCCGGGTCGGCCTGCCGGCAGGCGGCGATGAGCTCGCGGAGCGTGTCGTCCCCCGGCTGCTCACCGGCCTGACCGGTGGCGGCGAAGGCCAGCGTGGCGCCGAGCGAGTAGACGTCGCTCGGCGGGCCCGCGTGGCCCGCCACCTGCTCCGGGGACATGTAGCCCCAGGAGCCGGCGGACACGCCGGGGCGCGCGCCGGCCGCGATGCCGAAGTCGATCAGACGGAGCCCGCCGGTGGTGAGCAGCACGTTCGCGGGCTTCACGTCGAGGTGGACGATCCCCGCGCGGTGGATGGCGGCGAGCGCCTCCGCGAGCCCGGCGGCGAGCAGCCGTACCGAGCCGGCGGGCAGCGGGCCGGACCGCTCCACCGCCTCGCGCAGCGTCACCGAGGGCAGGAACTCGGTCGTCATCCAGGGCGTCGCCGCCTCCGGGTCGGCGTCCAGCACGGGCGGGCTGTGCATGCCGCCGGCCGCGGTGGCGGCCGCGACCTCGCGGCGGAACCTGTCCCGGTACTCGCGCTCCCTGGCCAGCTCGGCGTGCATCACCTTGACCGCGACGGCCCGGCCGCCCGGGGACCGCGCCAGGTAGACGATGGCCATGCCGCCCGCGCCGATCCGCGCCAGGACGCGATACCGCCCCAGCCTGCGGGGGTCACCCGGCTCAATCCGCTGCACGCGGGCCTCCGTTCGGCCTGGTGGGAGGCCGGACGGCCTCGACGTACCCGTCGCCCGTGGCGAGAACGACGAGCCCGGCGACCGCCACCGCGCCGGCGCCGGTCTCGGCGTCGGAGCCGCCACCCGTCGCGTTCGCCTCGTACGTCCACAGCACGCGGCCGTCGGCGGGCGCCAGGCCGTACACGACCTGATCGTTGGCGCCGACCCAGAGGGTATCGCCGGAGAAGCCGAGCACCGAGCTGTCGCCGGCCGGGAACTGCCCGGAACCGCCCAGCCGCCGCGACCACACCGGCTTGCCGGTCTCCGCCGCGAGCGCGCGGACCGTACCGTCCTGCTCGTCCACGAAGATCATGCCGGCCCCGATGTGGCGGACCGGGGTGCGGTAGTCCAGCTCCTTGCGCCAGGCGGTCTTGCCGTTCTCCGCGCGGTACGCGTACAGGACCCCGAACGTGTCGGCGGCGAAGATCAGGCCGTCGCCGATCATCGGGTAGTGCGGGGACTCCTCCAGCTTCTTCGTCCACAGCACGCGGCCGCTCCCGGCGTCCAGCGCGGCGATCCGCCGTTCGCCGCCCGCCACCACCAGCTCGGTGCCGGCACGGATGGACATGGCGGTGGCGCGTGCGGTCCAGCGGCGCCGCCCGTTGTCCGCGTCCAGCGCCCGAACCTCGTCGCCGACGGGGACATACACGAGCGGCCCGGCCGCCGCCACCCCCCAGGGGAACTCGAACGACAGCCGGTACGTCCAGCGGGTCTTGCCGGTGACGGGGTTGAGGGCGCGGATGACGGTGTCGGTGTCCCCGTCGGGTTTGTCGTCGGGCACGTAGGCCATGTCCGGGCCGGCCGTGACCCGGTCCACCGGGCCGATGCCGGGGGTGCGGGTCCAGAGGATCTTCCCCGTCCTCGGGTCCAGGGCGTTGACGTCGGACTGGCCGCCGCCGCGCGCGGCGAGCACCACGCCGCCCGCGGTGTAGAGGTCGATGGGGCCGGCGTTGGAGGAGGCCTTGCCGCGCAACTCCTCGCGCCACACTCCGGCCGCCTGCGGCGGCTTCGGCGGGGTGGTGGGGGAGCGGCGGCCTGGTGTGGGGGGAGCGGCCGAGGGTTCCGGTTCGTTGATCGCCGACAGCACCGGGCGCGCGGCCACCGTGGCCACCGCGGCGGCGGCCACGCCGGCGCCGGCCATGAGCAGTTTGCGGCGGCCAAGTTGCCGTGGCCAGCCGGGGCCCGGGACGGTGGGGCCCTGGAAGACGGGGCCCGGGTCGGCGGTCGACACGTTCGCCAGCGCGCCCGGTCCGGCCGGGGCGGGTCCGGTGGGCTCGGCGCGCATCGGGGGGACGGTGTGCGCGGCGCGGGCGTCGATCGCCTCCGCCAGCGGGGCGGGCAGCCAGCGCGTGCCCTGCACCGAGGCCTCGGGTTCACCGAGCCGGTCCAGCAGCGCGGCCGCCGCCGGTCGCTGGCCCGGCTCGCGGCGCAGGCACTGGGTGACCAGGGAGCGGAGTCTTCGGTCGGTGAGGCCCTCGAGATCCGCGTGCACCAGCCGTACGCGCGCCAGCGTGGCCGCGCGGCCCTCGGCGGCGAACGGCTCCTTGCCGGTCGCCGCGTACACCAGCACCGCGCCGAGCGCGAAGACGTCCCCGGCCGGCCCGGCCAGGTCGCCGGACGCCTGCTCGGGCGACATGAAGCCGGCCGTGCCCGGGCGGGCTCCGGGCATGGTGATCGCGGTGGCGTGCTCGGGCCGGGCGATGCCGAAGTCGATGACCCGCGGGCCGCCGGCGGTCAGCACCACGTTGCCGGGCTTCAGGTCCCGGTGCGCCAGGCCCGCCCCGTGGATATCGGCGAGCGCCTCCGCCAGCGCGGCGGCGAGCAGCCGCACCGTGGCCGGGGGGAACGGGCCGAAGGTCTCCACGGCCTCCCTGAGCGACAGCCCCGGCAGATAGTCCATGGCCAGCCACGGCACCGGCGCGCCGGGGTCGGCGTCCAGCAGTGGCGCGGTGAACGTGCCGGTCACCCGGCGGGCGGTGACCACCTCGCGCTGGAACCGCGCCCGGTAGGTGGAGTCCCGGGCGAAGTGCTCCCGCACCACCTTGACCGCGACGAGCCGGCCGCCGCGTGACCGTCCGAGATAGACGATGCCCATCCCGCCCGCGCCGAGCCGGCCGAGCAGCCGATAGCCACCCACCGAACCCGGATCACCGGACCGCAACGGCTCCACCGATGCTCTCCCTCAGTCACCCGCGCGAGACAGACCGTCAAGGCTGCCCCGACTTTAACCGGCCCCGGCGTTTTCCGCGCTCGAGCACAGGCCCGGGCGGTGTTCCCGCGGCGGGGTCAGGGGACGAGATGGGAGAGGCGGAGGGCCAGTTGGATCTCGAGGGCGCGGTCGGGGGTGTTCCAGTCGTCGCCGAGGAGCTTGGCGACGCGTTCCAGCCGCTGGGTGACGGTGTTGACGTGGACGTGCAGGCCGGCCTTGGCGCGGGTGAGGCTGGCGCCCGCGGCGAAGTAGGCCTCCAGGGTGGCGACGAGCTCGGTGCCGCGTTCCGCGTCGTAGTCGATGAGCGGGCCGATGGTGGCCCGTACGAAGCCGCGCGCGTCCCGCCGTTCGCCCAGCAGGACGCCGAGGAAGCCCAGGTCTGCGGGGCCCGCGCCGTCCCCCGCCCGGCCGAGGGCGCGGAGCCCGTCGCGGCAGCGCAGCGCCTCCGCGTACGCCCCCGCGACCCCGCCCGCGCCCGACGCCGGCGGGCCGAGGGCGACGGGGCCTCCGCCGCCGACGGTGACCGGGCCTCCGACCGCCGCGCCGAGCTCCGCGGCCGCGCACCGAGCCGCCGCCGACGGGTCCTCGGCCGCGAGCAGCACCGCCACCCCGTCCTCGTGCTCCGCGGACAGCCCGCGCCCGCCGAACACCAGCGGCACCGCCGCGGAGGCGAGCCGGCCGCGCGGCACCGCGCCGGTGTGCGCGGCCAGGACGACGTGCGGCCGGTCCAGGTCGAGGCCGAGCCGGCGGGCCCGTACCGCGAGATGTTCCGGGTCGCCGCCCGGCCGCAGCAGGTCGGACAGGAGCTCGCCGCGGATCCGGTTCTCCGCCTCGGCCACCGACCGGCGCAGCAGCAACAGCAGCGAGGTGACCACGGCGGAGCGCTCGAACAGCCGCCGGTCCGCGTCGCCGAGGTCGGGGCGGCCGCCGAGGATGAGGCAGCCCAGCGGCTCGGTCCCGGCGAGCACCGCGCACACCCACAGGTCGCCGGCGAACAGCGCGCGCCCCAGCCGGCGCGACTCGGCGAGCACCGACGCCTCGGGGAGGCCCTCGACCTCGCCGGCCCGGGCCAGCTCGGTACCGTCCACGTCGAGGCAGACGATCCCGCCGGCCAGCAGGTCCGCGACGGCGCGCGCGACGTCCCGTACGTCCCCGCCGCGCACCACGATGTCGGTGAGCCGGTCGTGCGCCTCCTCGGCCCGCTGCATCGCCGCGCTGTGCGCCTTGATCGTGGTGTTCGCGGCGTGCAGCTCCACCACCGTGGCCCGGGTCTCGGCGAGCAGTTGGGCGCCGTCGATGGCGATGGCGGCGTGCGCGGCGAGCGAGCAGAGCAGCGCGACCTCCTCGGGGGAGAAGTCCCGCGTTGACCTGTCCGCGGCGAACAGCACCCCGATGACCTCGGTGCCGACCTGCAGCGGCACGCCGAGGATGGCGACGAGTCCTTCGTCCAGCACCGCACGGTCGATGGAGCCGACGTGGTTGAACCGCGCGTCGTGCGCGTAGTCGGGGGTCGCGTACGGGTGCGCGGTCTGCCACACGAGCCCGCCGAGACCCTCCCCGAGCCCGAGCCGTACCCGCTGGAACAGCGCGGAGACGGAGCCGTCGGTGACCCGCATGTACGTGTCCCCGCGGGCTGGGTCCGGCACGGTCAGGTACGCGACGTCGGTGCCGAGCAGCGTACGGGCGCGGTGCACGATGGCGCGCAGCACCGCGTCGAGGTCGCGCAGAGCGGCCAGGTCGCCGGCGGTGTCGAACAGCGCGCTGAGCTCCGCGGCGCGGCGGCGGTGCTGGTCGAGCGCGCCGCGTACGCGGAGGGCGAGCGCGGCGGCCGCGTCCACGGCCGCCACCTCGCCGGGGGAGGCGCCGTCGCCGCGGAGTGCGCCGGCCGGCCGCCCGAACTCCTCCGGAGAAGCCTCTTCGGCGAGGAGTTCGAGCAGCCGGAACAGCGCCCGGGCGCCGCCGGTCAGGTCACCGCCGGTCATGCCGGGGCCG
>WHSL01000185.1 GCA_009380095.1 Streptosporangiales bacterium | reverse complement strand
TCGAGGTGACGGTGATCGAGGCGGCCCGCCCGGTGTGGAACGGCCGTACCCCGCCCGCCGGGCCCATCGACTGTCTGGTGCAGCTCCGCGCGCACGGCGCGCCGCTGCCCGCGACGGTCGAGCCGCTCCCCGCCACCGAGTTCGAGGCCACAGCGTCCGGAGCCACCGAGTTCGAGGCCACTGCGTCCGAGGCCACTGCGTCCGAGGGCACTGCGTCCGAGGGCACTGCGTCCGAGGCCATTGCGTCCGAGGTCACGGGTGTGGCGGGCGGCGAGGCCGACGGCATCCGCATCACGCTCGCCGAGCCCGCGCGCGGCGTGGCGGCGGGCCAGGCCGCGGTGCTGTACGAAGGCGACCGCGTGCTCGGGTCCGCGACCATCGCGGCCACGACCGGCGCGGCCACGACCGGCGCCGCCACGACCGGCGCGGCCACCGAGCGCCCGGCCGGGGCCGGGAGGGACACCACCCGTGCGGCTGAGGTAAGGCTTGCCTAATATGGGGCTCATGCGCCCCTCGTCGGACCTGCCCGAGGCCGCGTCCGACGTCCTCGCGATGGCCCCTGCTCCCTCGGTGTTCGGCCTGCCCCTGGTGCCATCGCTGATCACCATGTTCGTGATCGTCTTCGGCCAGACCCAGGCCTACTACTGGGCGGCCCGCCTGCTCGGCACCCGCGTGCTCGGCTCGCGGCTGGGCCGCCGGCTCAAGGCCGACCGGCTGCGGCACGCCCAGCACATGATCGAGCGCTGGGGCTCCGGCGCGCTCGCGGTGCTCCTGCCGGTCCCCACGATGCGCAGCGTGCTGCCGGTCGGCGCGGGCCTGGTGCGGATGTCGTACCCCTGGTTCGCGATCGGCTCCGCGGTCGGCGCCGTGCTGTGGACGACGGTCTGGATCCTCGGCGGGCTCGCCGTGGTGTGGTCGTGGGTCCAGGTCACCATGGCCTCGCCGCTGGCGGGCGCGGCCATCCTCGTCGCGGTGGTGGCCGCGGTCGTGCTGCTCGTACGGTGGCACCGCTCGCGCCACACCACCGCCGCTCCCGAGGACGAGGAGCCGGTCGGCTAACGTCGCGTCCATGATCCGCACAGAGTCCAGCCGCACCGTCTACGCCAACCGCTGGGTCTCGCTGCGCGAGGACGCCATCCGCTACCCGGACGGGACCGCGGGCACCTACAGCGTGGTGGACAAGGCGGACGCCGTCCTGGTGATCGCGTACGAGGACGACGGCTTCACCCTGATCGAGCAGTTCCGGTACCCGATCGGCGGGCCGTCGGTGGAGTTCCCGCAGGGCACCTGGCCCGACGGGCGGGACGCGCCGCAGGAGGAGCTGGCCCGTACGGAGCTCGCGGAGGAGACCGGGCTGCGCGCGCGGCACCTGGAGCACATCGGGCACTTCAAGTACGCGCCCGGCCTCACCAGCCAGGGCTGCGACGTGTTCCTCGCGACCGGGCTGACCCGCGGCGACCAGGCGCTGGAGCACACGGAGCAGGGGCTGCGCCGGCTCTGGGTGGCCCGCGCCGACTTCGAGGCCCGGATGGCCCGCGGCGCGATCCTGGACGGCGGCACCCTCGCCGGCTACGCCCTCTTCCAGCGCTACCTGAGCACCCACCCGCGCGACATCCGCTGAATTCACTGCTTGAAACGGGCCGCTCCCGACGAGACGACAGGCCATGAGTCTCCCGGATTTTCGTTCAAGTAATCAACGCAAATAGCCGGATTCGGCAACTTCGCATACAGCTCTTGACGGCGGGGTGGGTGCGTTCTTCACTCGGGGAACTCCATTCGCCCCGAGACGCAGGAGCCCACCCATGGCTCGTTCCACGCAGCATCCTCCCTCGGGCCGAGGCGCGCGGCGCAGACCGCTCGCCTTGGCCGTCGCCCTGCTCGCCGGAGCGGCGCTCACCCTCACCGGTACCTCCTCCGCCACGGCCGCCCCCACCGGCCCGGTCTACCTGAACGCCAAGGCCCCCGCGGAGCAGCGGGTCGGCGATCTCCTCCGGCGCATGACTCTGGAGGAGAAGGTCGGGCAGACCGCGCAGGCGGCCGTCGTACGGATCCAGGGCGACTGCATGTGGTCCGGCGGTGACCTCACCGAGCGCTGCATGAAGGAGGTGTTCGACGACCAGGAGATCGGCTCGATCCTGTCCGGCGGCGGCATGCCGCCCAAGGTCAACACCCCCAAGGCGTGGGCCGAGATGACCAACGCCATCCAGAGGTACGCGATCGAGCACTCCCGGCTGCGCATCCCGCTCATCTACGGGGTGGACGCCGTGCACGGGCACAACAACGTGATCGGCGCGACCAAGACCCCGCAGCAGCTCGGCCTCGGCGCCACCTGGAACACCGGGCTGGTCCGCGAGCTCGGCGCGTCGACCAGCGAGGCGGTCAAGGCCACCGGCGTCTCGTGGAACTTCGCGCCGGTCGCGGACATCTCCCGGGACACCCGGTGGGGCCGCTACTACGAGACCTTCGCCGAGGACCCGATCCTGGCCGGTTCGCTCGCCGAGGGGTTCGTCAAGGGCTCGGAGGACACCGGCGCCGTCTCCGCGACGGTCAAGCACTTCGCGGGCTACTCCCAGCCCATGAACGGGCACGACCGCACCGAGACGCACGTGGACCCGCGGTACCTGCGGGACACGATCCTGCCCGCGTACAAGCAGGCCATCGACGCCGGTGCGGACACCGTGATGGTGAACTCCGGGTCGCTCAACGGCATCCCGGCGCACGCCTCGAAGTACCTGCTCACCGACGTGCTGCGGAAGGACTTCGGGTTCAAGGGCGTGGTGGTCAGCGACTGGGACGACGTACGGGCCCTGCAGACCCGCTTCCACGTCGTGGGCTCGTACGCGGACGCCGCGGCCAAGGCGCTCAACGCCGGTGTCGACATGGCGATGCTGCCGCCGGACGCGGTCGACGGCTACACCGCCGGCGCGCGCGAGGCCGTACGGGACGGCAAGGTCTCCATGCGCCGCCTGGACGAGGCCGTGGCCCGGGTGCTGCGGCTGAAGATGAAGCTCGGGCTGTTCGAGAACCCGTTCGTGGACGCCTCCAAGGCGGACGGCGCTGTGCTCGGCGCGGACAAGGACCTCGCCGCCCGCGCGGCCACCGAGTCCATGACGCTGCTGCGCAACGAGGGCAACGTGCTGCCGCTGAACAAGGACCTCGGCAAGGTCGTGGTGGCCGGGCCGAGCGCCGACTCGGTCGCCAACCAGAACGGCGGCTGGACGATCGGCTGGCAGGGCATCCCGGCCGGCGTGGACGAGCCGGGCGTGACGGTCTACGAGGGCGTCAAGGCCGCCCGCGGCGACGCGGAGACCGTACTGGCGATGGACGCCGACGAGGCGGTGAGCGAGACGGAGGGCGCGGACGCCGCGGTCGTGGTGGTGGGCGAGAAGCCCGGCGCCGAGGGCGAGCTGGACTCCGAGAACCCGTCGCTCGCCGCCGACCAGCAGGACCTCATCGACCGCCTGGAGAAGACCGGCAAGCCGGTGGTGGTCGTGGTCGTCGCCAGCCGGCCGATCGTGCTCGGCTCCGCGGCCGACGCGAAGAACCTGCTGATGGCGTGGCTGCCCGGGTCCGAGGCTGGCACGGCGGTGGCGTCGGTGCTGTTCGGCGACGCGAACCCGTCCGGGCGGTTGCCGGTGTCCTGGCCGAAGACGGTAGGCGACCAGCCCATGTCGTACCTGCAGCTGCCGGGCACCAACGGCGGGCCGAGCTCGAACTACGACCCGCTGTTCCCGTTCGGGCACGGGCTCTCCTACACCACGTACGAGACCCGCGGGCTCACCCTGGCCTCGTCGTCGGTCGCCAAGAACGGGACCGTACGGGCCTCGGTGACGGTCGCGAACACCGGCTCCCGCACCGGCACGCTGGTCGTCCCGGTCTACGTGGAGCGGCCGGTCAGCTCGGTGCTCGTCGCGCCGCGCCGGCTGGCCGGGTTCGCCCGGGTGGACCTCGCGGCGGGGCAGCAGCGCACCGTCGAGGTGGCCTTCCCGATGAGCCGGATGGCCGTCACCCAGGGCGACGTGGACGGATCCGGTACGCCGTCGGTGTCCTCCGGCGCGTACAAGGTGGTCTCCGGCGGTAAGGAGGCGGCACTCACCGTCAGGTGAGCCGGCGTCCCCGGCCACGGGGGCGTTTCGCGGGCCGCCGCCCCCTCCTCGCGGCGGCCCGCGAGACCCCCGGAGTCCGATCGTGGAGGCGATGGAGGAGTTCGCGGCGTACATGGGCCGGCTGGCCGCCGCCAAGCTCGAGGACCCGGCCGCCGACGTGGTCTCGGATCTGGCGCTCGCCCAGCGCGACGACCCGTCCTTCAGCGACGCCGAGCTCACCATGCTCGCGGCCGGCCTGCTGTCGGCGCCCGGCGGGATCGGCCTGGTCCGGTACGCGCACGAGGACATCGCCATCGGCGGGGAGACGATCGCCCGCGGTGACGCGGTGATCATCGCCAACGCGGCGGCCAATCGCGACCCGTCGGCGTTCGCCGAGCCGGAGCGGTTCGACCCCTCCCGCAGCCCCAACGCGCACCTCGCCTTCGGCCACGGCGCGCACTTCCGCATCGGTGCCAGCCTCGCCCGCATCGAGCTGCACGCCGTGTTCCGCGGGCTGTTCGCCCGGTTCCCGGGGCTCCGGCTCGCCGTCGGCGTGGACGACCTCAGGGTCCGTACCGGCCGCATCACCGGCGGGGTGGAGGAGGTGCCGGTCACCTGGTGGTGAGGCGGCGCGCGCCACGGAATGGCGGGCGCCCTGCGGCCACTGCCTAAGATCGGGCGGGTGAGCGATGTAGCGGACGGTCTTCCCTGGCCGCCGGGGAGTGCGACGGGTGTCGGCTCGATCTCGGGCGCCGGCCCGCTGGAGGCGGTGCGGCTCGTCTTCGGGGAGTTCCCGGAGCTGCCGCACCTTCCGGAGCTGCCGGAGCGCGGACCCGGCGCGGACATGATCGGCAGGTCGGCCGCGCTCTGCGTGGAGCTGCCCGTGGAGCTGCAGCCGTCCGGCTGGCGGGTCGCCGACCGCCCCGGCCGTGACCTGCGCCGCGCGCTCAGCCACCTCGCGTACGACCTCGACGCGCTGGAGGAGGTCGCGGG
This sequence comes from Streptosporangiales bacterium, assembly GCA_009380095.1. GTDB lineage: Bacteria > Actinomycetota > Actinomycetes > Streptosporangiales > Streptosporangiaceae > WHSL01. The sequence continues at coordinate 5,989 of WHSL01000185.1, read as the reverse complement.
CACGTACGAAGGGCCGCTGAAGATCCAGGCCGCCGGGCCGTGGACGCTGGCCGGCGCGCTGGAGCTGCGGCACGGCGACAAGATGCTGTCCGACCCGGGCGCCGTACGGGACCTGATCGACTCGCACGCCGAGGGGCTGGCCGCGCACGTGGCGGAGGTGCGCAAGCGCGTGCCCGGCGCCGCGGTGCTGCTGCAGCTGGACGAGCCGGGCCTGCCGGGCGTGCTGGCCGGCACGGTGCCGACCGCGAGCGGCTTCGGCCGGCTCGCGCCGGTGGAGGAGGCCGTCGCGCAGGACGGGCTGCGCCGCACGATCGAGCGGGCCGGCGTGCCGGTGGCGGTGCACTGCTGCGCGCCCCTGGTGCCGATCACCCTGCTGCGCCGCGCGGGGGCGGCGGCGCTGTCCGTGGACACCCGGCTGCTCCGCCGCGAGCAGGAGGAGCCGCTGGGCGAGGCGATCGAGGCCGGTGTCGGCCTCTTCCTGGGCGTTGTCGACCGAGGGCATGGCGGATCCGGCAGATCGTCGGACCCTGCCGCTAACGTCGAACCCGTACGCGAACTCTGGCGCAGGCTGGGCTTCCGGCCCGAGCTGCTGCCCGTCGTGGGTGTGGTGACCCCGGCGTGCGGCCTCGCGGGCCTGAGCCCGGCGGGCACCCGCGCGGTCTTCGCGGCCTGCCGCACGGCGGCCCGCGTGCTGCGCGACGAGCCCGGCTGAGCCGGAGGGCGCGTGCCCGGGGGCTCTCCCAGCCCGGAGGGCCACCTCCGGACCCCCGGGAGGGACCGGCGCCGCGATGGGCGGGGCCGGGCGGAGTGAAGGAGAACGTGCATGAACGCGCAGCCGGTGGACGGGGTTCCGGCCAAGGCCCGGGAGCGGTACGCCGAGCTGTCCCAGGACCTCGACGAGCACTCCTACCGCTACTACGTGCTCGACTCACCGCTGGTCAGCGACGCCGAGTACGACCGGCTCATGGTGGAGATCAAGGGGCTGGAGGAGGAGTATCCGGAGCTCCGCACGCCCGACTCTCCGACCCAGCGGGTGGGCGCGCCGATCAGCACCACGTTCACCCCGGTCCAGCACCTGCAGCGGATGCAGAGCCTGGACAACGCGTTCAGCGAGGTGGAGCTGACCGCCTGGGCGGAGCGCGCGGAGGGCGAGGTCAGCGTCCCCGCCTACCTGTGCGAGCTCAAGATCGACGGCCTGGCCGTGGACCTCGTGTACGAGAACGGCCGGCTGGTGCGCGGCGCCACCCGTGGCGACGGCCGCACCGGGGAGGACGTGACCGCCAACATCCGCACCATCGACGGCCTGCCGCACCGGCTCTCCGGCAAGGAGCACCCGGTGCCCGGGCTGCTGGAGGTGCGCGGCGAGGTCTTCCTCCCGGTGCAGGCGTTCACCGAGCTCAACCAGCGGCTCACCGAGGGCGGCGAGCCCCCGTTCGCGAACCCGCGGAACGGGGCCGCGGGGTCGCTGCGGCAGAAGGACCCGAAGGTCACGGCGTCTCGCGAGCTGCGCATGATCGTGCACGGCACCGGCGCCCGCAACGGTTTCGACATCACCCACCAGTCGCAGTCGTACGAGCTGCTCCGCGCGTGGGGGCTGCCGGTCAGCGATCTCTACCGGGTGGTCGACGACCTGGACGGCGTGCGGGAGTACATCGAGTACTACCGCGAGCACCGGCACGAGACGGCGTACGAGATCGACGGCGTCGTCGTGAAGATCGACGACGTGTCCATCCAGCGCCGGCTGGGGTCCACCAGCCGCGCGCCGCGCTGGGCGATCGCGTTCAAGTACCCGCCGGAGGAGGTCACCACCAAGCTCGTCGACATCAAGGTCAACGTGGGCCGCACCGGCCGGGTCACCCCGTACGGGGTGATGACCCCGGTGAAGGTGGCCGGCTCCACAGTGGAGTTCGCCACCCTGCACAACAAGTACGAGGTGGAGCGCAAGGGCGTGCTCATCGGCGACACGATCGTGCTGCGCAAGGCCGGGGACGTCATCCCGGAGATCGTGGGCCCGGTCATCGACCTGCGCGACGGCTCGGAGCACGCGTTCGCGATGCCGGAGACCTGCCCGGAGTGCGGCACCGCGCTGCGCGCCATGAAAGAGGGCGACGTCGACATCCGCTGCCCGAACGCCAGGTCCTGCCCCGCGCAGCTCCGCGAGCGGCTGTTCTACCTGGCGGGCCGCAACGCCTTCGACATCGAGAGCCTCGGCTACGAAGCGGCCATCGCGCTGACCCGGCCGGACGCGCCGGAGCAGGCCCCGCTCACCGACGAGGGCGACCTCTTCGCGCTCAGCCCGGAGCGGCTCGCCGACGTGAAGATCCTTCGGGACGTACGGAAGAAGGGCGCGGCCGAGGGGGAGCAGGAGCTCGTGCCGTTCTTCTTCACCAAGGGCACGGACAAGAAGGAGTCCGTGCCGACGAAGAACACGGAGAACCTGTTCGCCCAGCTCGAGGACGCCAAGCGGCGGCCGCTGTGGCGGGTGCTGGTGGGGCTTTCCATCCGGCACCTGGGCCCGGTCGCCGCGCAGGCCGTGGCGCGGGAGTTCCGCACCATGGACCGCATCCGGAACGCCACGGAGGAGGAGCTGGCCGCGGTGGACGGCGTCGGCCCCACCATCGCCGCGTCGGTCAAGGACTGGTTCACCGTGGACTGGCACGCCGCGATCGTCCGCAAGTGGGCGGAGAGCGGCGTCACGATGGAGGACGACGGGGCGGACTCGGGCCCCCGTCCGCTGGAGGGGGTGACCGTGGTCGTCACCGGCTCCCTCGAGCGGTACAGCCGGGACGACGCCACCGAGGCCGTACAGGACCGCGGCGGCAAGGTCACCGGGTCGGTGTCGAAGAAGACGGGCTTCGTCGTGGTCGGCGACAGCCCCGGCTCCAAGTACGACAAGGCGGTGAAGCTGGGCGTGCCGATCCTCGACGAGACGGGGTTCGGCGTGCTGCTGAGCGACGGACCCGAGGCCGCCGCGGCGGCTGCCCTGCGTCCCGAGGAGGCTGAGGACACGGAGGCGGCAGAGAAGGCCTAGGGGATTTGTCTCGAAACGGGGCCGGGCTCTGCGCGTTCGATCGCGTGGCCGGAACCTGTCAACTGATCCGCCCGCTCGCCCGTCCTACACGCTGGGCGACGAATGCGCCACACCCGGTCATACCGGGCGTGGACGGCGTTATCACCCACAGGGCGCGCTTGTCGTGACGAGGTGGGGCAGGGGAGCCCCGTTGGCGTCCGGATCCGAATCTCGATATGAAGTAGTAGTAACAGAAAGTACGCAATCGGTTTCGCGAAGTGGCCTCCCGCACGTACCCTCCCGAGAGGCGCCGGGCTCCGATGAGCCCGGCGAGTACTGCACGGACGTGGTTCCCCTCCAGCCACGAGGAAGTGATGAAGGACCCGAACAACACCCGGGACGTAGGCCCTCGCGTCTGGTCACCGTTGTGGATCTATCTCACGAGTGTGACCGTGGTGGGCCTCGCGCTCCTGTTCGCCTCGCTGTACGGCCTCGGCCTACCCGGCGCCGAGGCCCTCTTCGGGCTGCCGCTGTTCTGGGTCGTCGCCACCATGGCCGTGCTGGGCGAGCTGCGTCCCATCGTCACGCCGGGCACCACCGACACCAACGGCGCTCCGACCTCGACGCCGTTCTCCTTCGCGCTGCTGATCTACGCCGGCCTGCCCGCGGCCGTGCTCGTGCAGGCCGCCGCGGCGGTCGCGGCCGGCCTCGCGACCGGCAAGGCACCGCACCGCACCGCCTTCAACGTGTCCCAGTACACGGTCAGCCTGGGTGCCGCCGCGCTGGTGTTCGGCCTGTTCCCGGGCCAGCCGCCGCGCCCCTGGGTGCCCGCCGGAGCGGAGCTGCTGGTCGTCGCGCTGGCGGCGCTGGTCTATTTCGTGGTGAACCTCGGGCTCGTCGAGTGCGCGGTGGCGATGCACGAGCGCACCTCGGTGACCCGCATCCTCCGGCAGGACTTCGGCTACCAGCTCTTCGTCAGCCTGGCGCTGCTGTCCGTGGCGCCGCTCGTGGTGGTCGCGATGGACACCTCGGCCGCGCTGGTGCCGCTGTTCGGGCTGCCGCTGATCGCCGTGCACACCAACGCCTCGCTGTCCATGAAGCGGGAGTATCAGGCGCACCACGACGAGCTGACCGGGCTGCCCAACCGCAAGCTCCTCGTGGTCCGCACCGAGGAGGCGCTGGCCGAGGCGGAGCGCGACGGGCACCGGGCCGGACTGCTCCTGCTCGACCTGGACCGGTTCAAAGAGGTCAACGACACCCTCGGGCACCCCACCGGCGACCGGCTGCTGCAGACCGTGGCGCACCGCCTGGCGCACAGCGTCCGCCCCGGCGACGTGGTGGCGCGGCTGGGCGGCGACGAGTTCGCCATCCTGCTCCCGGTGATCCGGGACACCGCGGCCGCCCGCGAGGTCGCGGCCCGCGTACGGGTGGCGCTCGCCGAGCCGGTCCGGCTGGACGGGCTGGCCTTCGAGCTCGAGGCCAGCGTCGGCATCGCGCTCCACCCCGACCACGCACCCGACTTCGAGCTGCTGATGCAGCGCGCGGACGTCGCGATGTACCTGGCGAAGGAGAGCCGCGGCGGGGTGGAGGTCTACGCCGCGGACAAGGACCGCAACTCCACCATGCGGCTCAGCCTGTTCGGCGAGCTGCGCCGCGCGGTCGACCGCGGCGAGCTGCAGCTGCACTACCAGCCCAAGATCGCGCTCAACGACGGGCGCGTGGTCGGCATGGAGGCGCTGGTCCGCTGGCCGCACCCGCGCCGCGGCATGCTGCTCCCCGGCGACTTCATCCCGATGGCCGAGCAGTCGTACCTGATGCGCGACCTCACCCATCAGGTCGTCGACATGGCGCTCGCGCAGGTGTCCCGGTGGTGGCGGATCGGGCTTGCGGTGCAGGTCTCGGTCAACGTGTCCGCCCGCGACCTGCTGGACACCGCGCTGATCGAAGTGATCAAGGAGGGGCTCGGCACCCACGGGGTCAGCCCGCAGGCGCTTCAGTTAGAGATCACCGAGCGGGTCCTGATGACCGACCCGGCGTACGTGGGCGACACCGTGCAAGGCCTCGCCGAGCTCGGTGTCGCGCTCGCGCTCGACGACTTCGGCACCGGTTACTCGTCGCTGGCCCGGCTGAAGCGGCTGCCGGTCGAGGAGATCAAGATCGACTCCTCGATCGTCTCGCGCGCCGTGGAGAGCCACGACGACAAGGTGATCACGGGCTCCATCATCGACCTCGTACGGGGCCTCGGCCTGCGCACGGTGGCCGAGGGGGTGGAGACGCCCGAGGTGGCCGCGCTGCTCACCGAGATGGGCTGCGACGCGGCGCAGGGCTGGCACTTCACGCCGGCCATGGACGCGCGCTCCGCCACCGGGTGGCTCGCCGAGTACCTGCAGATCACGCCTGTGATGCCGGCGCTCCGCGAGGGCGACATCGCGGGATAGCCGGGGCCGCCGCCGGGAAGGCATGCCCTGGGGGAGATCGTCCCCGGCGACGGCGGATCCGCTCGGAGGGACACCGGCATGAACGCGACGGAAGCGACCGGCGGCGCGGAAGTGGGGGTCACCGGGCTCGCGGTGATGGGCCGCAACCTGGCGCGCAACCTGGCGCGGCACGGGCATCCGGTGGCGCTGCACAACCGCACGCCGGCCCGGACCGAGGCCCTCGTCGCCGACTTCGGCGCGGAGGGCACGTATCTCCGGCGGCGAGGAGGGCGCGCTGCACGGGCCCAGCATCATGCCGGGCGGGCCGGCGGAGTCGTACGCCTCGCTCGGCCCGCTGCTGGAGTCCATCGCGGCCACGGTGGGCGGCACGCCGTGCTGCGTGCACGTGGGGCCGGGCGGTGCCGGTCACTACGTCAAAATGGTGCACAACGGCATCGAGTACGCGGACATGCAGCTCATCGCCGAGGCGTACGACCTGCTCCGGCAGGCGCTCGGCGCGGAGCCGGCCCGGCTGGCGGAGATCTTCCGCGAGTGGAACCGC
>WHSL01000239.1 GCA_009380095.1 Streptosporangiales bacterium | reverse complement strand
GCCGGTGGCAGCGTCGCCCGGGCCGGTGGCGATGGCGCCTGCGCGGCGTAGTGCGAGGGCGCCGGCGAGGTTGCCCGGGACGTAGTCGTAGCCGAACGCGGTGAGGAGGGTGGCGCCGGTACGTTCGGCGCGCGGGCCGTACGTCTCGAAGACCTCGCGGACGAACGGCGGCTCTCCGGTGGAATCGAGGTAGACGGCGCCGGCCTCGACGGCCGCCTCCAGCGCGGGGGCGCCCCAGCGGAGGAACGGGCCGACCGTGGAGATCAGCACGTCTCCGGGTTCGACCAGGTCCCGTACGGTCTCCGGGCGGTCGACGTCGGCCACGGCGGTGCTGTCGAGGCCGAGCCGGCCGGCCAGCTCGGCCAGCCGGTCCGCGTTGCGGCCGGCGAGCACGGGCTGCGCGCCTTGGGCGGCGAGCGCGTGTGCGGTCAGGCGTCCCGTGTAGCCGGTGGCGCCGAAGAGCACGATCCGTCGCGACATGCCCGCCAACGTACGACCGATCCAGCCCGCTCTCAAGATCGCCAACCCCACCGATCCCAGCCACCCGCGCCCGGAGGTACGGGGGTCCGGCGTCGGGCGGGCGGGGCGCGGGGCCCGGGGTGCGGGGTGGGGGGCCGAGCGGGCAGGGCGCGGGGCCCGACGTTAGGCGGGCGGGGCGCGGGGGGCGGCGTCGGGCGGGCGGGGCGCGGGGGCGGCATCGCGCAGGTGAGGGCGGAAGTAGGGGCGGCGTCGCGCTGGTGCGGCCCGGGGGTCTCCCCCGCAACCGTCGTCTCCCCCCGAGGTGTCGAACGGGCGCCTCGAATGTGTGCTTTGTGGAACCGGAACGGGGGAGATGCCTGCGGCGCATCGGATCCCGCACCCGTTTGGCGCGGGGATCTCCTCTGGAACCGTGGTCTTCCCTGGTGGGACCCGCTGGTTGTGGAGCGGGAGCGGGAGGGCGGGGGGTGTGTCAGGCGGGGGTGGACCCGGCGCGGCGGGCGGCGGCGAGGATGGTGTCGATGGCGTCGGTGTCCAGGACTTCGGGGCGTTCGGCGAGGTAGTCGGCAACCGCGCCGGGGCGGGCGAGTACTACGTCGCCGGCCCGCATCGCCGGCTCCGGCAGGCGACCCGATACCGCCAGGATCGACACCACGTCCACAGGGTGGGGAAAACCTGGAGCCAGTTCGGCCGCCAGCCGTCCGGTGAGCCGGCGGCCCGCGGCCGCCGCCCGTCCCACGACCCGCGCGGCGGGTGCTTCACCGAGCCGCCAGGTCCCTCCGGCGCGGGCCACCGCGTGCCGCCATGACCGCCCGTCTATCAGGTAGATCCCACCCGGGCCCACCACCATGTGCCGGCCGGTGCCGTCCGGAAGCACCTGATACCCGGCCCGGCCGAGACCGCGCAGGGCCCGCCCCCGGCCCGGTCCGCCGAGCAGCCCGGCCAGCCCGTACGTGAGCGCGGTCAGCGCCGCGACCAGCAGGCCGGCCCGCCAGCCGAGGAAGCCCGCGCCCATCACGCCGAGGGCCACGACCACCAGGGACCGTACGAACACCCGCTCCGCCCGTCCCGACACGGCAGAGCGCCTGTCCATTTTGCGCACCGGCCCGCTCATGGCGAACGGACCTCGGGAGCCGGCGTGGTGCCGGCCACCGGGTCTCTTCCTCCCACCGCTCGGTGCACGTGATCGGTCCCCCTTTTGTCCAAGAGATGCGAGGCGGGCCGCCGCCGGCCGGGACGTCTCCTGGGGTGGCCGCATCGCGGTTGTGGACAACAGGGAGACATGCCATCACCGAAATCGCCGCACCGCAACGGCATTGCGGCACTTGACAGTGGGCGTAGGGGGCGAAGCGGGCGACTCGCCCGGGGAATCGCGTTCGGCGCGCCGTACCGTGGCGCAGCGGCTATCCTTGCGCCATGCGTTCGCGCCGGACACGGAAGACCCACGTCGACCTTCGCCGTGTGTCCAGCGCGCTGTGTCCTTCGTGTTGATGGCGGGTGCCGGTTCCGTTCCGGTCCGGTAGGCCCGCTTCTCCCCGCCCGCCGCGGGCATCGATCCACATCGATCTCTGGTTCCGCTAGGCGCCGTCTCTCGCCGTTCTCCGGCTTCTTCTACGGCCTCGCCTCGGTTCCGGCTTCGACTCCGTTTCGCTTCCGCGCCCGGGCACCCGTCGTCTCGGCCGCCCGCACTCTCTCAGCCTGCGGCGGCCTCCGGCTTCTGACACGAAGGACACCCGTGGCCAGCACGACCACCTTCCCGACGCCCACTGACGTCACCTCTCGCGGACGGCCGCCCGCCCTCACCTCGTCCGACCTTGCGCCCTCCGCACCCGCACCCACTCCTGCTCCTGCTCCTGCCTCGTCCGACGCTCCCCTGGACACCGCCACCAACCTGACGATCGGGGGCGCCGAGGGCGATGGGGTGCTTACGGATTTGGAGACGGTCGGGGATGTGGTGCTGGCAGGGCGGCGCAGCCCGTACCCGCATCTGAGCGAACATCTCGACCGTGCGCGGCCGACGATCGGCGCGCTCGCCGCCACGCTCCGCCGGCTCGCCGCGGATCCTTACGCCTGGCGCCCTCGGCTGACCGCCCACCTCACCGACCAGCCCACTCCGCCCAACACGGCCGGCGCGGCCGGCACGACCGGCGCGGCCGGCGCGGGCGGCGCGGGCGGCGCGGGCGGCTGGGAGGGCAGGACCAGCGGGATCGGGGCGGCCGGTTGGGAGGCGAGGACGGGCACGGGCGGTTCCGACGGCGCTGTCGGGGCGGTTGAACGGCTGGGGGCGAGCAGTGAGGCGGCGGCGCGGGTGGTGTTGGCGCGTAGTGATGATCACGAGGTGGGCGTTGTGTGCCTCGGGTCGGACCGGTTCACCGGGCTCGATGGGCTCGATGGCGTGCTCTGCCTCGTCGAGGGCGGTCTGCATCTGGCGACGATGAACGCGGGCGGGATGCTCGCGGTGCATCGGCTTCGGCCGGGGCGGGTGCGGGTGGTCGGCTCCGGGTCCGGCCATGAACTGCTCAACACCGGCTCCACCCCGGCCATCGCCCTCTACGCGCACATCACCCACCCCTGACCGGGCGGGAGACCGACCGCCCTGCCCCATGGGGAGACCGCCGCCCTGACCGGCGGGGAGCCCGCCCGCCCCGACCGGTCGGGAGCCCGCCCGACCGATGGGGAGCCCGCCCTGACTGGTCGGGGGACCGCCCCTCCTGGTGGGTCGTGAGGTTCGGACCTTGGCGGGCGACTGGGGTCAGAAGGTGAGGTTTTGGGAGTTGCGTGGGGGTGTGCCGCCGAGGGACTCCTCGACGATCTCGATGGCGCGGAGGGCCGCGGCGAAGCGCTGCCCCTCCTCCACGTAGACCTCCATGACCTGCTCGATCGCATGCGGCGGCAGCCCCGCCTCGGTCAACTGGACCCGAGCGGTGCGATACCCCTGCCGGGCCGCGTCCAGCGCCGCGGACATGTGCTCACGAGCCATGCGCGCCAGGGCGAGCGGATACCTCCGCAGGATGCCGTGGACACGGTAGTCCGACGGCACCTGGTCGAATAACCACACGATGGCCGACTGCTCGTATCCCTCGACCCCGGGAGGACGGACGCCCTTCGGCCAGCCCTCAGGAACCGATGCGCGCATACGCGTCACTCTACCGCAAAGTCGAACAAATGTTCGAGGCCGGTTTACGGTTCCGCCCTACTCGGCCGGTACGACAGTGCCACGACAGTGGCACGACAGAGGCGCCCGGCGACGGCCCGAGGGCCGCCGTCCGGACGCCTCTGACATGGGGTCCGCCCGACCGCGACGGTTATTTCGCGATCGCGTCTTCGGCTTCGGCGGGGGTACGGGAGTCGCGCTCGTCCAGTGCCACCCTGATCACGTTCTCCGCTGCGTCCACGGCGGCCCGCGCCATGATCGCATGTTGTTGCGCTCGGTCCAGGTCTTCCAGCTCGATGCAGTCGAACGCCACACGAGCGTCATGGATCGCCAGCTCCAGCTGCCGACCCGCCTCCTCGAGGTTCATACCGCCCTCCTCGCTCGGTTCCCCTCACATACCCAGCGACCCCGAGGCAATCGCGCATCACGGCGATAACGGATCAGACACGCCGAGCGGCCGTCCGGTCACAGTCCGATACAGATCCTCTGTGACCTGGACGGCCGCCGGAAAGGTCGTTTATGGTTGCCGAGTGGCGTTCTGATCCCCCCGAACAGAACGCGATGCGGGACGGCCACGTATCCCCCCGAGCGTGACCGTCCCGCTTTATTTTTGCCCAAAAGGGCCCCGCCACCAGGAGAGACGCACGGTGAACACCAGCCCGTGACGCCCTGGCGGCAGGCCGCCCGCTATGTCTCGGACGCCGTTTCGTCCTCGCCCGCGGTGTGCCCGTCCTTGGTCCGCGGCACGTAGCTGCGCTCCAGGTAGGCGGCCACGGTCAGCGCTCGAAGTGAGACGGAGCGCGGCCGGGCGTCATGATCGGTCCCGTGCTCTCCGCGCCGTACGGCGTGGCGACGCGTACTCGATGTCGGCATGCAGCCCCCCTTTCCGCTTTGAATCCAGAGATGCGGCCGCGGCACTGGGCCGGCGGCCGAACCCGTATGGATACGGCGGTACGAAGACACCCGTACCCTCGTATCGATCAGTACTGTATCAAACTCTGTACGAAGGTTGTCGTACAGTGGGGCCATGGGTCTGTTCCACCCCGAGCGCGACCAGCTGCAACTCGAAGATGTACTGGCCGCTCTCGGCAACCCGTTGCGGCTGCGGATCGTGTGTCAGCTCGCCCAGGCCGATGAGCGCGTCTGCGGCAGCTTCGCGATCGGCGTGACCAAGGCGACGGCGACGCACCACTGGCGCGTGCTCCGCGAGAGCGGCATCGTGCGCCAGTGGCAGGCCGGGCGCTGCCACTACGTGGCGCTGCGCCGGTCCGACCTCGAAACCCGCTTCCCCGGCCTGCTCGACGTGGTGCTCAAGGATGGCGCCAAGGACGGCGCCGAGGAGCACGCCGAACCGATCCGGCTCGCCCGGACCTGAGTCGCCGTCCGGATCGCCCGGACCAGAGTCGCCGCACCGGTCAGCGCGCGGCGACCTCGGGCTCGGCCGCGTCTGAGCCGCCGAGCCGGGTCAGCGTGCGGCGGCCTCTGGCTCGCCGGGTGTGGCGGCGCCTCCCTCGTACGGCGCGCGATGCGGCGGACGCGGCTCCGACGAGGCGCGCTCCATGGCGCGCCTGCCGCGTCGGCTCCGCCGCACCCAGTCGGGCTCGTTGTCGACCTTGCTCACGAGCTCCCGTAGTTGCTCCGTGATCTCCTCATCGGTCGGAATCCGCTCGTTCACTTCCCCGTGTCGACCCATACAGCCAGGGTCGGCGAAACCAGGACCGCCTGTCCCGCGATTTGCACAGAAAGCCACCATACGAATGCGTTTAGTAGTCACGCCTCGTCGGCGGCGTCGCGGTTCGCGGCCCGTACCAGCCGCTCTCCCAGCGCGCGGAGATGCTCGGCGAGCTCCGGCGGCTCGTGGATCTCGAACTCCGCCCCGATCGAGCCGACGATCCAGCCCAGCGCCACGAGCTCGTTGGCGCCGAGTCGGAGCTCACACGTGTTCGCGTCGATCGCCTCCAGCACCCCGACGGTGGCCGCCACGTGCTGCGACGCCTCCTCCTTGGACATGTGCAGCGTGACCCGCGCCTGATACGGGTACGGCGCCGAGGACAGCGCGGTGGACAGGTAGGTCTCCATGTCCTCCGCCGGGGGCTCCCGCGGGGTGAAGCGCTCGCGCAGCGACGGAACGCCCTCGATGCGGTCCATCCGGAACGTCCGCCAGTCCTTCCTGTCCACGTCCCACGCGAGCAGGTACCACCGGCGGCCCGCGTTGGCCAGCCGGTCCGGCTCCACCGTCCGGGTGGTCGTCCGCCCGGTCGTTGCCCGGTAGTCGAAGCGCAGCCGCTGGTGGTCACGGCATGCGGTGGCCGCGGCGGTGAGCACCTCCGGGGCGATCGTGGGCCCGCTGTACGACAGCGCCACCACGCCGGACAGTCCGCTGACCCGGTGCCGCAGCCGGGACGGCAACACCTGCTCGAGCTTGGCCAGCGCCCGCACGGACGTCTCGCCGAGCCCGGCGATCCCGCCGCCGGCCGCGGTCTGCAGCGCCACCGCGACCGCCACGGCCTCGTCGTCGTCGAGCAACAGCGGCGGCAGAGCCGCCCCGGCGCCGAGCCGGTAACCGCCCGCGATGCCGGGGGTGGCGTGCACGGGATAGCCCAGGGAGCGGAGCCGGTCGACGTCCCGCCGGACGGTCCGGGTGGTCACGCCGAGCCGGCCGGCGAGCTCGCCGCCGCCCCACTCACGATGGGCCTGGAGCAGCGACAGCAGGCGCAGCAACCGAGCGGAGGTCTCCAACATGGGGCAAGTCTCGCACCCGATGCGGACGGCTTCGGTCCGCGTCCGGGGGTGCGGCCCCGCGACGTGGCCAGGTGGCGAGGACTCCGCCCGCGACGTGCTTGGGCGGCATGGGCGACGCCGCGCGACATGACCGGATGGCCAGAGCGGCGCCCCCGCGAAGCGGCCGGGTGGCAACGGCGACGCCCCCCGCGAAGCGGTCGGGCGGCCAGGGCGCGACGCCGGGGGACGCGGCTGGGCGGCGGGGCGACGCCTGGGAGTTGCGAGCCGGACAGGGGCTTCGAATCAGGACCTAGGCTCCTCCGTCGCGGGTGGGGGTGACGAGGCCGGTCTCGTAGGCGACGATCACCAGTTGGGCGCGGTCGCGTGCGTTCAGCTTGCCGAGGAGCCGGCCGGTGTGGGTCTTCACCGTGGCGAGGCTGAGGCGTAGGTGTTCGGCGATCTCCGCGTTGGAGAGCCCGCGCGCGACGAGCGCCAGCACCTCGCGCTCGCGGTCGGTGACCCCGTCCAGGCCGGGCGGGGGCCGGTTGCCCGGCTCGGGGCGGCGGGCGAACTCGGCGATCAGCCGCCGCGTCACACTCGGCGAGAGCAGCGCGTCGCCGCCCGCCACCACGCGGATCGCCTCCAGCAGGCCGGCCGGCGGGGTGTCCTTGAGCAGGAACCCGGCCGCGCCCGCGCGCAGCGCCGCGTACACGTACGCGTCGAGGTCGAACGTGGTGAGGATGAGGACGCGCGCCGCCGCCGTCCCCGGTGCCGCGCGGATGCGCCGGGTGGCCTCGATGCCGTCCAGCTCCGGCATCCGCACGTCCATCAGCACCACGTCCGGCCGCTCGGCACGGGCCAGCTCGACCGCCTCCGCGCCGGTGCCGGCCTCGCCGACCACGGTCAGGCCGGGCGCCGAGTCCACCAGCAGCCGGAAGCTGCCGCGCACCAGGGCCTGGTCGTCGGCCACCAGGACACGGATCACGCGACCTCACCGCCGAGCGCCGGAACCGGCTCGTACGGCAGTCGCGCGCGCACCGCGAAGCCGCTCCGCGGCTCCGGCCCCGCCTCGAGCGTCTCGCCGTAGGCGGTGACCCGTTCGCGCATGCCGATCAGGCCGTGGCCGCCGCCCGGCGGCGTGGGCAGCACCCGCGCGCCCGACCCGTCGTCGACGACCTCGAGGTGGACCTCGCCGTCGGCGGCCCGCAGCGTCACCCGGCAGCGCGCCGGCGCCGCGTGCCGCACCACGTTGGTCAGCGCCTCCTGCACGATCCGGTACGCCGCCAGCTCCACCCCCTCGGGCAGCGTCTCCTCGCGTTCCACCACCAGCTCCACCTTCACCCCCGCGAGCCGGGCCCGGGCGGCGAGCGCGTCGAGCCCGGACAACCGGGGCACCGGTGCCAGCTCACCCACCCCGGAACCGCCGCCGACCGTCTCCCCGTACATCGCCTCCGCATAGGCCGGGCGACGGGCAGACGCCTCGCCCGGGACGGATCTGCCGGACGAAGACCCGGCGCCGTCGGGCGGTGGCCCGGCGCCGCCCGCCTCGCCGGTGCGGAGGACGCCGAGGAGGTGCCGCATCTCGGCGAGGGCGGCGCGGCTGGTGCCCTCGATCACCCGCAGCGCGTCACGTGCCTCCCGCTCCACCGGATCCCGCGGAGACCGAGGAGACCATCGCCGGGCTCGACCTGGACCACCGGTTCACGCTCCCGCCGGCGCCGTGGTCCCCGAGAACACCGAGCTCTCCGCGCGATGGGTGCTCTTCCACCTGATCGAAGAGGTGGCCCGGCACGCGGGGCACGCCGACATCGTCCGCGAGTCGGTGGACGGGCGGACCTTCTACGACCTCATGGCCGAGGCGGAGGGCTGGGGCGACGGCCCCTGGTCGCAGAGCTGACCGGCACCGCTCCGGCGTCCCGGGTAGACACCGGCTAGAGTGGTTACGTGACTCCAGGAGCGAGGCGGCTTACCGGGCGCGACGGTCAG
>WHSL01000046.1 GCA_009380095.1 Streptosporangiales bacterium | reverse complement strand
TGGAGAAGGGGCTCAACGAACACGAGCTCGGCGACATCGTCCAGTTCGGTGTCCGGCATCCGGCGGTCCGGTCGGTGTCGTTCCAGCCGGTCACGCATTCGGGGCGGCACATCGAGTTCGATCCGCTGACCCGGCTGACCAACTCCGACATCATCCACGCCCTCGCGGCGCAGGCACCGGAATGGCTGCGGGCGAGCGACTTCTTCCCCGTGCCGTGCTGCTTCCCGGCCTGCCGGTCCATCACCTACGTGCTGGTCGACAAGGACGGCGTGGTGCCGATCCCGCGGCTGGTCAAGGTGGAGGACCATCGCGACTACGTGAGCGACCGGGTGGTCCCCGACTACGCGATCCGGGAGGCGCTGGAGAAGCTGTGGTCGGCCTCGGCGTTCATGGGCCGCCCGGAGACCGACGAGCAGCTGGAATGCGTCACCTGCGGGATCGACCTGCCCGCGGCGGTCAAGAACGTCACCGACAAGGCGTCCATGATCGTGATCCAGGACTTCCAGGACCCGTACACCCTCAACGTCCGCCAGCTCATGAAGTGCTGCGTCGAGGAGATCACCCCCGATGGCCGGCTGATCCCCTTCTGCGCGTACAACTCGGTCGGCTACCGGGAGGAGGTCTTCACCGGGGTCGACCTGTCCGCGGACAACGTGGCCACGGCGGAGGGCGTCGCCGCCGGCGCCCGGCTCGCCGGCCAGGTCACCTTCCACGTCGGTGACGCCGAGACGCTGCCGTTCGGCGACGCCACCTTCGACGCCGTGATCTACGAATGCGCCTTCTGCACGTTCACCAACAAACCGGTCGCGGCAGCGGGGTTCGCACGCGTGCTGCGGCACGGCGGCCGGGCCGGGATCACCGACATCACCGTCAACGGCCCACTCCCACCCGAACTGGACGACCTCGCCGGCTGGGTGGCCTGCCTGGCCGACGCCCGCCCGGCCGAGGAGTACACGCAGATCCTCGCCGACGCCGGGCTGACGACCACCACCATCGAGCAGCACGACGAGGCGCTGACCGAAATGATCGAGCAGATCCAGGCACGGCTGCGGCTGCTCCGCATGGCCGGCAACACCATCATCGACGTCGGCCGCGGGCTCGACCTCGCCCGCGCGGCCGCCAAGGCCGCGGCGGACGGGATCGCGGGCTACTGCCTCCTCATCGCCACCCGCACCACCTGATCGGGGGAAGAGGGCCGGGCTGGGGTTCAGGCGAACGACCCCAGCCAGGTCGTCACGCCGTAGAGCACGCCGTAGGTGACCACGGCCACGGCCAGTACGCCCAGCAGCCGCCACCGCACCCGCTTGAGCCCGGCGATGGAGCAGGCGTTGCGGCGCCGCAGCGAGACCCAGACCAGCACCGCGATGACGACGAGCCCGGCCAGCCGGAGCCACCACGCGTAGCCGTCGTACAGCCGCGTCGCCCAGGTGAACGCCGTGCCGGCGCCGACGACCCCGAACAAGGCCAGCACGGCCGGGCCCACACAGCACAGGATCCCGGTCAGCCCGCCGAGCAGCCCGATCCGGGTGGCCGGCAGCCTTCCCATGGCGGGCCCCGCATCGGTGTCGCCCCGCTTCGCCGTCACTCCTCCACCCAACGATTCACACTGCTGTCGATCGATGTATCAGTTCTTCCCGACCGGCGCGGCCTCGACCGTCGCGCACCCGGGACGTGTGGCGCGAACGCTGGCGGAGACAGTGCTCGACCAGGCTGCTTGATGAACCGCATCGAGGACCGAGGTGGCGAGTGCGATGCGGCACGGGATTGTGTTGTTCACCAGCGATCGTGGGATCACGCCCGTCGATGCGGCACGGGGGTGACGAGACCCTGCCCGATGACCGTTATCTCCGTACCCTCGACCCGTGGGTCGCCCTGGCCACCGCGGCGCAGATCACTTCCCGCATCAGGCTCGCCACCGCGGTCGCCCTGCCCGTCGAGTCCGACCCGATCACGTTGGCCAAGACGATCGCGACCTGGACCACCTCTCGGGTGGCCGCGTCACCCTCGGCGCCGGCTTCGGCTGGAACACCGATGAGCTCGACGACCACAAGGTTCCGGCCGCCCGCCGGCGCACCGTGCTCCGCGAGTACGTCGAGGCGATGCGGGCGTTGTGGACCCGGGAGGAGGCCGCCTACGACGGGGAGTTCGTGTCGTTCGGCCCCTCATGGGCGTACCCGAAGCCGGCTCAACGGCACATCCACTGATCATCGGCGCCGGCGGCGGGCCGAAGACGTTCGCCTGGATCGCGCGCTCCGCCGACGGCTGGATGACCACCCCGACCGAGCGGGATATCCCGGCCAAATGCGACCGGCTCCGCAAGGCATGGGCCGACGCGGGACGCACCGGGCGGCCGCAGGTACACCTGCTGGCCATGGAGAAACCGACTCCCGAGAACCTCGCGGCACGGGACGACGCGGGGATCACCGATGTGATGTGGGGTCTCCCCGATCGCCCTGCCGACGAGGTGCTCGCCTTCATCGCCCGTCAAAGCCGCCGCCTCGGCCTCTGAGCAGACCTGACAGCCGCCCCTATGAGCGGGTGGCGAAGTACTGCTTCCAGTTCTCCGCGGCTTTGGCGAGCTCCGGCCGGTCGGCGAGGACCGGCCGCATCTTCTCCCACGCCTGCGCCCGTTTGTAGGGACGGTACTCGCGCGGGAAGTAGCCCTCGTGGGGGCGGTAGCCCCGGAGCACGCGACGGGCGACGGTGGCCTTGTGCACCTCGTCGGCGCCGTCGGCGAGGCCCATCGTCGGCGCGGCGGCGTACATGTCGTGCAGCGGCGTGAGGTCGGTGGTGCCGAGGGAGCCGTGGATGTGGAGCGCGTCGAAGGAGATCTCGCGCAGCACCCGGGCCATGGTGAACTTCACCCCGGCTATGTCGGTCCGAGCCTCCTGCGTCGAGGTCTGGTCGATCTTCCACGCGGTCTCCAGTACATAGAGCCGCAGCATCTTGAGCTTCACGTACGCCTCGGCGATCTTCTCCTGCACCATCTGGTGCTCGGCGATGACCGCTCCGTGCGACTCGCGCGACAGCGCCCGCTCGCACATCATGTCCAGCGCCAGCCTGCACTGGGCGATCGTGCGCATCGCGTGGTGGATGCGACCGCCTCCCAGCCGGCGCTGAGCCAGCACCTTGGCGCCGTCCTCGGGGCCGAGGAGATGGTCGTGGGGCACCCGGACGTCGGTGTAGACGATGTGGTTGTGGTTGCGCGGCTCCGGCATGATCTCGACGCCCGGCGTTTCGCGCGGCACCACGAACATGCCGTTCTTGCACATCACGAACAGGATGTCGGCCACCCGTCCGGCTGAGGTGAACCACTTCTCGCCGTTGATCACCCAGTCGTCGCCGTCTCGGACGGCGTGGGTCTTGAACAGGTTGGGGTCCGAGCCTCCCTGGGGCTCGGTCATCGAGTACGCCGAGAACATCTCCTGGTTCAGCAGCGGTCCGAGCCAGCGCTTCTTCTGCTCCTCGGTGCCGTAGGCGGCGAGCATCTCCATGTTCCCGGTGTCGGGCGCGGCGGCGCCGAACAGCTGGGGGGCGGCCGGATACCGGCCCAGTATCTCGTTGACCAGGGCCAGCTTCAGCTGTCCGAGGCCGGGGCCGCCGAGCTCCTCGTCGAGGAACAGTGCCCACAGCCCCTGGTCCTTGACCTCCTGCTGCAACTCCCGCACATAGGCCTTCACCGCCGGATCCGGCAACCGGGCGGCGTGGGGGAACACGTGGTGCAGCGGCTCGACCTTCTCCTCGCAGAACCGCTGGATCCAGTCCAGCTTCTCCTGAAACTCCGGTTCGGTCTGGAAATCCCAAGCCATGCCAGCGCCTCCTCAAGGACCGTGCGTCCGCAACCTCAAATACTCAGGTATTCAAGGGCTCCACGCGAGACCCAGGACGAGTCAGACCCGCATGGGGCGTACGCCGGGTCCACCGCCACCGATCACTTCGTGGTGAAGCAGATGACCGCCTCGAAGGGGAGGTACGCCGCGACGGGCCCCAGCAGCATCCAGCGCTCGGGTGCCGAGAGCACATGCGCCGCGTCCGCACTCACCGCGTGTTCGATTCCCACCGACGCCACCGCGAGGGCGATGAGTAGCGGGAGGTGCACGAAGAGCCACGCCCCGCCGGGGAGACTCGGGCGGCGGTCGCCGATAGCTGCGGCGAATGCGGTTGCCCGGTCAGCTCAGCTCGGGCGGGAGTATCCGGGTGAGCCAGGCGAGTTCGTTGTCTCGAATGAATATCGAGACACTCGCCGCACGATCCACTGGCCAGGGGTGGAAGGTCTCTAGCCTCGGGCTTTCACCGGGTGGTGGGTGCGGGTTGGCTGTTTGAACGCGAAAGGTGCCTTTGAGCTGGGAGAATCGGGATTGCTGAAGTCTCGGAACACCCGCGCTGGAAGGCGCCTTCCACGTGAAGATTACAGGTCGGTATGCCAGGGTCGTGGTGTCGCCGGATGGTTCGGGGATTATCAGCCAGGCCGGTGCGGTGTTGTTGCTGGAGACGGTCCGGGTGACCGGGCTCGAAGCTCAAAGACCATCCGAACCGCACGCTCTCGCAGCTCAGGCGAATACTTCCTCGGGGGTGCCATAGCCCCTCACCCTTCCAGGTACCAGGGCCTCCAACGAACCCGGGGTGGTCCACGGACCGGACTTCCACCGGCAAGCGACGACGAGCTTACGAACAGAAAGATCAGCTACTCACGCACCTTCACCTCCTGCTCTGCTGGGCGCACGAAAGCCCGAGGCTAGTGCATGGGCACCTACGACGGCCGCAAGCGCGGCGGCAACGCCGAACCACGTCGCCTATGCCTCGCCCCGCGGCGCAAACACCGTGGTCCGCCATTACGTCCGGCCCCGGCGGACCGGCCTTCCTGCCCCACCGCCAGCTCCACAGCTACCACCGACGGTCCAGCAGGCCACCGGCTGGTTCCTGTGCAACCCCGCAGATCTCGACGCTGACGAACACCGCCAGCTCGAGGTGTTGTGCGCGCCTGCCCGCACCTGGCCACCCTCCGCGCTCATCGGGGGACGTGCTCACCACACGAGATGCCCTGCGCCGGGCTGTCGCGATTGTCCGCGTGCACCTACAGGTCCGTGAAGCTCAGAACAGCCCGTCCTGGACCTGCCGCATGTCTGTGTTCGTCAACGCGATGAATAGTCGTGCAGTGATGAGGGCGTCGTACGCGGCTCGGTGTCGCCGTAGGTCGAGGGGAATGTGATGATCGAGGCCGAGCTCGGCGATGAGTGCGTCGAGGCTGTAGGACGGGCGTTGGGGCAGGGTTTGGCGGGCGAGGCGGAGGGTGTCTTCTACTCGGGCGGCGTGCCAGCCGGGTAGGTGTCGCTTGAGTGCTGTCACGTCGACGTGCGCGGCGTGGGCGACGATGGTTCGTCCGGCTGTGGCGGTCCTGATCTCGTCGGCAACTTCGGCGATGGTCGGCGCGTCGGCGAGTTGTTCGGTGCTGAGTCCGTGGATGCGGCGGGCGATCGGGGTGACCGGCCGGGCGGGGCGCAGCAGCCACGCACGGGGCTCGCCGATGTGACCGTTGTCGATAGGGACGACAGCGACTTCGACGAGGTCGGGGGGCTGCTGTCCGTTGCCTTCGACGTCGACTGCTGCGTACCGGCCGCGTGGCTCAGTCATCCAGTGGGTCTCCTTGGTTCCAGCCGATGTCGGCGCGGCCGTGCCGGCCGTGGTGGTGGGGTCGTGCCGCGTCGTGGATCTGGAAGGCGAGTGTGTGCTGAACGTAGTACCTGAGCTGCTCGGCCGTGTTGCCCTCGACGCGGGCGGCACGCCGTGTCAGCTCGGCCACCCGTAGGTCTCCCCCGCCGGGTGCGCGGGCGGCCACGGCCTCGATCTCCTCGGCAGAGGGTGTGCGGTGGCCGGCTGCACACAGGTCGAGTTGGGAGACCGGGCAGATGTCGCAGAGTTCGCGGATGCCGTAGTGGCCGTTGTAGTCCGGGCGTCCGTGTGCGAAGGACACGGCGCACGAGGTCTTCCGGAAGAGAACGCCGCCGCGGTGCCGGGTGAAGCCGTTGATGATCCGCTGCTCCAGGTCGCACGGCAGGATCTTGCGGCGCGCGGTGTCGACGTAGGGCTCGGGTAGGCCGTTGGCCTGGTAGTAGTCGGCGATCTGGTCCTTGAAGAAGAGGCCGGTAAAGGCCGTGCCGTCGGCTTGCGCGCCGACGGCGGCCGCGCGGCGGATGTGCTCGGCAGTGTCGTTGAGTCCAGGTACCAGGGGGCGCCAGTAGAGGATCACGCGGTAGCGGCGCGGCCGTACGGCGGCCGTACGGGCGAGGGTCTCGGCGGCAACGGCTGACGGGAACGGTTCGATGCGGGGGTCGTCGATGCCCGAGTAGGTGATGAGTAGCGTCACCCGCAGGTGCTGGAGCTCGTTGAGCGCAACGCAGTCGGCCTCGGTGACCCGGAACCGGGTGATCAGCAGGACATGGTTGGTGAGACGGCGCGCGTCGAGGTCGTGGAGGACGGCGAAGGTGTGAGGCCGTACCTGGGGCAGGAACGGGTCGGTGGCCCGGTTGAAGACCTGTATTGGGGTGACCTGCGGCTGGAACCACGGGCTGCCCACCAGCCGTTCGACAGCTTCTTGGTCGGTCATCAGGGCGCGCGGTTGGCGCTGAGGCCAGAGGCCGAAGGTGTGGCGTACGCAGTAGGCGCAGTCCAGGGGGCAGCCGATCACGTGGTTGAGGCTTAGACCGGACTTGCGGTAGTCGACCACATCGAGTGCTTCGGGAGTGAGGTCACGGCGTTCCTGCTCGGTGATCAGCGGAAGCGTTCGTGGCATCTTCGGCTCCTGAGGGATCGGAGGAGGGCGGTGTGAGCAGATGCTGTGCGGCAGGCCCGAACCAGATCGCGAACTCGCGTTCGGCACCGGGCGGGTCATCGGAGGTGTGGATCAGGTTGTCGATGAACCTGTCCTCGGCCCGCGCCCGGAGGTGGCTGTCGGTGCCGAAGTCGCCCCGGATGCTGCCGAGCGGTGCCATCGCCGGGTTGTAGTGCCCAAGCTGCGCTCGTACGCGGGCGGCGGCATCTGGGCCGTAGCCGAGGGCCACAGTGACCAAGGCGCCCACGTAGCGGCGGCGCAGAGCAGCAGCGGTGTCAAAGGGAAAGAAGGCGTCCATTGCGACCATGTCGGCGTAGTGCGCCAGGATCTGTTGCTCACTCGCGTGCAGCTCACGCCTAGTGGTGAGGGTGACGTGTTCGGCGATCCGTTCCAGGACCACCTCGATGAGTCCGCGCTCGGCGCAGTCCGGCTTGCACAAGATCACCGTCCAGCGCGACCAATCCACCTCGGTCACAGCACGTCCCCGGCCGGCACCTGGCCTGGCCACCGCGCCGCGAGCGCCCAGCGGTATTGCGGGGACAGGGCAGCCCAGGTAGCGACGTGGACCCGATCCGCGGTGCGGATCTCCTGGTAGGCCTGGAGGTTAAGCAGCCACTGCTGCCAGTACGGATCCAGCCCGAGCTGATTGATGCTGTGCGGCGTATGCGAGACGCGGCCGGTCCGCAGCGCCTCCTCCTCGCGGAGAACGGCCCGGATCTGGGGCCATGGCCTCGACGGCATCACCAGCACCCGCGCCGCCGGCAGTGTAGGAGGCGGCTCGACGACCTCATCGAGGAGCCGTACGACGCCCCCGAGGTCGGCGTCGTTGATGTGCATCGAAGTCACGTGATGCGTGTAGTGCCCCAGTCGTGCCCCGAGCTCGGCGGCCGCGATCTCCTGCATCACGGTGAACGCGAAAACATCTCCCGCCAGGCCCCGCCACGCGTCGTTGCCGCGCATGAAGGCGGCGGCGTGCAGCACGCCGTCGCGCAGGGCAAACTGCAGGCCGAGGGTGCAGGAGACGTCCGGGTTGGCCCACGACTCCACCAGTTCCTCCGGCCGGAACATCGTCAGCACGGCCCGCTTGGTGCCTTCCTCACTCGCCAGCAGGGCGATCACCCTCCCCCACTGGCTCACCCCGTCCGCGCCGGGCCCGA
Organism: Streptosporangiales bacterium; assembly: GCA_009380095.1. GTDB lineage: Bacteria > Actinomycetota > Actinomycetes > Streptosporangiales > Streptosporangiaceae > WHSL01. The sequence goes on along the minus strand of WHSL01000046.1, from coordinate 24,302 downwards.
AGAGCTTCGGCCCGTACGCGGTCCCCGTCAGCCGCTGCCCGTCGACGGAGTGCTTGGCCAGCCCCGGCGCATAGTGCCCGATCATCTCCAGGTCGTCGCGCGCGGCCAGGTACCAGAGGGTCTCGGCGATATGGAACGGCAGCTTCTGCCGCCGCGTACGCAGCCACAGCTGTCGCTCACGCGGATCCGTCAACCGAAAGGTGACCCCCAGGCACTCCCGCGACGCGTTGCCCCGCGGGGCAGACTGGTGTTCGTAGCAGGCGTACACATGCCGCAGTACGGCGACATAGGCGGAGGTGAAGTCGGGGAACGCCTCCGGCGTGAGCATGAACGACCTCCCTGCGCAGGTCACCACCTGCCGGAGATGTCCAGCGGGCGGAATCCCGGGCGACGCTGACGTCGCCTACAGTCCCGCCGCACTACGGGACGCGGAAACGTCCTGCGGGACGCTTCACGGGACGTCCCGGCTTTGGTAGGACGTCACCATGGCGAACGAGCGGCTGCGTACGGCGATGATCGCCGCTGGTGTCAGCGCGGCCGAGCTGGGCAGGTCATGCGGCGTGGACGCCAAGACGGTCAGCCGCTGGATGGCCGGACGTCTCCCCCACCGCCGCAACCGGATGGCCGCCGCCACCTACCTCTCGGCGACAGAGCAGGACCTGTGGCCGCAGGCCCGCCCCGACCTCGCCCCGACCGCGTCGGCCGCGGTGGAGATCGCAGCGGCGTGGGGCCGACGCTCCAACGTCCCCACGGAACTTTGGGCGGCGCTCCTGCTCGGCGCCCGCGAACGCATCGACGTACTCGCCTACACCGGGCACTGGCTCTGGGAATGCGACCCCCGCCTGCCGTCCAGCATCACCGAACACCACGTCCAGGTACGTGTCGCGCTGATCGACCCCGACTGCGACCATGTCGACGAACGAGATGCCCTCGAGCAGCTCGGCGGAACCTTCCGCGGTCGCGTCAAAGACGCCCTCGGACGCGGACAACACATCTGGCGGCTGCCCACCGTCCAGCTCGGGCTGCACCGCAGCCACCTCTACAACACCATCGTCCGCGCCGACGACCAAATGATCGTCACCCCGTATATGATCCGCCGCCGCGGCTACGAACACCCAGCCCTCCACCTCCGCAAACACAGCCCGCACGGGCTCTTCGAAACCTTCGCCCTGGAGTTCGAAGACGTCTGGGCCACCTGCCACCCACAGGAAGGCGACTAACCGTGCGGCGCGACCACTACCGCGACCCCAACGCCCCGCCCGCCAACACCATGCCGCCCTGCGCCGCCGCCATCATCCGCGACGAGTCCGGCGCCATCCTCCTGCAACGCCGCGCCGACTCCGGACGATGGTCACTACCCGGCGGAAAGATGCACATCGGCGAGACCATCGCCGACTGCCTACGACGCGAAGTCCTCGAAGAAACCGGCCTCCACGTCGAACCCACCACGATCGCCGGCATCTACACCGACCCCGACCACCGCCTCGCCTACGACGACGGCGAAGTCCGCCAAGAATTCACCGTCGTCTTCCACACCCGCACCACCGGCGGCCACCTCCGCCTATCCCACGAGTCCACCGAGCTCGAATACATCCCCCTTGAGAACCTGCATACCTACGACATCCACCCCACCGTCCACCTTCGCATCCACCACGCCACCCACAACGCCACCCCCCACATCGGCTAGTGTTCTCCGCCTGTAGGGTCGGGGACTGGCGCGGTGGCGGTTCGCGGCGGTAGGTCCTGGGGTCTTCATGGCCGTCGGTTTCCCGATCGGTTGCGCCGCCTCAGTGACCGTGGCCGGGTTGCTCCGTTTCCAGTCCCCGCCCGTCCACAGGACACTAGGTCGCATCTGTTCGAAGAGGCCCCACCTGACAGGCCGTGGTGGTCGCGGTCCGGGCACGGCGCCCGGTACGTGAGTTCGTTGACCTGATGCCCCGCTGTAGGTCGGTCGTCCTCGGATGAACCAGCATCGCCGCACCTCGGGCGCACTCCAGCAGCACATCCGCCGGCTCACCCGGGGCGGAGTAGGTCGTCACCGGGACCCCGGTCTTGCCCACCGCCTCGGCGGCGGCCTCCAGCATCGCCCGCTCATCGGCCTGGATCTGCGCTCTGGCCGCCTGGCTCAACGTGCCGCCGCGGTGCCACACGAAGTCGGCATGCACCAGCTCAACCCCATGGCCGTGCCGCAACGCCTCCTCGGCGTTGCTCACATCATGGCCGACCGGCTCTCGGCCGACCGGTCGACTCCGACAACGATCCTCATGACCAACCTCCCTTCATGAGGGGACGCCTTCACCCTGATACGGGTCCCACCCCAGAGGGGACGCCGACGTCCCCGGCCACAGGGACCTCCGGTCATCGCGTCAGGAGAGCAGGGCGTCGAGTGTGGTGAAGGTGTAACTGCGGTCGCGCAGGGCCTGGATGCTTCCCGGTAATGCGGCCGCGTCGAGCGTGATGCCGTCGTCGGGAGACACCCCATCCCGAGCCGGTGAACGTCAGATAGGCGACATCGTGGCCACTGAAAGGCCGGGCCGTCACGGCCGGGAGGGTATGTCGGCACGTCCGCAGCGGACACAGCCTCCTCCATCCCTCCCTGGGTGGGCTGCCTGTTCCGGTGCGAGACGGCCAAGTGGGCGTCGCAAGGCCACTGGCTGCAAGGTCGGCATAGGCGCTGGGCGCCGAGACGTCGCTGGGTATCCGGGGCCGGGCTCCGACCCCTGGTTGCCTGGGATGTTCAAAACCGCAAACTTGGCGCCCCGCCCGCGTGCTGACCTATCAATCAGGGTTGTTCTATGTCACCAGCTGACGTCCCGTCTTGCGGTCATGGTGCGGTCAAACGATCAAGGGCCTGATCATCCCTATGGACGATCAGGCCCTTGAGCTGCGTCTACGCTGTCGGGACGGCGGGATTTGAACCCACGACCCCTTGACCCCCAGTCAAGTGCGCTACCAAACTGCGCTACGTCCCGGCCCGCTGGGGAGATCGCTCTCCTCGGCGTGCGCGACCCACCTTATCGCAGTCGCCGCGTTCCTCGCGCATCGTGCGGGGTGTGGAGCATCCGCGTTTCGGCCGATCGGCGCCCCTCCCCCTGCGGGCTGATCGAGGCGCGCTGTGGCGTCAGCGGCGGGCGGGGCGGGTCTTCTTTTCCCGGATCCGCATGGTGATGTGGATGGGCGTGCCCTCGAAGCCGAAGTCCTCGCGGAGGCGGCGTTCGAGGAAGCGGCGGTAGCCGTCCTCGAGGAAGCCCGTGGTGAAGAGGATGAACCGGGGCGGGCGGGTGCTCGCCTGGGTGGCGAAGAGGATCTTGGGCTGGCGGCCGCCGCGGACGGGCGGGGGCTTGGCGGCGATGACCTCGTTGAGCCAGGTGTTGAGCCGACCTGTGGAGATCCGCGTGTCCCACGACTCCAGCGCCGTCTCCAGCGCCGGGACGAAACGGTCGAGGTGCCGGCCGGTCCGCGCGGAGATGTTGACCCGGGGGGCCCAGCGGACGCGCGCGAGCTGGCGATCGATCTCGCGCTCCAGGTAGTAGCGCCGCTCGTCGTCGAGCAGGTCCCACTTATTGAACGCGAGCACGAGCGCGCGGCCCGACTCGGCGACCATGGAGATGATCCGCAGGTCCTGCTCGGCGAGCGGCTCGCTCACGTCGAGCAGCACGACCGCGACCTCGGAGCGCTCCAGCGCGCCGGTGGTGCGCATGGTGGCGTAGAAGTCGGCGCCCTTGAGGCCGTGCACGCGGCGGCGGATGCCGGCGGTGTCGACGAACCGCCAGGTGCGCCCGCCCAGCTCGATCAGCTCGTCGACCGGGTCACGGGTGGTGCCGGCGACGGCGTCGACGACCACGCGCTCCTCCCCCGCGAGCTTGTTGAGCAGGCTGGACTTGCCGACGTTGGGCCGCCCGAGGAGGGCCACGCGGCGCGGGCCGATAGGCGTTCCGAGCTGTTCCGGCGGCGCGCCCGGCAGCGCGGCGAGGATCGCGTCGAGCAGGTCGCCGCTCCCCCGCCCGTGCAGCGCGCTCACCGGGTACGGCTCGCCGATGCCGAGGTTCCACAGCGCGGAGGCCTCGAGCTCCTGCTGCTGGTTGTCGACCTTGTTCGCGATGAGGACGACCGGCTTGTTCGTGCGGCGCAGGATCTCCACCGCGGCGTCGTCGACATCGGTGGCGCCGACCCTGGCGTCCACCACGAAGAGGATCACGTCGGCGGTCTCGGCGGCCAGCATGGCCTGGTCGGCGACCGCGCCGGCGAGGCCGCTGGCCGCCGGCTCCCAGCCGCCGGTGTCGACCACGGTGAACCGGCGGCCGCCCCAGTTGGCGTCGTACGCGACCCGGTCGCGGGTGACGCCCGGAACGTCCTCCACGACCGCCTCGCGGCGGCCGATGATGCGGTTGACCAGGGTGGACTTGCCCACGTTGGGGCGCCCGACGACCGCCACCACCGGGGCGGGTGTCAGGTCCAGGTCGTCGGCCAGGGCCGGGGGGTCGAAGGCCGGGCCGCCCTCGGCGTGCCCGCCCTCGCCGTCACCCGGCGGGGCCGTGTTCTCGTAGTCGGTCACAGCGCGGCGACCCGTTCCTCGGCGAGCTTGACGATCTGTGCGATGACCTCGTCAAGGCCGAATTCCGTGGAGTCGACCTCGACGGCGTCGTCCGCCTTGAGCAGCGGCGACGTGGCGCGGGTCGAATCGAGGCGGTCCCGGGTGTCCATCTCGGACCGGGTGGTGGACACGGTGGCCGCGGGGTCGGCGGTGAGCTCCGCGGCCCGTCGTTGGGCCCGCGCCTGCTGGCTCGCGGTCAGGAACACCTTGACCTGCGCGTCGGGCGCCACCACGGTGCCGATGTCACGGCCCTCGACGACGATGCCGCCGTCGCCGATCAGCTCCCGCTGGAGGGCGACGAGCCGGGTGCGCACCTCGGGAACGGCGCTCACCGCGCTCACCGCGTTGGTGACCTCACGCGTGCGGATCGGGCCGGACACGTCGACCCCGTCGACGGACACGGCGGGCGCGTCGGGGTCGGCCGTCGTCATCTCGATCACGGGCTCGTCCGCCCGGGCCGCCACCGCGGCGGGGTCGGACACGTCGACGTCGTGCCGGAGCATCCACCACGTCATCGCCCGGTACATCGCCCCGGTGTCGAGATAGCGCAGGCGCAGGGCGCGAGCCACCCCACGAGCCGTGCTGGACTTGCCCGACCCGGACGGCCCGTCGACGGCGACGACGAGCGTCGGTTCCTGGGGACCCGCGTTCACTGGGCTACCTCTCCCTCCGGGGATTCTCATCCCATCCGCGTCGAGGTTACCGGTCTCCACCGACATCCTGAGCCACGTGACGCACGCCGAGCCCCGCGCCCCACTCAGCCGTGGACGGACCAGCCCTTCTCGGCGAGGGCGGCGGACAGCCGCTCCGCCTCCTGGGGCCGTACGGACAGCTGCGCGACACCCACCGGAAGCCCCGGCGAGTGGTCGAGCCGCACGTCCTCGATGTTGACGCCGGCCGTCTCGGCGGCGGCGAAGAGCCGGGCCAGCGCGCCGGGCTCGTCGGGGATCACCACCGGCACCACCGCGTACGCCCGGGACGGGCCGCCGTGCTTGCCGGGGATGCGGTCCCGCCCGGTGTTGCCGCGGCGCAGCAGCCCGGTCATGGTGTCGGCGGAGGCGTCGTCGCCCGCGCCGAGCTTGCGGAGCGCGGCGGCGGCCTCGGTGAGGTCGTGCGCCACCGCGTCCAGCACGTCGGCGACGGGGCCGGCGTTGTGCCGCAGGATGCCGGTCCACAGCCGCGGGTCGCCGGCGGCGATGCGCGTCACGTCCCGCACGCCCTGGCCGGAGAGGCGGAGCGCGGCCGGATCGCCCGCGGCGAGCCGGGCGGCCACCGCGGCGGAGGTGACGTGCGGGCCGTGCGAGACGAGCGCGACGGCGCGGTCGTGGTCGGCGGGCGACAGCCGTACGGGCTCGGCGCCGCACGCGCGGGCCAGCTCGGTGACCGCCTCGACGGCGGACTCCGCGGTCTCCGGTGCCGGGCAGAGCGCCCAGGGCCGGCCGAGGAACAGGTCGGCGCGGGCGGCGGCCGGGCCGGAGCGCTCGCTGCCGCCCATCGGGTGGCCGGGCACGTACGACCCCAGGTCGCAGCCGAGGGTGCGCGCGGCGGCCAGCGGGGCGGACTTCACGCTCGCGGCGTCGGTGTAGACCCGGCCAAGACGGCGCGCCTGCGCGTCGCGCAGCGTGGCGGCCACGGCCGCCGGCGGCACCGCGATCACCACCAGATCCGCGACCGGCTCGGCCCCCGGCTCCGCCCGCCCACCGGCGGAGGCAGGACCCGGCGCATCGCCGGACCAGGGACGCGGCTCGCCGGCGGGGGCGAGGCCCGGCTCCGCACCCTCGAGGGAACGGCCGGCGCCGAGGTCGGTGGCGAGCCGGAGGTTGGCCGGATCGCGGTCGGTGAGCAGCACGTCGGCGTCGCGGGCCCGCAGGGCCAGCGCGATGGAGGTGCCGATGAGCCCGGCGCCCATCACCACGACCCGCACGACGCTCAACTCCTCGAACCGATCCACCCTGGACCAGCTCAAGCGTAGTGGGTCGGGCGGACGTGGACCGCCGGCGCGCCCCCGCGTCGAGGAGGAGGATCACTCCCAGGGGATCTGTGGCGATCGGTGGAAGTCGACGGACATGGCGGTCCAGCGCGGACCCTGCGCGGCGAGCCGCTCCCGGTACTCGTCGAAGGACCGGCCCGAAGCCGGAGACCAGCCGATCTCGGCGATGCCGGGCAGCCGCGGGAAAGCCATGAACTCGATGTGGTCGATGTTCAGCAGCGTCTCGCTCCACAGCGGCGCCTCGACGCCGAGCACGTCGGACTCACCGACGCCGTCCACGAGCGTGGCCGGATCCCACGCGTAGGAGTCGGCGACCTCGACGAACCCGGCCCAGGACAGCCCGAGCGGCGTGCTCGGGTCGTACTTCATGTCCAGGTACGTACGGTTCGCCGGGGACATCACCAGCTTGGCCCCCTTGCTCGTGGCCTCGCGGGCGAGCTCCGTACGCCCCGCCGACCCCTCGTCGGGATACCAGTACTGCGCGATCGCCCCGGGCTTGAGGTTCCCGCGCGCGATGTCCACCCAGCCCATCATGGTCCTGTCATGGTCATCGACGATGCCCTGCATGCGGTCGATGAACGTCACGTAGTCCTCGGGCGAGGTGCTGTGCGCCTCGTCCCCGCCCACGTGGTAGAAGCGCGACGGGTTCTGCGCGGCCACCTCACGGGTGACGTCGTCGAGGAACCGGTACGTGACCTCCTTGTTGATGCAGAGCGAGCTGAAGCCCACGTCGATGCCGGTGTACAGCGGCGGCGCCACGCCGTCGCAGTTGAGCTCGGCGTACGAGGCGAGCGCCGCGTTGGTGTGCCCGGGCGTGTCGATCTCCGGCACCACCGTGATGAAGCGGGAGGACGCGTACCGGACCAGCTCGGCATAGGCGGCCTTGGTGTAGAAGCCGCCCGGCCCGCCGCCGACCTGGGTGCTGCCGCCGACCGAGGTCAGCCGCGGCCAGGAGTCGACGGTGATCCGCCAGCCCTGGTCGTCGGAGAGGTGCAGGTGCAGCACGTTCACCTTGTAGAGCGCGATCAGGTCGATGTACCGCTTGACCGTGTTCACGCCGAAGAAGTGCCGGGACACGTCGAGATGCGCGCCGCGCCAGGAGAAACGCGGAGCGTCGGCGATCCGTACGCCGGGCAGCACCCACGGGCCGGACTGGACACCGACGCTCTCCACCTTGGCGGGGAAGAGCTGGCGCAGCGTCTGCACGCCCCGGAACAGCCCCTGCGCGGTACGGGCCGTCAGCTCCACGCCGCCGCGCCGCACGTTCAGCCGGTACGCCTCCCCGCCCGCGACGCCCTTGGACAGCGCGAGGGTGATCGCCCCCGCGGCGGGCCGGCCGGTGACCGGCAGCGCGTACCCGGTGGACCGCCGGAGCACACCGGCCAGATACGACGCCACGTCCTTGGCCGCGCCGTCGCCCCGTACGACGACACGCGCCGAGCGGGCCAGCGTGAAGTGGTCACCGGGGACCGTACGCAGCGAGGCGGGCTGCGGCACGAGCCGGGGCTGCCCGCTCGGAGCGGCGGCAGCGGCCTCGGCTTCCTGGGGAAGGACCATGGGTGCGGCGCCTGCCGTGGTCACGGTGGACCCGAGGACGGCGACCGTGGCCGCCGCCAGCACGGCCCACCGCCGCGTACGGCGCGGGCCTCCGGATCCGGATGGATGGTGGACGCGGGGGTCGCGCGCGTGCGGACTTAGCGGACTTAACCGCCGGAGTCTCCAGTGGTTCGCCATAAATTGGAAACTAACTTGCCAATTTAACCCCGCAAGCCCCTTCGCGAGGCCGAATCCGGCCACGCGAGACCCGTTACTGAGCGATGTCGAGCCTGAGGGCCTGCGCCCCGCGCAGGTAGACGTGCTGGATCTCCGACCGCGGCCGGTCGGTCTCCACGTGCGCCATCAACCGTACGACCCGCGGCAGCGCGCCCGGCACCGCGATCTCCGCCGCGCACAGCAGCGGGACGTCGGTGAAGCCCAGCTTCCGCGCGGCGAGCGCGGGGAACTCCGAGGTCAGGTCGGGCGTCGCGGTGAAGATCACGCTGATCACGTCGTCGGTGTCCAGCGCGTTGCGCGTCATCACCTCGTTGACCAGCTCGGTCGTCGCCTCCAGTACGAGCTCACGCTCGTCCGCGTCGACCTGCACCGCACCCCGGATCGCCTGCACCGCCACCAGCCACTCCTTCGCTTCGCCGCCCGGATGAGCTCCCCCACCGTGAGGCACCCTACAAGCCCACCGCCGAGTAGAGGTCGCTGACCTCCTTGCTGGTCAACGCCCGCATCGTGCCGGCCTTGAGCGTGCCGAGCGCGATCGGCCCCACCTGGATGCGCGCCAGCCGGCTCACCGGGTGGCCCACCTCGGCGAGCAGCCGGCGCACGATGTGCTTGCGGCCCTCGTGCAGGGTGACCTCCACCATCGCACGGTCGCCGAGCCGGTCCACGACGCGGAACCCGTCGATGCGGACGAGGCCGTCCTCCAGCTCCACGCCGTCGCGCAGCCGGTGCTCGGTCTTACGGGTGACCGGGCCGGGCACGTCGGCCAGGTAGGTCTTGAGCACCTCGTAGCTGGGGTGCGCGAGGCGGTGCGCCAGCTCGCCGTCGTTGGTGAGCAGGATGAGGCCCTCGGTGTCGTAGTCGAGCCGGCCGACGTGGAACAGCCGCTCCGGCCGGTCCACGAGGTCGGCGAGCGACCTGCGGCCCTCCGGGTCGTGCATCGTGCTGACGACCTTGCGCGGCTTGTTGAGCGCGAAGTACACGAGGTCGGAGGCGGTCACCACGCGCTGCCCGTCGACCCGGATCTCCGAGGTCGCGGGGTCGACACGGGCGCCGAAACGGCGTACGACCTGGCCGTTCACCTCGACCCGGCCGTCCGCGATGAGCTCCTCGCAGTAGCGCCGGCTGCCCACGCCGGCCGCGGCGAGCACCTTCTGCAGCCGTACGCCGCCGGGCACGTCACTGTGCGTGTCGCGGTCCCCCTCGGGCGTGTCCCGGTCGGGGTCGGCGGCGAAGTCGGCGCGGAGCGCGTCGAGGCGCTCCCGGGCCTCGCGGGACAGCCCCGCCTCGGCCTCCCGTTCGCGGGGGCGGTCCTGAGGGCGGCCCGAGCGGTCGCCCGGCCGGGGACGGGAGCGGGCGTCGTCGCGGGCGGGGCGCTGGGGGCGGCGGCCGGAGCGGCCGCCGCCGCGGTTGTCACGTGGTGGCATGGTCGGTGTCTTCGAAGCTTTCGACGTCGTCGGGCAGGAAGGGGGCGAGCTCGGGGAGCTCGTCGAGGTCGCGCAGGCCCATGCGCTCGAGGAAGTAGTTCGTGGTGCGGTAGAGAATGGCGCCGGTCTCGGGCTCGTGGCCGGCCTCCTCGATCAGCCCCCGGAGTACGAGCGTACGCATGACGCCGTCACAGTTCACACCGCGGACCGCCGAGACCCGGGCGCGGCTGACCGGCTGCCGGTACGCCACGACGGCCAGCGTCTCCAGCGCCGCCTGGGTGAGCCGCACCTCCTGGCCGTCCCGGACGAACCGCTCGACCACGCCGGAGTGCTCGGAGCGGGTGTAGAAACGCCAGCCCCCGGCGACCTCGCGGAGGTCGAACCCGCGGCCCTGGGCGGCGTACTCCTCGGTCAGCTCGCGCAGCGCCGTCTCCACGGTCTCCGGCCGCACGTCGAGCGTGGTGGCCAGCACGTCGACGGTCACCGGCTCGTCGGTGATCAGCAGGATCGCCTCCAACGGCCCCCGCAGCTCCGCGAGTCCCGGCTCCTGTTCGCCCGCCGCAGGCTCGGCCGGCTCCGGTACGGCCCCGCGCGCCGCCGCACCGGCGTCGTCGTCCATGGGGACGGACGGCTCCGGCGGGCGGTCGTGGTCAGTCATCCTCGGTCCTCTCGGCTTCGGCGGCGACGGCGTCGGCCTCGGCGTCCTTCGCGGCGCCACCCTCGGCGTCCTCGGCAGCGTCACCGTCCGCGTCACCGTCCGCGTCACCGTCCGCGTCCTCGGCGGCGTCGGTGGCGGCGTCCGCTCCCTCGCGGCGTTCGGCCTGCTCGGCGGCGGCGCCCTCGTAGTCGTCGGCCCCCAGCACGACCTCTCCCTCGTCGGCACCGACCCAGCTCACGTGCAGCTCGCTCAGCGGGTCATGCTGCTGGAACGCCACCGCGGCCTCACGGAACAGCTCCAGCAGCGCCAGGAACCGCGCCACCACCTCGTACGTGCCCGCACAGTCCGCGGTCAGCTCCCGGAACGTGGCGGACCGGCGCAGCCGCAACCGCTCGATCAGCAGCGACGCCTGCTCCCGTACGCTCGCCCGGGGCATGTGGATGTGCTCGACCGACACCATCGGCGGCGGCTTCGGCGCCAGCGCCCGGGCGGCGAGCAGCGCGAACTCCTGCGGGCCGAGCCGGATCAGCACCTCGGGCAGCAGGCCGGCGAACTCGGCCTGCATCGGCACGGACCGCGGGTGCCGCCGCGACTCGGCGGCGAACCGGTCCGCGAAGACCCCGGCCACCTCCTTGTACGCACGGTACTGCAGCAGCCGCGCGAACAGCAGGTCACGCGCCTCCAGTAGGGCGAGGTCGTCCTCATCCTCCACCTCGCCCGAGGGGAGCAGCCGGGCTGCCTTGAGGTCCAGCAGGGTGGCGGCGACGAGTAGGAAGTAGCTGGCCTGATCGAGGTCCCAGTCGGCGGCCTGGGACCTGATGTAGCTGATGAACTCGTCCGTCACCTGGGACAGCGCGACCTCGGTGATGTCCAGCTTGTGCTTGGAGATCAGCCCGAGCAGCAGGTCGAACGGGCCCTCGAAGACGTCGAGGTGCACCTGGAAGCCGGACGGCTTCGGCTCGGCCCCCTCGCCCGGACGGCCCGTCTCATGCGGGACGCCGGCCTCGTCCGGGGCCGGCCGCCCTGTCCCCCAGGTCCCCCGCGCCGTCAGGTCGTTCACGCTCCGAAGGTAACGGACCCCGCGCCCCCTCCGACCCCATCCCAGCCCCTCCCCCGGCGAGATCAACAATTACGGGGAAGGATTTTGGAGGGAAACCCGCAGGTCGCGCCTACAAAATCCTCCCCCAATTTGTTGATCTTGACGTCAGAAGAGCGACTCCGAGGATGCTCCGGTGGCGGGCTGTTCCTCACGGAGCCTGCGGATGAGCAGGCTGGACTCCCCCGATGCCTCGAAGTCGGCGAGCAGCTCCGCCACCGCCTCACGCACGATGCGGCCACGGTCGACCGCGATCCCGTACGATCCGCGCAGCGTGAGGCGGGTGTGCTCGAGGTCGAGCAACTCCTCGGCGGAGATGTACACGGTGATCTTCTCGTCGTGCCGCTGCCGCCCGCTGGTCCGCGCCTTGCGCGCGCCGCGCCGCGGTTGCGGCGGGCCCGGCTCGGTCGGCGGACCCTCGTCGGGGGGCGGCCCCGGAGGTGGCGCCTGCGGTGCAGGTGAAGTGGTCGGTCGAAACAGCTCAGCCGCGCCGGGCAGATTCACTCGGCGAGACCGCGCACTGGCCACCTCGCGAGCACCTCCTTGGCCAGTTCCCGGTAGGCGTTGGCACCTCCGGACGATGGATCGAATCGCGTTATGGGCTCCCCCGCGACGGTCGCGTCGGGGAAGCGGACGGTTCTGTTGATCACGGTGTGGAAGACCTTGTCGCCGAACGCCTCCACCACTCTGGCCAGAACCTCTCTGGCGTGCAGCGTGCGGGAGTCGTACATGGTGGCGAGCAGGCCCTCGATCTCCAGCTTCTCGTTCAGCCGCTCCTGGACCTTGGAGATCGTGTCCATCAGCAGCGCGACACCGCGCAGCGCGAAGAACTCGCACTCCAGCGGCACGACGACGCCGTCGCTCGCGGTCAGCGCGTTGACGGTGAGCAGGCCGAGCGAGGGCTGGCAGTCGATGAGGACCACGTCGTAGTCGTTCAGCACCGGGCGGAGCACCCGGTAGAGCATCTGCTCCCGCGCGACCTCGCTGACCAGCTGCACCTCGGCGGCGGACAGGTCGATGTTGCTGGGGATCAGGTCCATGCCGTCGACGTTGGTCTTCAGCAGGACGTCCTCGACCTCGACCGACCGCTCCATGAGCAGGTTGTAGACGGTGAGGTCGAGCTGGAGCGGGTTGATGCCGAGCCCGACGGACAGCGCGCCCTGCGGGTCGAAGTCCACCAGCAGCACCTTGCGGCCGTACTCCGCGAGGGCGGCGCCGAGGTTGATGGTGGTCGTGGTCTTGCCGACCCCGCCCTTCTGGTTGCACATGGCGACCACGCGGGCCGGGCCGTGGTCACCGACCGGCGGGGGCTCGGGGAACGTGGGCTTGGGCCGCTGAGTGGGCCCGAGCACCGAGGGGTCGTGTGTCACGCCCCACGGATTCTCCGTCGTGGGCCTGGGCGCCGCCGTCGCGGCGAACGCCGTTTCGCCGTTGTTCGCAGACTCGGTCACCAGCCCAGACCCTCCCTGGCGGTCTCGCCCCGGCCCGTCGCCGGCGCCGACGGCACTGCCGCCATGTCGACAACGAAAACAGGTTGTCAGAGGGGGACTTTAGGGGAGCCCAACATCACCAGCAAGGCGACGCGCGCAGAGCCCCCGGCTCGGTCCGGACGGGCCGGTCACCCGTTGGCCCGCGGATGGGCCGCCGCGTAGACCTCACGCAGCCGGTCCACCGTGACGAGCGTGTAGACCTGGGTGGTGGTGACGGAGGCGTGTCCGAGCAGCTCCTGGACGACCCGTACGTCGGCGCCGCCGTCGAGCAGGTGGGTGGCGAAGGAGTGCCGCAGCGTGTGAGGGGAGACCTCGGCGAGCCCGGCGCGCTCCGCGGCCGCGTGCAGCACCGCCCAGGCGCCCTGGCGGGTGAGCCGGCCGCCGCGGGCGTTCAGGAACAGGGCGGGCGTGCCGCGTCCGGAGGCGGCGAGCGTGGGGCGGCCGCGCACCAGGTACGCGTCCACGGCGGCGCGCGCGTAGCGGCCCACCGGCACGATCCGCTCCTTGCCGCCCTTCCCGCGATACCGCACCACGCCGACCTCGTCGCCGGTCTCCGCGGCGGTGCCGCGGTCCAGGTCGTCGAGGTCGAGGCCGACCGCCTCGGAGATGCGCGCGCCGGTGCCGTACAGCAGCTCGAGCAGCCCGCGGTCGCGGAGGCCGAGCGGCGCGCCCGCGGGGCCGGCGGCGGCGAGCAGCCGTTCCACCTCGTCGATGGAGATCGCCTTGGGCAGCCGGCGGGGCGGCGCGGGCGGGCGGACCTCGCGGGCGGGGTCGTCCGGCGCGAGGCCCTCGCGCAGCGCGAACCGGTGCAGGCCCCGCACGCTCACCACGGCGCGGGCCGCGGAGGTGGCGCCGAGCGGCGGGTGGCCGCCGTCGCCCTCCCGCAGCGCCCGTACGAAGGCCGTCACGTCCTCCTCGGTGACCTCGGCGAGCGCGCCGCGGCCCCGGGAGGTCAGCGCGATGACGTACCGGTGCAGGTCGCGCCGGTACGAGCTCAGCGTGTTGGCCGCGAGCCCCCGCTCCACCGCCAGATGGTCCAGATACGTGCCGAGCTCCTTGGCCAGCACCGGAGCGGTCTCGGCGGGGTCGCCGGCAGGGCGCGGCGCGGACCCGGCGGTCGGCCTCACGCCTCACCTCCCCACCCCGGCGATCCGGCGGGCGCCGGTCGCGCGCTCATTTCCCATGAGATTAGGGGATCCGCGGCCCTGGGGTCGCTAATGCGCGACCTACTCCTCGGCCGCGTCGGCGGGACGCAGCGTGTCCAGCCCACGGGCGCGGGCCGCCGCCACGGCGAGGACGCCGGCGACGGCGTTGGCGTTGTGGATCTCGCCCGCGAGCACCCTGCTCACCGCCGCGTCCAGCTCCAGCCAGCGGACCGGCATGTCGGCCTCCTCGTGGCGCGGCGTGAAGTCCCGCTCCTCCGGCGGGATCTCGGTGAGGCCGCGGGCCAGGTAGATCCGGATCCGCTCCTCGGAGACGCCGGGGCTGGGGAAGAAGTCGACCAGCGACCGCCAGTCCGCGGCCCGCAGGGCCGCCTCCTCCGCCAGCTCCCGTACGGCCGTGGCCTGCGGCTCCTCGTCGTCCACGTCGCGCAGCCCGGCGGGGATCTCCCACAGCAGCCGGCCGGCGGGGTGCCGGTACTGCCGGATCAGCAGCACCCGCCAGTCCTCGCCGGTGTCATCGAGCGCGACCACGGCGACCGCGCCCGGGTGCTCGATGACGTCCCGCTCGGCGCTGTCGCCGTCGGTCATGAGCACCCGGTCGGAGCGCAGCGCCACGATGCCGCCGCGCGCCCGCATCTCCGTACGCTCGACGGGCCGCCGGGCGGCCACGTCGCAGACCTCCTCCCCGCCGGGACCGGCGGTGTCGCCGGTTCCGGTCACGACCGGTTGGCCGGCGCGGGGCCACGTGCGGTGGCGTACCGCAGCGCGGCGTCGATGAGCCCGGAGAACAGCGGGTGCGCCCGGGTGGGGCGGGACCGGAACTCCGGATGCGCCTGGGTGCCCACGAAGAACGGGTGCGTCTCGCGGGGCAGCTCCACGTACTCCACCAGCCGCCCGTCCGGGGAGAGGCCGGAGAAGCCGATCCCCGCGCGCTCCAACTGCTCGCGGTAGTGGTTGTTGACCTCGTACCGGTGCCGGTGCCGCTCGGAGATCTGCGGCCGCCCGTACAGCTCCCTGACCAGGGAGCCCTCGGCGAGCAGCGCCGGGTAGAGGCCGAGCCGCATGGTGCCGCCCATGTCTCGCTCGCCCGCCACCACGTCGGTCTGGTCGGCCATGGTGGAGATCACCGGATCCGGCGCGTCGGGGTCGAACTCGGCGCTGTTGGCCTTCTCCAGCGCCGCCAGCGAACGGGCCACCTCGATGACCATGCACTGCAGCCCGAGGCAGAGACCCAGGGTGGGGATGCGGTTCTCGCGGGCGTGCCGGATCGCGCCGAGCTTGCCCTCGATGCCGCGGACGCCGAAGCCGCCGGGGATGAGCACCCCGTCCACGCCGTCCAGCTCGCGCGCCGCGCCCTCGCGGGTCTCGCAGTCGTCGCTGGCCACCCAGCGGATGTTGACCCGCGCGTCGTTGGCGAACGCGCCGGCCCGCAGCGCCTCGGTGACCGACAGGTACGCGTCCGGCAGGTCGATGTACTTGCCCACGAGCGCGACCGTGACCTCCGAGGCCGGGTCGTGCACGCGGCGCAGCAGCTCGTCCCAGCCCGCCCAGTCGACGTCCCGGAAGGCGAGGCCGAGCCGGCGGACCACGTACGCGTCCAGCCCCTCGGCGTGCAGCACCTTGGGGATGTCGTAGATGGAGGCGGCGTCCACCGCGGACACGACCGCGTCCTGGTCGACGTCGCACATCAGGCTGATCTTGCGCTTGAGGTTCTGGGTGATGGGCCGGTCGGAGCGGCAGACGATCGCGTCCGGCTGGATGCCGATGCTGCGCAGCGCGGCGACCGAGTGCTGGGTCGGCTTGGTCTTCAGCTCTCCGGAGGGGCCGATGTACGGCAGCAGCGAGACGTGCAGGAAGAACACGTTCTCGCGGCCGATCTCGTGCCGGATCTGCCGGATCGCCTCCAGGAACGGCTGCGACTCGATGTCGCCCACCGTGCCGCCGACCTCGGTGATCACGATGTCCACGTCCGGGCCCGCCATGGCGTAGATGCGGGCCTTGATCTCATTGGTGATGTGCGGGATGACCTGCACGGTGTCGCCGAGGTACTCCCCGCGCCGCTCCTTCGCTATCACGGTGGAGTAGATCTGCCCCGTGGTGACGTTGGCGGCGGCGTTCAGCTCGGTGTCGAGGAAGCGCTCGTAGTGCCCGATGTCCAGGTCGGTTTCGGCGCCGTCGTCGGTGACGAAGACCTCACCGTGCTGGAACGGGTTCATGGTGCCGGGGTCGACGTTGAGGTAGGGGTCCAGCTTCTGCATGGTGACCCGCAGGCCGCGGAGCTTCAGCAGCCGCCCCAGGCTGGAGGCGGTCAGTCCCTTACCCAGGCTCGAGGCGACGCCGCCGGTCACGAAGAGGTGTTTTGTATTAGCGGCGGATGGCAAGAAAGGGCTCCCGTGGTCGGCGCCGTAGCGCGCTGGTCGCTGTCACGGCCTCGTTGCCGGGCCGTTCAATTCCACGGGCGACCAGGATAACAGCGCATCGGGTGACCTGCGGTAAGGGACGCGCCGTCGGCGGACATCGGTCACAGCCCCAGGGGTCGACTACCGAACCAGATTCGGTATGCTGCGATCAGGTATCGGATCGCTCTGCTTGCTTCGATCATCTCGCATAGGACGTCCATGGACACAGGCGCCGCGATCGCAGGTCTCGGCATCACCGACGTCGGGAAGGTCTACGGAAGGAGCGCACGGAGCTTCGCCGCCGAGGCCGTACGGCTCGCCGCCGACGACGCCGGCCTCGGCCTCGCCGACCTCGACGGGCTCCTCGTCAGCGCGGGCATCACCGGCGGGATCGGCATCGACCTCGCGCAGGACCTCGGACTGACCGACCTGCGGTTGCTGACCCAGATGAACGCCTTCGGCGCCACCGCGGGCGCCATGGTCGCGCACGCCGCGATGGCCGTGATGAGCGGCACCGCCTCCGCCGTGGCCTGCGTGTTCGCGGACGCGCCGCTGCGCCCGGGCACCTCGGCCGGGGCCGCGTACGGCGGCCGTGGCGGCTCGGCCGGCGAGTGGCACGGCCTGCAGGGGTACGCCGCGGCCGCGGGCATGCGCAGTGTCAACGCCATGTACGCGATGGCGGCGCGGCGGCACATGGAGACGTACGGCACCACCAGCGAGCAGTTCGGCGCCGTCGCGGTCGGCCAGCGCGCCTGGGCGGCCGGGAACCCGCGGGCGCAGATGCGCGAGCCGATCACGCTCGAGGACCACCAGGCCTCCCGCTGGGTGGCGGAGCCGCTGCACCTGCTGGACTGCTGCCTCGTCTCCAACGGCGGCGTCGCGGTGATCGTGACGTCGGCCGAGCGCGCCGCCGGGCTGGCCCGCCCGCCCGCGCACGTGTGGGGCTGGGGGCAGGGCCACCCGGGGCAGCGGATGACGCGGGGCAGCGCGTTCGGGCTCCGTACGGGGGCCGTCACCTCGGGCGCGTCGGCGTTCAAGATGGCCGGGATCACGGCCGCCGACGTGGACGTCTGCGAGATCTACGACTGCTACACCTACACCGTCGTGATCACGCTGGAGGACTACGGGTTCTGCGCCAAGGGCGAGGGCGGGGCGTTCGCCGCGAGCGGCGCGCTCGGCCCCGGCGGGTCGCTGCCCACCAACACCGGCGGCGGGCAGCTCTCCGGCTTCTACATGTGGGGGTTCACGCCGCTCGCCGAGGCCGTCATCCAAGCCCGCGGCGAGGGCGGCGAACGCCAGGCGGACCGGCACGACGTCGTGCTGGCCAGCGGGAACGGCGGCATCCTCGCGCACCACGCCACGCTCATCCTCTCCCCGCACGTGAAGGGGTCCTGACATGCACAGCGGGCCTGTCCGCAGGGACGACCGGTCGGCCGGATTCTTCGACGGGGCCGCGCGCGGCGAGCTGATGCTGCGCCGCTGCCCGTCCTGTTCGGCCTGGTACGGGCCGGACGCGCGGGGCTGCCCGGACTGCCCGGGCACCGAGCCGGGGTGGGCCGCCTCCGCCGGCACCGGCACGCTCGTGAGCTGGGTCGTGGCGCACGGCAGGCCCGGCCCGGACGGCGCCACCCCCGAGCCGGACGTGGCCGGGCTGGTGGAGCTCGCCGAGGGGCCGTGGATGACCGCCGCGGTCGAGGCGCCCGCGGCCGAACTGCGTGCCGGGCTGCCGCTGCGGGCCCGGTTCGAACGGCCGTCGGAGGGCGAGCCGTACCCCGTGTTCGTTGGCAGCTGACACAGCGTTCCCTGACCCCGTCGTCCAAGGAGTCGCCATGCGCACCCCCGCCTGTGACCTGCTCGGCGTCGAGTTCCCGCTGGTGGCGTTCAGCCACTGCCGCGACGTGGTGGCGGCGGTGACCAACGCGGGCGGCTTCGGCGTGCTCGGCGCGGTCGCCTACAGCCCGGAACAGCTGGAGACGGAGCTGCGCTGGATCGACGGCCAGGTGGGCGGCCGGCCGTACGGGGTCGATGTGCTCGTGCCCGGCAAGATCGCCGAGGAGGCGCGGGACAAGCAGGCGGACCTGCTCGCGCTGATCCCCGAGGAGCACAAGAACTTCGTCCGGGCGCTGCTCGAGAAGTACGGGGTGCCCGGCGCCGAGCCGGTCCGGGCGCCGCGCGGCTCCGGTACCCGGGTGACCGCGGAGGGCGCCACCGAGCTCATCGACGTGGCGCTGTCCCACCCGATCCGGCTGATCGCCAGCGCGCTCGGCACGCCGCCGCCGGAGATGGTGGCCGCGGCGCGGGCGCGGGACGTGCCCGTGGCGGCGCTGGTCGGGACGGTGGAGCACGCGCGGCGGCAGGTGGCCGCCGGCGCCGATCTGATCGTCGCGCAGGGCACCGAGGCGGGCGGGCACACCGGGGAGATCGCCACCATGGTGCTGGTCCCCCAGGTGGTGGACGCGGTCGCGCCGGTGCCGGTGCTGGCCGCGGGCGGCATCGCCTCGGGCCGGCAGATGGCCGCGGCGATGGCGCTGGGCGCCTCGGGCGTGTGGACCGGGTCGGTGTGGCTGACCACCGAGGAGGCGGAGACCCTGCCGGCGGTGAAGCAGAAGATGCTCGCCGCGACGTCGCGGGACACGGTGCGCTCGCGGTCCCGTACCGGCAAGCCCGCGCGGCAGCTGGTCTCCGCGTGGACCGAGGAGTGGGAGGGGCCGGACAGCCCCGGGTCGCTGCCGATGCCCCTGCAGATGGTGCTCGCCGAGACGGCGGTACGGCGGATCAACCAGGCGGCCGAAAGCGGCTCTTCCGGCGCCCGCGAGCTCGCCAACTACTTCGTCGGCCAGGTCGTCGGCCAGCTCGACCAGGTCAAGCCGGCCAAGCAGGTCGTCTACGACATGATCGAGGAATTCGCCGACGCCGTGGAACGCATGGGCACGCTCATCAAGGACTGACAGAGTCCCCCGCCGGCAGAGCCGGCCCGGGTGCTCGCGGGGTGCGAGCGCCCGGGCCGTCTCGTCGTGTTGTCTCAGTCGCGTAGGGGGATCAGGACGGCGGCGGCTCCGCCGCCGCGGCGGACCGGTTCGGCCACGGCCTGGATGCGGCCGCCGCCGAGGAACTCCAGGCCGACCGCGGCGCCGATCTCCGGCGTCGAGGCGAAGCCGTGGCCGAGCGCCCGGAGCTCCTCCGCCTCCGGCGAGGCGAGGAAGGCGGGCTCGGCCTGCGCGTTGCCGTCCGCGGCGTTGCGCTGCGAGACGCGCGGCGCGGCGATGGCCTGGGGCAGGGTCATGCCCAGGTCGATGCGGTTGACCAGGGTCTGCAGGACGGTGGTGATGATGGTGGCGCCGCCGGGCGAGCCGGTGGTCAGCCAGGGCTTCCCGTCCTTGAACACGATCGTCGGCGCCATGCTGGACCGCGGCCGCTTGCCCGGCGCGGGCAGGTTCGGGTCGGGAACGCCGGGCGCGAGCGGCTCGAAGTTGAAGTCGGTCAGCTGGTTGTTGAGCAGGAAGCCGCGGCCCGGCACCGTGATGCCCGACCCGCCGGTCTGCTCGATCGTGAACGTGTAGGCGACCACGTTGCCCCACCGGTCGGCCGTGGTCAGGTGGGTCGTGGAGGTGCCCTCGTGACCGGTCGGCGCGGGCTCGGCGGTGGTGGCGCCGCAGGGCTCGTACGAGCCGTCGGGCTCGCCCGGGGCGACCGGGGAGACCAGCGCCTTGTCCGGATCGATCAGGCAGGCGCGCTCGCCGGCGAACCCGTCGTCGAGCAGCTCGGACAGCGGCACGTCCACGTGGTCGGCGTCCCCAAGCCAGCGGTTGCGGTCGGCGAAGCCGAGCCGGCTCGCCTCCAGATACCGGTGGAGTGCCTGCACGCGGTCGTCCGGATCCGCGGTCTCCAGGATGTTGAGCGCCTCACCGACCGTGGAGCCGCCGGAGGAGGGCGGCGCCATCCCGTACACCTCCAGGCCGCGGTAGCCGACCTTGGTGGGCTTGCGGGTGGGCGCGGTGTAGCCGGCGAGGTCGTCCGTGGTCATCAGGCCGGGGCGGGCGTTGCGCGTGGAGCCCGGCGCCAGCGGGGGCTCGCGGACCGTGTCGACGAGGTCGGAGCCGATCGGGCCCTCGTACAGCACCTCGGGGCCCCGCTTCGCGTACGCCCGGTACGTGCCGGCCAGGTCCGGGTTGCGCAGCACCGATCCGACCTCGGGGAGCTCCCCGCCCGGCAGGAAGATCTCGGCGGTGGCCGGGAAGTCACGGAACCGCGCCTCGTTGTCCGCGGTCTGCCGGCGGAACGTGGGATCCACGACGAAGCCGCGCTCCGCGAGCCGGATGCCCGGCTCCATCACCGTGCGGCGCGGCATCGTGCCCCAGGCGTCGAGCGCGCGCTGCCACTGCAGCGGGGAGCCCGGCACGCCCACCCCGAGGCCGGAGGTGACCGCCTCGGCGAACGGGATCGGCTCGCCGTCCTCGAGGAAGGCGTCCTCCTCCATCGCGGCGGGCGCCTTCTCCCGGCCGTCGAGCGTGCGGACCTTCTTGGCCTTGGCGTCGTAGAAGGCGAAGAACCCGCCGCCGCCGAAGCCGGAGGAGTACGGCTCGGTGACGCCGAGGGCCGCGGCGGCCGCCACCGCGGCGTCGACCGCGTTCCCGCCCCGGCGGAGCATCGCCAGGCCGGCCTGGGTGGCGTCGGCGTCGACGGTGGAGACGGCGCCCCCGAAGCCCTCCGCCACCGGTTGCTTCTCCGGCGCCGGGCGGCCGCGCGCGCCGGGGGCCGCGCCCTCGGCGGCCGACGCGGGCGCCACCGTGGACAGCAGCAGCACCGCCGCGGCGAGCAGGCTGATCATTCGCGGGTGTCTCATCACGCCTCCGTGTCCGGCTACCTGTCACCCCCGAGCGCCCCACGATCCTCGTACGCATCGAGGGGCGCGTACAGCCGCCACGGCCGATTCAGGCCGTGGCACGGACCGCCACGGCCGGCCGCCGCGGCTCCGCCTCCGAGCTCGTGTGCCCTACTGCAGGCAGAACTCGTTGCCCTCCGGATCGTGCATGACCACCGTGTACTCGCCGTGCTCCTCGAGCCGCTGCTCCACGGTCGCGCCGAGCGCCAGGGCCCGCTCGGCCTCCGCGTCGACCTTGGCGCGGCGCTCGTCGCCGGTGAGCCCGGCGCCCACGTTGACGTCGAGGTGCACGCGGTTCTTCGCGGTCTTGCCCTCCGGCACGCGTTGCAGGTAGATGCGCGGCCCGGCACCGCCCGGGTCGACGATGGCGTACGCCTTGTCGAGCTCGTCCTCGGCATAGCCGAAGGCGCGCAGGGCGGCGGGCCAGTCGTCGTAGCCGGGCGGCGGGGGCTGCATCTGGTAGCCCAGCAGGCCGGCCCAGAAGCGGCCGAGCGCCGCGGGGTCGGCCGCGTCGAACGTCACCTGGATTCCGATTGCCATGCGCGCCATCCTGCCACCGCCCACCGACACTTTTCGGCCATCGCCGCGCCCGAGGGCCGAGCCGGCCGAATGCAGGCGCTCCCCAAGGGCCGACCGGTGGGGTCCCGGGGATCAGCCGACAGAGACGCGCTCCGGCTCCTCCTGAGCGGTCTCGGGCGCCTGCGCGGCGCCGTACGGCGGGACGTGCCGGAACAGCACCGCGACGATCACCACGACGACCGCCAGCACGGCCGCCGCGGTCAGCCCCGCCACGTTCATGCCCGCCGTGAACGCCGCACGCGCCTCGCCGAGCACCGCCCCGGCCACCGCCGGCGGCAGGTTCGCCGCGGCCATCCGCCGCTGACCGGACAGGACGGACGACATGGCGATCACGCAGGGCACCGCGGCCGTCTGGTCGGGGGTGGACAAGGGCTTCTCGATCGACGCCCAGCCGCTGCCCACTCTGCGGCCCGGCGAGGTCCTGGTACGCACCGAGCTCGCCACCGTCTGCGGCAGCGACCTGCACACGATCAACGGGGACCGCCCGACGCCGCTGCCGACGGTCCTCGGCCACGAGGCCATCGGCCACGTGGTCACCACCGGCGGTGGCGCGACCGCCGCCGACGGGTCGCCGGTGGCGGAAGGGTACGGGCACGAGGCGATCGACGACCATTGGCTCTTCAACGGTGGCTTCGGTGACCACGTGCACCTCGTCGCCGGCACCGGCCTGGTGAGGCTCGCGGCGGACCTGCCCGCCGGCGGTGGCCACCCCCGCGAACTGCGCGACCGCCACGGTGGTCTGCGCGGCACGACGGGTGGGCCTGACCGGTGACGACGTCGTCGTCGTGCTCGGCTGCGGGATGCTCGGCCTCACCGCCGTGGCCTACGCCGCGACCGCGGCTGCGCGACCGTCATCGCCTCCGACGTGGACGCCGCACGCCGGGAGCTCGCGACGCGGTTCGGCGCCACCGTCGTGGTCGCGCCGGAGGACCTCGCCGCGGCGGCCCAGGAGCACGGAGCCGACGTGATCCTCGAGCTGTCGGGCAGCAGCCGGGCCGTGCGGGCGGCCTTCGGGGTGGTCGACATGGGCGGCCGCGTCGCGCTGATCGGCTCCGTCTCTCCCGCGCCCGAGGTGGGCTTCGAGCCGAGCGGTTTCGTCAAGAACCTGACCTCCTTGGTGGGCTGCCACAACTACCGCGTCGACGACCTCGTCGAAGCCGTCGGCTTCCTGGGCCGGACCCCGGTCCAGCGGCTGTTCGGCGAGCTGGTGCCGGCCCCGTACGCGCTCCGCGACATCGACGCGGCCGTCGCCGCCTCCAACGCCGGTACGGCGCCCCGCATCGCCGTCCATATGCCCTGACGCCCACGCGACCCCGACCCGCGGAGCGCCGTTCCGTGACCCAGCTCGACTTCAAGGTCCACCCGCTTCACCTGCGCAACTTCGTCGCCGGTGCGTGGACACCGAGCAGCGGTGGCGTGACGCGTACGGATCTCAACCCGGCCGACACCGACGACGTCATCGGCGAGTTCCCCGAGTCCGTCGCCGCCGACGTCACCGCCGCCGTCGACGCCGCCGAGGCCGCACACCCCGCCTGGGACGCGATCGGCCCGATCGCCCGGGCGAAGGTGCTGACCAAGGCCGCCCGCATCCTCGAGGACCGGGGCGAGGAGCTGACCGAGGCGATCATCCGTGAGCAGGGCAAACGGCTCTCGGAGGCGCGCGGCGAGGCGACCCGGGCGCTGACCATCCTCGAGTTCATCACCGGGGAGGCCCGCCGCATCAACGGCGAGACCACCGCGGCGGAGGAGCCTCGTACCGTCGTCATGACCTTCCGCCGTCCGATCGGCGTCGTCGGACTGATCACGCCGTGGAACTTCCCGGTCGCGATCCCGATGTGGAAGATCGCGCCCGCGCTGCTGTCGGGCTGCACCGCGGTGCTCAAGCCGTCCCCGCTCACGCCGCTGACCTCGGCGCTGCTGGTCCAGGCCTTCCGCGACGCCGGCCTGCCGGCCGGGGTGCTCAACCTGATCCAGGGCGACCGGGAGGCCGGCGAGGCGCTCGTCGACGACGCGCGGGTGGCCGGCATCTCCTTCACCGGCTCGCTGCCCGTCGGGCAGGCGATCAACAGGGCCGGCGCCGGCCGGCTGACGCGTACGCAGCTCGAGCTGGGCGGCAGGAACGCGGTCATCGTTCTCGACGACGCCGATCTCGACGCCGCCGTGGACGCGGTCATCCACGGCGCCTTCGGCCAGTCAGCGCTGCTCGGCGACCAGCCGCCGCAAGGACGTCCACTCCGCCACGCCGCCGACCCTA
>WHSL01000029.1 GCA_009380095.1 Streptosporangiales bacterium | reverse complement strand
TCCCCGGAAGGCCCAGGTGAGAGACGGCATTCCTTCCCGGACGGGCAGGGTGGGAGAGGCGTCCCCGTTCCCGGATGGCGCGGTCGGAGAGACCTTCCCTTCCCGGACGGCCCGGGGTGGGAGACGTCATTCCTTTCCCGGACAGCCGGGGTGGGGGAGAACCCCCCGGGTCAGCGGATTTCGGTGATTTCGGGGCCGCGTTCGGCTAGTTGGAGGTTGGGGCGGTCGGAGTCGGCCTCCGCCTCCGCCTCCGCTTCGGCTTGGGCGGCGGCTTCGGCCATGGCCTGTTCGGCGTCGGCCGGGAGCTTGATGGGGAGCAGGTCACGCGGCGGCATGGGCTCTTCCCCGCGGACCACGACGATGTCGGAGAACACGCCCTCGACGGTGCCGGCCGTCTCGGGGTCGGCGGCGCCTCGGCCGCTGATCACGCCGCGGAGGAACCAGCGCGGGCCGTCGACGCCGATGAACCGGGCGGGCTGGCCGACGACGCCCTCGTCGGGCACCTCAACCGGCACGACGGCGCGCAGCTCGGTGCCGAACGGGCCCTCGGTCTCCTCCGACTCCCCGCCGGACTCCTTCAGCTCGGCCGCGATCTCGCGGCGCACGTCGTCCCAGAGACCACTGGTCTTGGGCGCGGAGAAGGCCTGCACCTGGACGGCGGTCTCCGACTCGGGATGCACGAGGGAGACCGCGACGACCTGCTCGTCGGCAACGTTGACCTGGATCTCGAAGCCGTCGGCCATGGGGACCTGGATGCCCCCGAGGTCCACCCGCTCGATCTCCGGAAGGTCGTCGTCCGCGTCCCACGGCCCGATGTCGTCGGAGGCGTCGGCCTCGGCGTCCGCGAGGGCGTCGGCGCCCTCCTCATCGAGCTCGTCGTCGAGGGCTGCGTCGTACGCCTGCGCCTGCGTCTCCTCGGCCTCGGTCTTGGCCTTGCGGCGGCGTCCGAACACGCCTCACTCTCCTCCCGATCGTTCGGCTGTTGCTGCGTGACCACCCGTGGACCCGTGCCCACCCGCTCCCCGCGCCGAACCGGGAAGCTCTGTGACCTCGTGAAAGACGGCCCGCTCCACCCGCTGGAAGACCAGCTGGGCGATGCGGTCGCCGCGCTGGAAGCGTACGGGCTCTTTGAGGTCGGTGTTGATGAGCGTCACCTTCAACTCTCCACGGTAACCCGCGTCCACCGTGCCCGGTGCGTTGACGAGGGTGACACCGAACTTCGCGGCGAGCCCGGAGCGTGGGTGGATGAACGCGGCGAACCCCTCCGGCACGGCGATGGCCAGGCCGGTGCGGACGGTGGCCCGCTCGCCGGGGGCGAGCTCGACCTCCTCGGCGATGTGCAGGTCGGCGCCCGCGTCACCGGGGTGTGAGTAGGCCGGCGGCGGCACGGACGGATCCAGCCGCTGGATCAGGACATCGATGGCGCTCACCGGTGAACTCCCCCTCGTGACCGCGGTCGGGCGAACCGCACTGTGGCGAAACTGACGTGTGGCGAAACTGCGTGTGGCGAACCGCGGCCCGGCGAACGGCGCGGCGTCTGCCATCAGGTGCGTGTACGACCCTAGAGCGTCGGCGGCCGTCCACACGGTCCGACGGCCGGAAACGCCGTGATCTGTGGACGACGGGAAAGCCTGTGGGAAATCCTGTGGATAACTTTGCGATCTTGGCGCAACCCGTGGTGTCCGTGCTGGTCACCGCAGCCCTGACCCGGAGGCACGGGTGTGGGTAAAGGTGATCCGATTGTGATCATCTGAATTGGATTCACGCCAGATTCCGGCATCCCGCCGTCAAGGCGTCGTTAACCGGACGAATGCGGGCGCATGAAGGCCGTCAACATCCGCGTTGGGACACGAAACGGACGGTTGGCTGCACACGTAACACCTCCGAAGTCGAAAGCGAGCGTGAACGTGTTCGATCCGGCCTTCACGGCACTCACCCTGGCCTGCTTCGCGGTGCTCGGCCTCGTGGCCCACGCGGTGACCCGGCCGGGCGCCAACGATGAGCGCTGAGCCGCCGGGGTGCTGGGGGACCCGTACGTGAACGTGCTCGAGCTCAACCTGGCACTCGAACGCTCGGCCGACAGGGAATGATGAGGACATGGCGCGCGGCAGGCTGAGGATCTACCTCGGGGCGGCCCCCGGGGTGGGCAAGACCTACGCCATGCTCGGCGAGGCGCGGCGGGCCATGGAGCGCGGCCGGGACGTCGTCGTCGGGTACGTGGAGACGCACGGCCGGGAGCGCACCGCGCGGATGCTCGACGGGCTGGAGGTGCTGCCGCGCCACGCGATGACGTATCGCGGCGCGGCCTTCACCGAGCTGGACGTGCAGGCCGTGCTGATGCGCGCGCCGCGCGTGGCGCTGATCGATGAGATCGCGCACACCAACGTCCCCGGCAGCCGTAACGCGAAGCGCTGGCAGGACGTGGACGAGGTGCTGGACGCCGGCATCGACGTGATCACCACGCTGAACGTGCAGCACCTGGAGTCGCTGAACGACGTGGTGCGGCAGATCACCGGCGTGGCGCAGCGCGAGACGATCCCCGACGACGTGGTCCGGCGCGCCGACCAGATCGAGTTGGTGGACATGTCCCCGCAGGCGCTGCGGCGGCGGATGGCGCACGGCAACGTGTACCCGCCGGAGAAGATCGACGCGGCGCTGTCCAACTACTTCCGCGAGGGCAACCTCACCGCGCTGCGCGAGCTGGCCCTGCTCTGGGTGGCCGACCGGGTCGACGAGGGGCTCGCCGCGTACCGGGAACGGCACGGCATCAAGGCCACCTGGGAGGCGCGCGAGCGGGTCGTGGTGGCGCTCACCGGGGGACCGGAGGGCGAGACGCTGATCCGCCGCGCCGCCCGCATCGCCACCCAGGGCCGCGGCCGCGCGCTGCTGGCCGTACACGTGACCCGCAGCGACGGTCTCACCCAGGCCTCGCCGGACGAGCTGGCCCGGCAGCGGCTGCTGGTGGAGAGCCTCGGCGGCGGCTACCACCAGGTGGTGGGGGACGACGTGCCCGGCGCGGTGCTGGACTTCGCGCGCGGCGTCAACGCCACCACGGTCGTCGTCGGTACGAGCCGCCGGCCGAGCTGGCAATACCTGTTCGGCCCGGGCGTGGGCTCCACGATCGTGAACCGTTCCGGCGACATCGACGTGCACATGGTCACGCACGAGGAGGCGGGGCGCGGCCGCCGGGTGCTGCCCGCCGCGCGAGACGCGCTGGGGCCCCGGCGGCTGCTCGCCAGCTGGCTCGTCGCGGTCGCCGGCCCGGGCGCGCTGACCGCGGGGCTGGTGCCGTTCCGCTTCGAGGTGGGGCTGACCACGGAGCTGTTGCTGTTCCTCTGCCTCACCATCGCGGTGGCGCTGATCGGCGGCCTCGGCCCGGCCGTCTTCGTGGCGGTGGCCTCGGGGCTGCTGCTCAACTACTTCTTCACCCCGCGGCTCCACACGTGGACCGTCGCCGAGCTGGACAACGCGGTAGCGCTGGTGGTGTTCGTCGTCGTCGGGGTGGTGGTGGCGACGATCGTGGACAGGTCGGCGCGGCGCAACGCGCAGGCGGCCCGCGCCCGCGCCGAGGCGGCCACGCTGAGCACGCTGGCCGGCAGCGTGCTCAGCGGGGAGCGGGCGCTGCCCGCGCTGCTCGAACGGGTCAAGGAGACCTTCGGCCTCACCGACGTGTCCATGCTGGAGCGGGCGGAGGACGGGTCCTGGAGCATCGTCGCCGGTACGGGACCGTCCCCGTGCCGCCGCCCGGGGGAGGCCGACGTGACGGTCGGCGTCACCGACACGCTCATGCTCGCCATGCGCGGCCCGGCCCTCCCCGCCGAGGACCAGCGCATCCTGACCGCGTTCGCCTCCCAGGCCGCGGCCGCGCTGCAGCGCCGCCGGCTGGAGCGGGAGGCGGCCCGGGCCCGCGCGCTCGCCGAGGGCAACCGGATCCGTACGGCACTGCTCGCCGCGGTCTCGCACGACCTGCGCACCCCGCTGGCCTCGATCAAGGCCGGGGTGAGCAGCCTGCGCGCCACCGACGTGGTGCTCGACGAGCGCGACCAGGCGGAGCTGCTGGCCGGCGTGGAGGAGTCGGCGGACCGGCTCGACTCGCTGGTGGGGAACCTGCTGGACATGAGCCGGCTGCAGACCGGTTCCGTGGTGGTGCGCAACAAGGAGGTCGGGCTGGACGAGGTGGTGCCCGCCGCGCTCGCCGCCGTCCCCGCGGGTGCGGTCAAGGTCGAGGTGCCGGAGTCGCTGCCGCGGGTCCGTACGGACCCGGGCCTGCTGGAGCGCGCGGTGGCCAACGTGGTGGAGAACGCGGTCCGGCACTCGCCGCCGGGCACGCCGGTACGGCTGGCGGCCGGCGCCCTCGGCGGCACGGTGGAGCTGCAGGTCGTGGACCGCGGCCCGGGCATCCCGGACGCGGACAAGGACAAGGTCTTCGAGCCGTTCCAGCGGCTCGGGGACGTGCCGCAGGGCACCGGCGTCGGCCTCGGGCTGGCCGTGGCCAAGGGGTTCACCGAGGCGGTGGGCGGCGACCTGCGCGCGGAGAACACGCCCGGCGGCGGGCTGACCATGGTGTTCACGCTGCCCAGCTCGGACGCCAGAGACGACAGGGACGAGGGGGCGGCCTGATGGCACGCGTCTTGGTGGTGGACGACGAGCCGCAGATCGTACGGGCGCTGCGGATCAACCTGAAGGCGCGCGGCTACGACGTGGACGCCGCGGCGGACGGCGCGTCGGCGCTGCGCGCGGCGGCCGCCCGGCACCCCGACGTCATCGTGCTCGACCTGGGGCTGCCCGACATGGAGGGCGTCGAGGTCATCAAGGGGCTGCGCGGCTGGACCTCGGTCCCGATCATCGTGCTGTCCGCGCGGCACGCCTCCGACGACAAGGTGGAGGCGCTGGACGTGGGCGCGGACGACTACGTGACCAAGCCGTTCGGGATGGACGAGCTGCTGGCGCGGCTGCGCGCCGCGGTCCGGCGGGCGGCCCCGGTGGAGGAGGCGCCGGTCGTGAAGACCCCGGATTTCATGGTGGATCTCGCCGCCAAGCGGGTCACCCGGGAGGGCACGGACGTCCGGCTCACCCCCACCGAGTGGCACGTGCTCGAGCTGCTGGTACGGCGTCCGGGCAAGCTGATCAGCCAGAAGCAGCTGCTGCACGACGTGTGGGGCCCCTCGTACCGGAACGAGACCAACTATCTCCGCGTATATCTGGCACAACTCCGGCGAAAGCTGGAACCCGACCCGGCCCACCCGCGTTATCTCATCACTGAGCCGGGCATGGGCTACCGTTTCGAGCCCGGCGGGTGAGGAATAGGGTCCTGCTTCGCCTACGCTTGGACGATTATGAGCGAGGTTCCCCCCGAGCGGCATGGCCTGCGCGGGTTCATCAGGCGCCTCATCTCGAGCCGCGACGAACTCGAGGCCGAGGAGGTGCGTGCGGAGAGCGCCGTACCCGGCGCGGTTCCGATCGCCACGTGTCGACAGCGTCAGCGGGTCCGCGTGGCCGGTACGCTGCGGACCGTGACCCTGCGTCCGCGCGGCGGCGCTCCAGCGCTGGAGGCGGAGCTGTACGACGGCTCCGACATGATCAACCTCGTCTGGCTGGGCCGGCGGCGGATCGCGGGCATCGAGCCCGGGCGCAAGCTCGTGGTCAACGGCCTCGTCAGCGAACAGAACGGACGCAAGGTGATCTTCAACCCACGCTATGACCTGCGTCCGGCGGGAGGAAAGTGACGGAGTCCCAGGCGCCCGCCGCGATCGGGAGGCAGACCGTCGAGGCCGTGATCCGCGGCCAGCTCTCCAAGGCCCTCGGCGGTCGTCGCGGGATCGTGGAGAGCGCGGTCCCCACGATCGTGTTCACGGTCTCGTACGTGCTGCTCAGGAGGCCCGACGCGCTCGCGGTCCTTACCGAGCTCGCCCGGCGGTACGACATCGGCACCTCCTCCATCGCGCTCAAGGCCGCGCTCGCCGCGGGCATCGGATCCGCCCTGGTGCTGCTGCTGGTGCGGGTGCTGCAGCGGTCCACCGTGCAGTTCACCATCAACAGCCTCATCGGCATCGCCATCGCGGCCGTCTTCGCCATGCGTACGGGCCGCGCCGCGGACGCCTTCGTGCCCGGCATGCTCTACAACGCGGCGTACGCCGCGGGGCTGATGTTCTCCATCTTCGTCCGGTGGCCGTTCATCGGGCTGATGATCGGTGCGGTCACCGGCGACCTCTCCCGCTGGCGCGAGGACCCGGCGGTGGTCCGGCTGTGCTCCCTGCTGACCTGGATGCTCGTGATCCCGTGTCTGCTCAGGGTGGCCGTGCAGTATCCGATCTACCTGGCCGACCAGGTGACGCTGCTGGCCACGGCGAAACTCGCGCTGGGCTGGCCGCTGCAGGTCGCCGGCCTGGCCGCGATGGTCTGGCTGCTCAGCCGCAACCACACCCCGCTGGCCGACGGCTCCTCCCTGGCCGAGGCCCAGCTGCCCGAGGGAGCCGGGCCTCCGCCACGGTAGAGCCCGCTCAGCCGCCCGGGATGTAGCCGCGCGCGTTGGCCGTGCTCGGCCCCCGGTGGATGAAGGTGAGCAGCGTGCCGTCGCCGTCGGGCGCCAGCTCGTACCGGACCACGCCGTCGTCGATGACCTGCTGCCGCCACTCGTGCTCGAACACCCGCGGCGGGTCCCAGACCAGGATGCGCCCGGTCATCCGCTTCATGTCGGGGGAGGGGACCTCCGGCGCGGCCGGCATCATCTCGATCGTGCCGCCCACCCGCGGCTCGAGCACCGTCGAGCCGACCACCCCGCGCGTTCGGCCGGGTCGATGATGGCCGCCCACACCACCTCGGGCGCGTACGGCAGGTGCCGGCGGACGTCATCGTGGCGACGCCCTCCTCGACGCTGACGGTGCCGGTCTCGGCGGGCTCGGTGGCCTGTCCGGTCATGTCGACTCTCCCTCGTGGTCATCGCCGGCCTGCTGCCGGCGTGCGAGATGTCCTTCCAGCGCGTCGAGGTGGCCGCTCCAGTACCGCCGGTACCGCTCCAGCCAGGCCTCGACCTCGGCGAACCCAGTGGGACGCAGCGCGTAGATCCGGCGTTGCGCCTCGACGCGGACGTCGACGAGGCCCGCGTCCCGCAGCACCCGCAGGTGCCGGGAGACGGCGGGCTGGCTCAGCGCGGGCAGCCCCGCGACGAGCTCGCCCGCGGGGCGCTCGCCCTCCAGCAGCAGATCCAGAAGAGTGCGCCGGCTGGGCTCGGCGACGGCCTCGAACACGTCCATGAGGCGACTATATCCGAGGAGGATTATATAACGCAAATTCGATATAGAGGCGCCGAACAGGTACGGACGGGGGAGCGGTTGAAGTCAGCGGCCGGAGAGCAGGTCGCTGAGGTCGTCCTCGACGTCCTGGCCGGCCACGAAGAGGAGCTCGTCGCCCGGTTCGAGGGTGGCGTCGCCGCTGGGAGTGAGCACCCGGCCGTCGCGCAGGATCGCCACCAGCGCCGTGTCGTGCGGCCACTCGATGGCGTCCACCCGCTGACCGGCCAGCGCGGCGTCCTCGGGCAGCGTCAGCTCCACGAGGTTGACGTCGCTCTGCCGGAACGTCATCAGCCGGACCAGGTCGCCGACGCTGACCGCCTCCTCCACCAGCGCGGAGAGCAGGCGCGGCGTGGAGACGGCGACGTCCACGCCCCAGGCCTCGTTGAACAGCCACTCGTTGTTCGGGTGGTTGATCCGGGCGACCACGCGGGGGACCCCGTACTCCGTCTTGGCCAGCAGCGACACCACGAGGTTGACCTTGTCGTCGCCGCTGGCGGCCACCACCACCTGGCAGCGCTCCAGCGCGGCGTCGTCCAGCGACGCGATCTCGCAGGCGTCGGCGAGCAGCCACTCGGCCCGGGGGACCATCTCCACCTTGATGGCCTTGGGGCTCTTGTCGATGAGCAGCACCTCGTGGCCGTTCTCCAGCAGCTCAGAGGCGATGGAGCGGCCCACGGCGCCCGCTCCGGCGATGGCGACGCGCATCACTGCTCCTCGGGGACCGGACCGGCCAAGGCGGCCTGGACGCGTTCGATGTCGGGCTCCTCGCTGATGACGTGTACGACGTCGTCCTCCTGCAGGAGGGTGTCCCCGTTCGGGACGACCGCGTCCCCGAGGCGGGACAGGTACGCCACCCGGGTGCCCGCGTGCGACTCCAGCGCCGATACCCGCTGTCCCACCCAGCCGGGCTCGATCGCCACCTCGGCGAGCACCACCGTGCCCGTCGGGTCCCGCCACAGCGGCTCGGCGCCCTCGGGCAGCAGCCGGCGCAGCATCTGGTCGGCCGTCCACCGTACGGTGGCCACGGTCTCGATGCCGAGCCGCTGGTAGACCTCGGCGCGGCGGGGGTCGTAGATGCGCGCGACGACATTCTCCACGCCGAACGTCTCGCGCGCCACCCGCGCGGAGATGATGTTGGAGTTGTCGCCGCTGCTTACCGCGGCGAAGGCCTGGGCGTCCTCGATGCCGGCCTCGACGAGCACGTCCCGGTCGAAGCCGAAGCCGGTGACCCGGCGACCGCGGAAGTTCGAGCGCAGGCGCCGGAACGCCTCCGGGTTCTGGTCGATGATGGCCACGGATCGGCCCATGTCCTCAAGGATGTGCGCGAGGGTGGATCCCACGCGGCCACATCCCATGATCACTACGTGCACGACCGTCCTTCCACCGGCGGATTCTCAAAGACTCCTGCCCCGGGAGAAGGTACACGTCATCATGCCCGTGTGTCGGTGCGGCGATGCCCCGGAATCGATACGGACCGAAATTTCGGCCCTCCATGGTGTGGCCCCGCCGCGGCGGGCGAGCCGCCGGTCCGGGAATGGGCCCCGCGTTGGGCCCGGGGACCCTCCTCACCGGCGGCGGGCCGGAGGAGCCTTGGCCCATGCTGGCGCGACGGCGGGACCGGGGTGCGGGTCTGATCGAGTACGTGGGGCTCACGGTCGTCTCGGCCGGGGTCCTCGTGGGGCTGGCCCCCGCGACCACATCCTGGACGACGCGCTGGACCACGGCGCGTCCAGCGTCGAGGCGAACATCTTCCACGACGACGGGGACCTCGCGCTGCGGCACGACGACTCGTGGGTGCCGGACGGCGTCGAGGGGGGCGAGGAGGGCACGCTCGGCGAGGACTACGTCGAGCCGCTCAAGGAGCGGGTCCGCCGCAACGGCTGTCAGGTGTATCCGGGCCGGAACGAGCCGTTCCACCTGAACGTGGAGATCAAGAGCGGCGACGAGGGGGCTCAGGAGGGCGCGTTCACCGAGACCGTGCGGCTCTACCGGGAGCTGCAGGACGAGATCGTCGCGGCCGGCGGGGATCCGCAGAACGTACGGCTCGTGTTCAGCGGCAACTCGCCCGAGCCGGGGGAGTGGGAGGGCCTGCTGGACGGGCCCGTACCGCCCGGCGTGTATCAGGACCAGCAGTACAGCGGGGACTCCTGCGACGCGGCGACCTCCGACGACCTCGGCAGCCGCTCCGCCTGGGTCTCCCTGAGCTGGGAGGACTGCGTCAGCGGCGACGACGAGATCTCCCCGGACGAGCAGGACTACCTGAACCGCGTGGCGGCCAACGCGCACGCCCAGGGCAAGCAGGTCCGCGTCTGGGGCGCCCCGGAGGACGTGGAGACGTACGAGGTGTACGACTCGACCTGGCCCGGCGAGGACAAGACCCGTACGGTCCGCGACCCCTCGGATGCGACGGTCGCCGCCTGGCGTGCGCAGCTCCGCGCCGGCGTGGACCTGTTGAACACCGACAGCCTGACGACCATGCGGGAGTTTCTCGGCGACTGCGCGGCGTGACCGTGAACCGGTCCGCGGCGGCTCGGCAGTAGCATCGCTGCGTGCCCAATCTCGCGGACGTGACGAAACGGCTCCTGGTAGGCCGGGCGTTGCGTAGCACCCAGCTCAGCGAGCAGCTACTCCCGAAACGCGTGGCGTTGCCGATCTTCGCGAGCGACCCGCTGTCCTCGGTGGCGTACGCGCCGGGCGAGGTGCTGATGGCGCTGGCGCTCGCGGGCGTGGCGTTCTACGCGTACGCGCCGTGGGTGGCGCTGGCCATCGTGGTGCTGATGTTCACCGTCGTGGCGTCGTACCGGCAGACCGTGCACGCCTATCCCAGCGGCGGCGGCGACTACGAGGTGGCCACCAAGAACCTCGGCGACAACGCGGGGCTGACCGTGGCGAGCGCGCTGCTCGTCGACTACGTGCTCACGGTCGCCGTGTCGGTCTCCTCCGGGGTGGAGAACCTCGGCGCGGCGCTGCCGTTCGTGGCGGAGCACAAGACCGGCGTGGCGGTCGGCATCGTCGTGCTGCTCACGCTGATGAACCTGCGCGGCGTGCGCGAGTCCGGGACGATCTTCGCCATCCCCACGTACGCGTTCGTGGTCGGCGTGCTGGGCACGGTGCTCTGGGGGGTCGTCCGGCTCGGCGCGTTCGGCGAGGATCTCGCCGCGCCGAGCGCGTCGTACGAGGTGCACGCCGAGCAGACGCAGGTGGCGGGGATGGCGCTGATCCTGCTGCTGATGCGGGCCTTCTCCAACGGCTGCGCCGCGCTCACCGGGGTGGAGGCGATCAGCAACGGCGTGCCCGCGTTCCGCAAGCCGAAGAGCAAGAACGCGGCGACCACGCTGTTCATGATGGCGCTGATCGCGGTCACCATGTTCGGCGGCGTGATCCTGCTCGCGCTCGAGTCGGGCGTGAAGATGGCGGAGAACCCGGCCACCGAGATCCTCATCGCCGGCCGGCCGGCCGGCCCCGGCTACCACCAGGACCCGGTGATCGCGCAGGTGGCGGCCGCGGTCTTCGGCAACGGCTCGATCGCGTTCCTCTACGTCACCGCGTTCACGGCGCTGATCCTCTTCCTCGCCGCGAACACCGCCTACAACGGCTTCCCGGTGCTCGGCTCGATCCTCGCGCAGGACCGCTACCTGCCGCGCCAGCTGCACACCCGCGGCGACCGGCTGGCCTTCAGCAACGGCATCGTGCTGCTCGCGTCGGCCGCCGGCCTGCTCATCTTCGCCTTCGACGCCAACGTCAGCCGGTTGATCCACCTCTACATCGTGGGCGTGTTCGTGTCGTTCACGCTGAGCCAGATCGGCATGGTGCGGCACTGGACGCGGCTGCTGCGTACGGAGACCGACGGCGCGGAGCGCCGCCGCATGCAGCGCTCCCGGGGGATCAACGCCTTCGGCGGCGGGTTCACCGGGTTCGTCCTGATCGTCGTGCTGATCACGAAGTTCACGCTCGGCGCGTGGATCGTCTGCGTGGCGATGCCGGTCCTCTTCCTGGGCATGCGGAGCATCCGCCGGCACTACGACCGGGTCGCGCGGGAGCTCGTGGTCTCCGGCGAGGACGTCAACCTGCCGACCCGCAACCACGCCATCGTGCTCGTCTCCAAGATCCACAAGCCGACCCTCCGCGCGCTGGCGTACGCGCGCACCATGCGGCCACATACCCTGGAGGCGGTCACCGTCGGGGTGGACAAGGACGAGTCCGGGCGGCTCCAGGACGACTGGGACCGGCTGAACATCCCGGTCCCGCTGAAGATCCTCGACTCGCCGTACCGGGAGATCACCCGGCCGGTGCTCGACTACGTCAAGAGCGTGCGCCGCAAGAGCCCGCGCGACGTGGTGACGGTGTTCATCCCGGAGTACGTGGTCGGGCATTGGTGGGAGCATCTGCTGCACAACCAGAGCGCGCTGCGGCTCAAGGGGCGGCTGCTGTTCCAGCCGGGGGTGATGGTGGTCAGCGTGCCGTGGCAGCTGGACTCCTCGCGCCGGCTGGTGGGACGGCCCGAGCCCGCGGCCCCCGGGGCCGTACGGCGCCCGGCCGCCCGGATCCCCGGCGGATCGGACGACTCTCGAATGGATGGAGAATCCTCAGGTGGATGACCCCGCGACCCTCGAACTCGAGATCGAGGACGTCGCCGCGGGCGGCTGGTGCGTGGCCCGGCACGACGGGCGCGTGGTCTTCGTACGGCACGCGCTGCCGGGGGAGCGGGTCCGCGCCCGCGTCACGGAGGAGACCAAGCGTTTCCTGCGCGCCGACGCCGTCGAGGTGCTCCGCGCGTCCGCCGACCGGGTGCCCGCACCGTGCCCCTTCTCCGGGCCCGGGAAGTGCGGCGGCTGCGACTGGCAGCACGTCACCCCCGAGGCGCAGCGGCGACTCAAGGCCAAGGTCGTCTCCGACCAGCTGGCGCGCATCGCCGGCGTGCAGCGCACCGTGGAGGTGGAGGAGCTGCCCGGCGCCAAGGACGGCCTCGGCTGGCGCACCCGGGTGCGGTTCACCGTGGACCGCTCCGGGCACGCCGGGCTGCGGCGGCACCGTTCGCACGACGTCGAGCCGGTGGACGCCTGCCTGATCGCGCACCCCGAGCTGGAGCGGCTGCAGGTGGAGCGGGCCGGCTGGAACAGCGCCATCGCCGTGGAGGCGATCGTCTCCGACGGCACCGGCGACCGCGCCGTCGTGGTCACCCCGCGGGACCGGCGCCCGCCGCGGCCGCTGCGGCTGCAGGCGCCCGCGTCGCTGATGCGCGGGCTGTCCGGCGGCGGCGCGGAGCCCGTACGCGGCCGGCCCGGCGTGCGCGAGGTGGCCGCCGGGCGGACCTGGCGGGTCAGCGGCAACGGCTTCTGGCAGGTGCATCCGGGAGCGGCCGACACGCTCACCGAGGTCATGCTGGAGGCGCTGCGGCCGCTGCCCGGGCAGACCGGGCTCGACCTGTACTGCGGGGTCGGGCTGTTCGCCGGCACGCTGGCGGACAAGGTGGGGCCGGAGGGGCGGGTCATCGGGATCGAGACCGCCGCCGGGGCGGTCCGCGACGCGCGGCACAACCTGGCGGACCTGCCGCAGGTGCGGATCCGGCAGGGCGACGTGGAGGAGAAGCTGCGGCAGGCCACGCCGTCCGCCGACGTGATCGTGCTCGACCCGCCGCGGTCCGGGGCGGGGCGTGAGGTCGTGGACCTGATGGCGGCGACCGGGGCGCGGCGGATCTCGTACATCTCCTGCGACCCGGCGACGTTCGCGCGCGACCTCACGTACCTCGCCGAGCACGGCTACGAGCTCGCCGGCCTGCGCGCCTTCGACGCCTTTCCGATGACCCACCACGTGGAGCTGGCCGGCACGTTCGTCCGCGACTGACCAGGACCCGGTGCTTTTTCCGGTGTTATCGGATCTTGGTCGCTTCCGGGGTGGTCCGGCGTGGTCTTGACCCCGTAGGGTCGTCGCGATGCGACTCACAGTGCTCGGGGTGTGCGGGGCCCGGCCGGAGGCCGGGCGGGCCTCCAGCGGCTATCTGGTGGAACATGACGGCTTCCGGCT
Organism: Streptosporangiales bacterium; assembly: GCA_009380095.1. Classification (GTDB taxonomy): domain Bacteria; phylum Actinomycetota; class Actinomycetes; order Streptosporangiales; family Streptosporangiaceae; genus WHSL01. Next base: position 26,530 of record WHSL01000029.1, on the reverse strand, counting down.
GATCATGGATCTCGGCTACGCGACGTTCCCGCGCCTGCTCGAGTACGTGCCGGCCGGCGCGGTCGACGCGGTGCTGATCAGCCACGGCCATCCGGACCACTGCGTGGACATCAACCCGCTGCTCCGCGCCCGGGCGCAGAGCGACCGCCCCCCGCCCGTGCTGCCTCTGTACTCACTCGCGGGCGCCTTGGACGCGGTGCTCGCCCTGGACCGCCCGGGCATGCTCGACGCCGCGTATGCGCTCCGAACCTTCCGCGCCGGCGATGGCTTCAAGATCGGACCCTTCACCGTCCGCACCCAGGCCCTGCCCCATTACGTCGCGAACGCCGGCTTCCGCCTGGAGGCGGACGGCTCCACCCTCGCCTACACCGGCGACACCGGCGGCGGCCCCGGCCTCACCACCCTCGCCCGCGACGCCGACCTGCTCCTCGCCGACGCATCCTTCGCCGGACCCGCCCCCACCCGCGAAGAAGCCCGCTGCCTCGGCAGCGCCCCGCGCGTCGGGCGCCAGGCCACCGCAGCCGGCGTCGGCCGCCTGCTGCTCACCCACCTACTGCCGGACACCGACCCCGCCGAGGCGGAACGCGCGGCCGCCGGCGGCTACGACGGGCCCCTGGGCGTCGCGACCGAAGGCCTGGTCGTCGAGATCTGACCAGGCCCACGGATCGGTGCCGGTGGCCGCCCCTCAGGTGACGGGGGAGGTCCAGGTGGCCTTCCAGGTGGCGGGTCCGACGATGCCGTCGGCGTCCAGGCCCTTCTCGCGTTGGAACTTGATGCAGACCTCCTTGGACTGCGGGCCGTAGACCCCGTCGACCGAGATCGTCCAGCCGCGCTGGCGCATGCGGGACTGCCAGGTGCGGGCGGAGGAGTGCTCGGTGGGCGGCGGGTGCTTCAGGTAGACGCCGGGCCAGGCCGGTGCCTTGCCGCCCCCTCCGCCGCCTCCGCCGTCGCCCCCGCCGGTGCCGCCGCTGATCCACTTGCGGAGCCGGTCTCCGGGGCACTCGGTGGAGAAGAACGCCGAGTGCGGCTTCACGTCGTTGCCCGCGTCGTGGTCGCGCAGGTAGGCGACGCCGTCGCGCATGCCGTCGAGCAGCGCCTCGGGAACGGCGTCGCCCTTCCCGATCAGCGCACAGATCGCGTAGTACCGCTGGTTGGAGTCGTTTGTGCCGTTGGCCGCCGTACGGCGTCCGAGGCCTCGGCCTTCGAACACGTAACCGTGTGGGCAGACCAGCAGCGTGTAGGCGATGCCATCCCACCCGTTGCTCTGCACGTGGAACCGCTCGATGCCGCGGACCTTGTCGTCACAGGAGGAGTGCGGGAAGGTGCCCATCTTCGGGCCCTCCCAGTGAATGGCGACGCCCCCGCGCTGGGGGGTGATGTTCGTGGGACCGCGCCCGTACTTGGCGCCCCAGTCCGAACGGCTGACGTACTTCATGTCTCCCCGTTCTCCGCCGGTTCGGCCCTGGCGGGTGTGACTATGAGTAATAAATTGTTCACGGCCGCATCAGGCGGCGCCACCGGAATGCCGGGATTAGCCGGGTTACTATCCGGCAGATCCCGAGTGTGAGGAGTTCGCGTGTTTCGATCCAGGCGTTCCTCCGGATTGCTCGCCGCCGCGGCGGGTGGAATCATCCTGTCCACCCTCACCGCGCCCGCCGCCGCGCAGGCCACCACCGGCCAGGCCATCACAGGCCAGGCCATCACCCAGGCCGGATGCCTCAGCGACGCGCTGCCGATCACCGTGGAGGAGTCGCGGCTCACCACGCCGACCGTGCCCGGCGCCGAGTCGGCGTCCCGGCAGTTCCTGGAGGCGGGCGGGTTCACCGGCCTCGCCGACGGGTTCGTCCGCCGGCTCTGCCAGGCCCCCAGCGTGCGCGCGGCGCACCGGCTGGCGGTCACGCACGCCGAGAACCTGTGGCGGACCGCGGTCGACCGGGCCCAGGGGCGCCGCCAGATGGGCACGATCGACCGGTACGACGACCGGCCGCGCTACTGGGCGCACCTGTCCGCCACCGCCGCCTTGCGCCGATGGAAGCCGTCGTTCCCGGTCGGCGACGCGGACCGGGCCCGGCTCGTCCGGGACTTCGACCGGCACTCCCGGGGGCTGGAGGACACCGCGTTCTCCCGTGGCCGGGGCGTGACGCGGCTGCTGGTGAGCGGCTTCGACCCGTACCAGCTGCGCAACGAGCCGCGCCGGTCCAACCCGTCCGGGGCGGCGGCCCTGCAGCTCGACGGCCGGCGCTTCAGCACGGACAAGGGCCTGGTCGAGGTGCAGACCGTGATGCTGCCCGTGACCTGGAGCGGCTTCGACGCCGGCATCGTCGAGGACGCGTTCGGCCCGCACCTGCGGAAGGGCGATGTCGACCTGATCATGACGGTCAGCCAGGGCGGGCGCGCCACCATGAACATCGAGCAGTGGGCCGGGCGCTGGCGGGGCGGCGCCGCGGACAACAACGAGGAGGGCACGCCGGAGGTCGTACCGGGGAACGACGCGTGGCCGATGCCGGACCCGCCGCGCGAGTTCATCGAGACCACGCTGCCGCACCAGGCCATGGTGGACGCCGGTACGGGCCCGTGGCCGGTCCGGCTCAACCCGCGCATCTGCGAATGGCCGCCCGGCACCTTTCCGGACCCGGCGGCCGTGGTCTGCCATGAGAACGGGCCGACGCCCGGCGGGAGGGCGCGTTCCGGAGGCGGCGGCGACTACCTCTCCAACGAGAGCATGTACCGCTCCAACCGGCTCCGGCTCGGTCTGGGCCTGACCGATCTGCCCGGCGGGCACCTGCACATCTCGGCGCTGGTCTACCCGAGCGACCCGGCGGTGCTCATCGACGACGCGTTCCGGTCCGACCGGCGGGCGACGGTGGACCAGACCGTGGCGCTCGTACGGGCCACGGGCCTGGCGGTCCGGTAGCGCGCGGGCGCCGGCCGGTGCCGCATCGGCGCCGGGCCGGCGCTCAGCCGGAGTGCCGGATCCTGATCTTGGACTGGCCGTGCGGGCGGGTCTCCCAGTCCTCCATGAAGGCGCCGGAGAGGCCGTGCTTGGCGGCCAGTTCGATCAGGGTCTCGGTGCGGTAGTAGAAGTCCTCGCGGAGCACCTGGTGCTCCTTGCCCTCCGTACGGTCGAAGGTGAAGTCGAAGAACCCGTCGGGGTGCAGCACCCGGCCGACGTGCGCCAGGCACTCGTCGATGATCGCGATCGGGGTGTGCGAGAACACGCTGTGCGCGTGCACCACCGTGAAGTGCTCGTCCGGCAGGAACTCCAGCTTCAGGTCCTGCACCAGCGTGAGGCGCGGCAGCTTGTGCCGGATCTCCCGCTCGGCGAGGGTGCGCTGCGCGGCGAGCAGGATGTCCGGGGAGATGTCGATCCCATAGTAGTTGCCCGGCTCCAGGTAGTCGATGAAGCGCCAGCCCGCGCGGAGGTTGCCGCAGCCGATCTCGAGCATCCGGTCCTGCGGCTTCAGGCCGTGCTCGAGCAGGTACTCGAACTGCATCTTGCCGAGGGCCAGCCAGCGGTCGTGGCTGCGGCTGCCCACGGCGGCCTCGGGGTTGCGGGCCGCGTCCGACCGCATCACGGCCCGGTAATAGCTCACGTGGTCGGGATTCTTCACCCGCAGCCAGGTATCACGCGCCATACGCCGCAGGTAGGGCGGCACTTTGGCGGGATTGCGCACGGCGTAGCCGGCCTTGTAGAGGAGACTCGATCGATTCTTCGCGCCCATCGACCCAGTAAAGCCGCGCCGCCATGGAAATGGGGGAGGATCTGTTCATGCGATTGAGGATCTTTACCGAGCCCCAGCAGGGCGCCTCGTACGAGACGCTGCTCGCGGTGGCGAAGAAGACCGAGGAGTGCGGGGTTCGACGCGTTCTTCCGTTCCGATCACTTCCTGAAGATGGGCGGCGTCGAGGGGCTGCCCGGGCCGACCGACGCGTGGATCACCCTCGCCGGGCTGGCGCGTGAGACGAGCACGATCCGGCTCGGCACGCTGATGACGGCGGCCACGTTCCGGCTGCCCGGGCCGCTGGCGATCGCGGTGGCTCAGGTCGACGCGATGAGCGGCGGCCGGGTGGAGTTCGGCCTCGGCACGGGGTGGTACGGCGACGAGCACTCCGCGTACGGCCCCGTTCGGCGCGTCGATGGGGGAGCGGTTCGGCCGGTTCGAGGAGCGGCTCGCGATCATCACCGGCCTGTGGGGCACGCCCGCGGGCGAGACCTTCTCCTACAAGGGTGAGTACTACGAGGTCACGGACTCGCCGGCGCTGCCCAAGCCGGCGCGACGCCCGGCCCGCCGGTGCTGATCGGCGGCAAGGGCGCCAAGCGGACCCCGCGACTCGCGGCGGCGTACGCGTCCGAGTTCAACGTTCCGTTCAGCTCGGTCGACGACACGTCGGCGGCCTTCGGCCGGGTGCGCGAGGCCTGCGCCGAGGCCGGCCGGGGCGACGACATGACCTACTCCGCCGCCCAGGTGGTGTGCGTCGGCCGGGACGAGGCCGAGGTGGGTCTTGTTTCAGGCGGCGGGGCGGTGGCGGGCGCGGGCGAGGAGGGCGTCGATGGCGGGGTGGTCGGGGTGGCGGGGGAGGCGGCTGCCGGGAGCCGCGTCGTCCATGGACTCCACCAGCGCGTGCCGCCAGGCCTGCACCGCGGACCAGGACGCGGCCCCGCGCCGCACCGCCGCCAGGCGCTCCCGGTACACACCGGGGTCGAGCAGCGGCTCCCCGTACGCCAGCAGGTGCCGGCCGCTGAGCAGCAGCCGCAGCAGGCCGGCCGCCTGCGCCCATTCGGCGGGCCCGGGCGGGGCGCTCGGCGGGTCGCCGAGCCGTGCGAAGCCTTCCTGGGCGCGGGCGAGATAGGTGGCGTGGACCCGGGTCGACAGGAAGGCCGTTCGGCATTCGAGCAGGTCACGACCGGGACCGGCGGCCTGCAGTACGCGCGGCGACCAGAGGCTCTCCAGCGCGTCGGGCTCGCCGTCCTGGGCGAGCGCACAGAATCGGCCCAGCTCCCAGCGGTGCACCGCGGGAACCGTGCACCGGGCCGGGCCGATGAACACGGAACGTACCTCGCCGCGGGCCCCGGCCGGGCGCACGGGCCCGGGCCGCGGCACCGTGGCGGCGGCGTCGATAACGACGGCCAGCACCGTACCCGGACGGTCGCTGAGCCGGACATTCGCGTCGTTCATGGGGCGAAGTCAACCCCATTCCCCGCCCCGCCGCCTCCCAATATCCGCGCGTCACGGCCGCACCGCCGTACAGCAGCGCGACCGCCCCGGGCCGCCGGCGGGTGGGGACAGGGCGGTGGGTGTCCGGGACGGGGCGGCGGGGGCCAGGGCGGGGGACGGTGTGCCGGCCCGTGAGACGATCTCCCCATGCCACGCATCGCGACCGCCGAGCGGGTCGAGAGGTCCACGCTGCTGGAGTTCCTGCGCCCGCGTCATCGGGGCCTGCTGATCACCGCCCGGTCTGACGGCCGCCCGCAGACCTCGCCGGTGACCTGCGGTATCGACACCGAAGCACGGATCGTCGTCTCCACCTATCCGGACCGGGCCAAGGCCCGCAACGCGCGCCGCGACCCCCGGGTGTCGATGTGCGTGCTGTCCGACGACTGGGACGGCCCGTACGTGCAGGTCGACGGCCACGCCGAGGTGCTGGACATGCCGGACGCGCTGGACGGCCTCGTTGAGTACTTCCGCTGCATCTCCGGCGAGCACCCGGACTGGGACGAGTACCGCGCCGCGATGGCCAAGCAGAACAAGTCGCTCATCCGCATCGAGATCGAGCAGTGGGGCCCGATCGCCACCGGCGGCTTCCCACCCCGCCTCGCCGACTCCTGAGCGCCGCGTCCCATCTCCCAATCGCCCGTGCCCGCCTCGATCACGCTTGGGGAATCGGCTGGGGAGGGGGCCTGCCCTCCAGGGGCGGATTCCCTCCCCAGCCGACTCCCCAATGCTGGGAGGCTGCCTTCCGCCAGGTCGCCGGGGTTGCCGCCTCCCTGGGCCGGTGGGCCGGCCGGGGGCGGCGGAGTAGGCCCGGTGGGGTGGGCCGGGGGCGGCAGAGTAGGCCTGGTGGGGTCGGCTGCGGGGCGGCAGAGGCTAGACGAGGGGCTGGACGGTAATCCCTGCGGCTTCGAGGGCGGCGCGGGTGGCGCGGGCGATGTCGACCGCGCCGGTGGTGTCGCAGTGCACGAGGAGGGCCTTGGCCTCCAGCGGGACCTCGGTGCCGTCGAGGGCGATGACCTTCTTGTCCAGCACCATCGAGACGGCCCGCTCGGCGGCGGTGGTCGGGTCGGTGACCATGGCATCCGGGGTGCCGCGGGGGACCAGCAGGCCCTCGGCGGTGTAGGCGCGGTCCACGAACGCCTCGGCGATGGTGCTGAGCCCGGCCTCGACGGCGATGTCCCACTGCTCGGTGCCGACCTGGCAGAGCAGCGGCAGCGCGGGATCGTACAGCCGCACCGCGTCCACGATGGCCTGCGCGTGCTCCTTGTTCTTGGCCGCCACGTTGTACAGCGCGCCGTGCGCGCGGATGTAGGAGACCCGCGTCCCCGCCAGCTTGGCGAACGCCTCCAGCGCACCGATCTGGTAGACGAGGTCGTTGGTCAGCGTGTCGCCGGGCACCGCGATGTACCGGCGGCCGAACCCGGCGAGGTCGCGGTAGCTGACCTGGGCGCCGATGGACACGCCGTTGGCCGCGGCGATGGCGCAGGTACGGCGCATGATGTCCGGGTCGCCGCCGTGGAAGCCGCAGGCGATGTTGGCGGCGGTGACGGTGTCGAGCAGCGCGTCGTCGTCGCCCAGGCTCCATCGTCCGAAGCCCTCGCCCACGTCCGTGGTCAGCGTGACGGAGGGGCGGCCGGCGGGGGAGTCGTGATCGCTGCTCATACCTCCGAGTATGGGAGACCTGGGGCCGTACGGAAAAGCGACGATCCGTGACGGGGACTCGTCACTCCGGCTGATCGATCTCCCGGGCGGCGGCCCGCAGCGCGTCCCTGACCAGCCGGATCGCGGGATGGGCCGCGCCGCCGCGCCGTACCGTCGTGGTGATCGCGCGGGCCTGTCCGGCCAGCCGCCGCGACCCCGGCGGGGCCGGCCGCCCGTGCCACGCCATCTCCGGCAGGAACGCGCTGGCCAGCCCCTGCCGGACCAGCTCCAGGTGCACCGACATGTCGCTGGCCAGGTGCCGTACGTCGGGCTCGAAGCCGGCGGCCCGGCACTGGGCCAGGGCCCAGGCGTGCGCGACCGTCCCCGGCGGCTCCATCACCCAGACGTCGCCGGCGGCGTCGGGCAGCGTGCCGGTACGGGCCGCGCGCGCGAGCCGCATCGGGTCCGTGCAGAGCGGCTCCCGGTCCAGCTCCGGCACCACCGGCGCGGGGAAGCCCGGGTACTCCTCGCCCAGCACCAGGTCGTGGTCGCGGGCGGACAGCGCGGGCAGCGCGGCCTCCGGCTCCGCCTGCACCACCTCCACCCGCAGCCCCTCGTACCGGGCCAGCGCGGCGAGCGCGGCCGGCACCAGCGCCACCGCCGCCGTCTGGAACGCGGCGATCCGTACGACCCCGCGCGCCTCCCCGGCGAACGTCGCCAGCTCGGCCTCGGCGGCCTCCAGCCGGCCCAGCACCGCCTCGGCGTGCGCGGCCAGCGCCTTGGCCGCGTCGGTCAGCCGGACGTTGCGGCCGACCCGCTCCAGCAGCGGCACCCCGGCCTCGGTCTCCAGCTGGGCCAGCTGCTGGGACACCCCGGACGGCGCGTAGTGCAGCGCGGCCGCCACGGCGGCGATCGTGCCGCGCCGGTCGAGTTCGCAGAGCAACCGGAGTCGTCGCAGGTCGAGCACGTACCGAGTGTAGGGATCGTTCACCCCGGCTGACGCTTCCCGGGCAGGAACGCCGACTTTACGTGGCGGGTCTCCCTCGGCCAGGCTCGGAACATGAGCACCGAGACCGCAACCCTGGCCGGCTGGTACGCCCGGCCCGAGGCCCGGACCTGGACCTGCCCGCCCGCGCCCGCCGCCGTCGGCACGTTCCACCGCAGCCTGCCCGGGTACGCGCCCACGCCGCTGACCGAGCTGCCCGCGCTCGCCGCCGAGCTCGGGGTGCGGCGGGTGTTCGTGAAGGACGAGTCGGCGCGGCTCGGTCTTGGCGCGTTCAAGGTGCTCGGGGCCTCGTACGCGGTCGCCCGCGAGCTGCTCGCCCGCGCCGGCGACCCCGGCCCGGCCACACTGGACCGGGTCCGCGCGGTGGCGGACCCGTCGCTGCGGCTCGTCACTGCCACCGACGGCAACCACGGGCGGGCGGTGGCGCACGTGGCGGCGCTGCTCGGGCTGTCCGCGCACGTGTACGTGCCGCAGGTCACCGACACCGCCACGATCGCCCGGATCGAGGGCGAGGGGGCGCGGGTGACGGTGGTGGACGCGCCGTACGACGACACCGTGAAGCGAGCCGCCGAGGCCGCGGAGGCGAGTGGCGGCGTGCTCGTGCAGGACACCGCGTGGCCCGGGTACGAGAAGATCCCCGGGTGGATCGTGGACGGGTACGCCACGCTCTTCCGTGAGGTGGACGCACAGCTCGCCGAGGCCGGGGTGGGGGCGGCGGACCTCGTCACGCTGCCGATCGGGGTCGGATCTTTGGCCCAGGCCGGAGTGATCCACCACCGCTCGGGCGGGTCCGGCGGGGGCTCCGGCTCTGATGGGTCCGGCGGGTCCGGCGGGTCGGGGGTCGCGTTGCTCGGGGCGGAGCCGGACACGGCGGCGTGTGTGCTGGCCGGGCTGCACGCGGGGGAGGCGGTCACCGTGCCCACGGGGAAGACCGTGATGGCGGGGCTGAACTGCGGGACGCCGTCGAGCATCGCGTGGCCGTACTTCACGGCCGGGCTGGACGCGGCGGTCGCGGTGACGGATGCGGCGGCTGAGGAGGCCGTGCGGGACCTCGGCGCGCTCGGCGTCGCCTCGGGGCCGAGCGGCGCGTCGTCGCTGGCGGCGGTGCGGGCCGCGCTGCTCGGCCCGGGGGCGGCGGAGCGCCGTACCGCGCTGGGCGACCCGTCCACGCTCGTCCTGCTCAGCACCGAAGGCCTGCACACGGCCTGACGCACGCCGGGGCTGTCGGGGAGTTACAAAGTCCGGTTGAGCATGCTGCGTAAGGGGAGTGTCGCGCGCCGTCACCACGGTTCACACTGAGCGCGTGTCCGCTCTGCCCGCCGAGGGGCGGGGGCCCGCCCGCACGCCCGCCCCGGCCGCCCCCGACGCCTCGCTCACGGCGCCTGCCTCGTCGGAGGTGTCGCTCATGCCCGCCCACACGGCCGCCCCGGCTGCCGAGGACACGTCGCTCACCGCGTCCGCCGGGATCCTCAGCACCGCCGAGGGACGCGTCGCCTTCGCCCGCCCCGAACTGCGGGAGCTGATCTACCTGGAGGGCGTGGCCGCGACCTTCCGCCGGCGTACTCGGCGACGAGGAGACCTGCCGCTCCCGCGCCGCCGCCGCGATCGAGCTGGCGTCCGCGCACGGCCTGGTGCTGCCGGCGGCGGTCGCGACCCCGCACCTGATCGAGGCCGCGGTGCAGGCCGGCGACGCGCACGGCGCGCGGGAGGCGCTGACCGTGCTGGAGCGCTGGGCGACCAGCACCCGCAGCCCGGACCGGCTGGCCCTGGCCGCGCGCGGGCGAGCGCTCCTGGCCGCGCAACCGGACGCGTACGAGCACTTCGAGGAGGCCGTGGAGCTGCACCGGCTGGGCAACTCGGCGTTCGAGACGGCCCGTACCCGGCTGCTGTACGGCGGTGCGCTGCGGCGTGGCCGGCGGCCGAGCGCGGCGCGCGAGCACCTGCACGCGGCGCTGGAGGTGTTCGAACGCGCGGGCGCGCCCGCCTGGGCGGGACGGGCCCGTACGGAGCTGCGCGCCGCCGGTGAGACCGTCACCCTCACCCGCGCCGGGCGCGGGGCTGGACCGCCTCACCCCGCAGCAGCGGCAGATCGCGCTGATGGTCGCGGAGGGGGCGACGAACCGGGAGGTCGCGGCCCGGCTCTACCTGAGCCCGCGGACCGTGGAGCACCACCTGCGCAACATCTTCACGCGCCTTGAGGTGGGCTCCCGGGTGGAGCTGGCCCGCCACGTGACGTGACCCCGGGCGGGCGGCGGGCCGTACGGGGCGGCCGCGGCCCCGTACGACCCTTCACGCGGTTACAGCGTGCTCTTGAAGAGCAGCAGGTTCGGCGTGCCGGAGGGGTTCCCGGTGATCTTGTTCGGGGTGGCGTTGCCGGTCAGGAACGACCGGACCGTACTGAACGAGGCGTTGCCGAACGTCGCCTTGTAGAGCGCGCCCACCCCGGCCACGTGCGGCGAGGCCATGGACGTGCCGGAGAACGCGACGGAGCCGCCGCCGAGCCGCGCCGAGACCACGTCGACGCCCGGCGCGTACAGGTCCACACAGGACCCGAAGTTGCTGAACGACGCACGCGCGTCGGTCCGGCTGCTCGCCGCCGCGACGGTGGCGTTGGCCGCACTGGACGGCGAGGAGTTGCAGGCGTTGGCGCTGCTGTTACCGGCCGCGACGGCGAGGAAGACACCGGAGTTGGCCAGCGCGTTGGCGGAGTTGTTGACCGCGGTGGAGAACCCGCCGCCGAGCGACATGTTGGCGACGGCCGGGTCGGTGTGGTTGTTCCGGACGAAGTCCATGCCGGCGATGACGCCCGCGTTGCTGCCGGAGCCGCTGCAGTTCAGCACGCGTACGCCGTGCAGCCGGACGTTCTTGGCGACGCCGAAGGTGGAGCCGCCGATCGTCCCGGCCACGTGCGTGCCGTGGCCGTTGCAGTCCTGGCCGTTGCCGCCGAACGCGTCGAAGACGTTGTTCGCACGGCCGCCGAACTCGGTGTGCGCGGTCTGGATACCGGTGTCGATCACATACGCGTGCACGTTCGCCGCGCGCGTGGTGAACGTGTACGTCCCGGACAGCGGCAGGTTCCGCTGGTCGATCCGGTCGATGCCCCAGGTCGCGCCGCTCTGGGTCTCATCGGCCCGTACGACCTGGTTCTGCTCGATCGCCGCCACGCGCGAGTCCGCGCGGAGGCGGTCGAGCTGCCCCGCGCTGAGCCGGGCGGCGAAGCCGTTCAGCACGGTGCGGTAGCGGTGGGTGGCGGTGACGCCGGTGGGCATGCCGGCCCCGGATTTCAGGGTCACGATGTAGCTGCCCGGTACGGCGGTGGACGCGGGGGCCTTGGCCACCGCGACCAGGGAGGTCGCGTCGGCGGACGCGGGGGAGGCCGACACCAGGGCCAGTGGGATCGCCACGGCCGCGGCGAGGGCGCCGAGACGCAGAGGTCGGATGGATCTGAGGGTTGTCAGGGATGCGGACATCCGTTGCCTCCTGATGGGGAGTGAGGCACGACCGTGCGGGGGCGGGGCGACCGTGTGCGGCCGGTACGGTGCCCGTGACGAGGGGTGCCGGTCGAACCACATCTGAGGATCCCCCGCAGTACGCGTTTGACCCTTGTGACCATGGAGTACGCCTGGCCGGAATGTGCCGCGTGTTGTGCCGTCAGGCCATAGACAGCGGCGGGATTCCGCCTCCGGTGAGTGGCCCCGCGAAGGCGAAGTAGCTTGATGTCGAGATAAAATCCAGATACCTTGACGTCGAGAGAATTACGCCCGGAACTTAGGCTCGCCTCAGTGCGTGACCCGGCGCCGAGGTAGGGCAGGATGCTGGGATAACCAGAGAACGAGAGCAGGAGGCAACCGACTGTGTCCGCCAACAGCTTCGGCAGCCGTGACACGCTGCGCGTCGGTGACGCGTCGTACGAGATCTTCCGGCTTGACGCCGTGGACGGCGCGGCTCACCTGCCGTACAGCCTGAAGATCCTCCTCGAGAACCTGCTGCGGACCGAGGACGGCGCGAACATCACCGCCGACGACGTCAGCGCGCTGGCGGGCTGGGATCCGGACGCGGATCCGAGCAAGGAGATCCAGTTCACCCCCGCGCGGGTGATCATGCAGGACTTCACCGGCGTGCCCGCCGTGGTCGACCTGGCCACGATGCGCGAGGCGGTCAAGGATCTCGGCGGCGACCCGGCCTCGATCAACCCGCTGGCCCCCGCCGAGCTCGTCATCGACCACTCGGTGATCGTCGACGTCTTCGGCCGGCCCGACGCCTTCGAGCGCAACGTCGAGATCGAGTACGAGCGCAACCGCGAGCGCTACCAGTTCCTGCGCTGGGGGCAGAGCGCGTTCGACGAGTTCAAGGTCGTGCCGCCGGGCACCGGCATCGTGCACCAGGCCAACATCGAGCACCTGGCGCGCGTCACCATGGTCCGCAACGGCCAGGCCTACCCCGACACCTGCGTCGGCACCGACTCGCACACCACCATGCAGAACGGTCTCGGCGTGCTGGGCTGGGGCGTCGGCGGCATCGAGGCCGAGGCCGCGATGCTCGGCCAGCCGATCTCCATGCTCATCCCGCGCGTGGTCGGCTTCAAGCTGACCGGCGAGCTGCCCGCCGGCTGCACCGCCACCGACCTGGTCCTCACCATCACCGAGATGCTCCGCGAGCACGGCGTGGTCGGCAAGTTCGTGGAGTTCTACGGCGATGGCGTGGCCGCGGTGCCGCTGGCCAACCGGGCCACGATCGGCAACATGAGCCCCGAGTTCGGCTCCACCTGCGCGATCTTCCCGATCGACGACGAGACCATCCGGTATCTCAAGCTCACCGGCCGCACCGCCGAGCAGACCGACCTCGTGGAGGCGTACGCCAAGACGCAGGGCATGTGGCACGACCCCGAGCGGGAGCCGCGCTACTCGGAGTACCTCGAGCTGGACCTGGCGACCGTGGTGCCGTCCATCGCCGGGCCGAAGCGCCCGCAGGACCGCATCGCGCTGTCCGACGCCAAGCCGGCCTGGCGGACCGCGGTCCGCGACTACGTGGGCGACGACGGCATCGCCGGCCCGGCGGACGCTGCCTCGGCCGAGTCCTTCCCCGCCTCGGACTCCCCGGCGATCGGGCACGGCGGCAACGGGGACCACCCGCACACCGCCGTCAACGGCACGGCCGGCCGGCCGCACAAGAAGGTCGCCGTGAAGCTTGCCGACGGCACCGAGACCGAGGTGGACCACGGGGCGGTGGTGATCGCGGCCATCACGTCGTGCACCAACACCTCGAACCCGTCGGTCATGCTGGGCGCCGCCCTGCTCGCCAAGAATGCGGTGGAGCGCGGGCTGACCCGCAAGCCGTGGGTGAAGACCTCGCTGGCGCCCGGGTCCAAGGTGGTCACCGACTACTTCGAGCGCTCCGGCCTGACGCCGTACCTGGACAAGCTGGGCTTCAACCTCGTCGGGTACGGCTGCACCACCTGCATCGGTAACTCCGGCCCGCTACCGGAGGAGGTCTCCGCGGCGGTCAACGAGCACGACCTGACCGTGGTGTCGGTGCTGTCCGGCAACCGGAACTTCGAGGGCCGGATCAACCCCGACGTGAAGATGAACTACCTGGCGTCGCCGCCCCTGGTGGTGGCGTACGCGCTGACCGGGACCATGGACCTGGACCTGACCACCGAGCCGCTCGGCACCGGGCAGGACGGCGAGCCGGTCTACCTGTCCGAAATCTGGCCCACCCCGGCGCAGATCCAGGAGGTCATCGACTCGGCGATCGCCTCGGAGATGTACACCTCGGCGTACGCCGACGTGTTCGCCGGCGATGAGCGGTGGCGGGCGCTGCCCACACCGACCGGGAACACGTTCGAGTGGGCGGACGACTCCACGTACGTGCGGAAGCCGCCGTACTTCGACGGCACGGGCGTTGAGCCGTCACCGGTCACCGACATCGCGGGCGCGCGGGTGATCGCCAAGCTCGGCGACTCGGTCACCACCGACCACATCTCCCCGGCGGGCTCCATCAAGGCGGACAGCCCGGCCGGTGAGTACCTGAAGGCGCACGGCGTCGAGCGGCGGGACTTCAACTCGTACGGCTCGCGGCGCGGCAACCACGAGGTGATGATCCGCGGCACGTTCGCCAACATCCGGCTGCGGAACCAGATCGCGCCCGGCACCGAGGGCGGTTTCACCCGCGACTTCACGGTCGACGGCGGGCCGGTCACCACGATCTACGAGGCGGCGCAGAACTACGCGGCCTCCAGCACTCCGCTGGTGGTCCTGGCCGGCAAGGAGTACGGCTCCGGGTCCTCCCGCGACTGGGCGGCCAAGGGCACGGCGCTGCTCGGGGTCCGCGCGGTGATCGCGGAGTCGTACGAGCGCATCCACCGCTCCAACCTGATCGGCATGGGCGTGCTGCCGCTGCAGTTCCCGGCCGGCCAGTCGGCGGAGACGCTCGGCCTCACCGGCGAGGAGACCTTCGAGATCACCGGCGTGACCGCGCTCAACGACGGCTCCGTCCCGCGGACCGTCGCGGTGCGGGCCGGTGAGGTGGAGTTCGAGGCCGTGGTGCGCATCGACACTCCCGGCGAGGCGGACTACTACCGCAACGGCGGCATCATGCAGTACGTGCTCCGCTCCCTGCTCCGCAGGTAACGGGCTCGGCTTCGGGGAGGGATCGTTCGCGGACGGTCCTTCCCCGCGGCGTTTCCCGCAGGCCCAAGATCCTCAAGGCCGTGGCGTAGTGCCGGGGTGGGGTCACTCGATGACGAGGTCGACGGGGATGTTGCCGCGGGTGGCGTCGGAGTACGGGCAGACGTGGTGGGCGGCCTCGACGAGGGCCTTGCCGTCCTCCTCGGAGATGCTCTCCGGGAGCTCGACCCTGAGCGTCACGTTGAGGCCGAAGCCGCCGGAGCCGTCCGGGCCGAGACCGACCTCGGCGGTGACCGACGCGTCGGAGGTGTCGAGCTCGCGCTGCGAGCCGACGAGCCCCATGGCGCTGGCGAAGCACGCCTATGCGCTCAACCTGCTCGACGCCAGTCCAGCAGCTCGATCGCGGGGCTCCTGCCGCCGAGGAGCTCGACGGCGTCGGCGTAGCCGAGGGATTTGCGCACGTACGGCCTCCGGGTGGCCGGGTCGTCGAGGTCGGCGGTGATGACGAGGCCGTCGCGGAGGATGACCAGTAGGTGGGCCGTGCCGTCCGGGTCGGGGTGACCGGATTCCGCTAGGAGATCCCGCAGGACGCCGGTGAACCAATGGCGGTGGTCGTTGATGACCTGGCGGACGGGATGGGTCGCCTCACCCGGGGCGCCCTGCTCGTCGCCACCGGCGGAGCCTCCGAGCTGCACGGCCGCTCCCGCCACTCCCGCTCCGAACGCCCGGAGGCGGCGCACGCCGTGCTCGTGGTCGCCGCGTACTCGCGCTTCGGGACGCGCCGCGGCGACCCGCGCGTGCAGGCCCCGGCAGGCGACGACCCGACCGCCTCGGTGCGGGCTTGGCCGGGGAGCGCTGTGATCCCCGGCGGCCTCCGCAGGGGGCGGGCTCACCATCATCGCCCGGGGGAGAGCTCGCGGAGGGAGGTTTGGTGGGGGAAGTCCAAAGCCTCCTCAAGTGGGGTCAACATTTCGACAGGTGGGGTACGTGGGGGCCTGCGCGCGTTGTCGTGGGTCGGGGTGGCGTGCCTATATTGCGTGCGGACGGCCTGGTGGCACCGGGGGAGGTGCCGGTGGCCGTCGACTTTTCGGACGAGTGCTCGTGAGCTCGGAAGCCAGAACGCGTAGGGGGCGCTTCATGGTGAACAGCACGACGCAGGCTCCACACCGCGGCAGCCGGGACGACGAGACCGTACTGATCGTGCCGATCGCCGGGGAACTCGACATCTGTACGGTTCCGCAGCTGTGGGCCCGGGTGGCGGGCATGATCGCGACGGGTGTGCCGGTGGCGCTCGACGTGAACGGACTGACCTTCATCGACGCCTGCGGACTGAGCGGCCTGCTGACCCTCGAGGCGGCCGCCGCCCAGCACGGCAGGCCACTGCTGGTCGCGGGCTTCTCGCCGGCGCTGGACCGGCTCCTCGGCCTCACCGGCATGCCCGGACGCTTCCCCGCCCCGGCGGAGACACTCCGGCTGCGCACCACCCAGCCGGTCCGCCTGGGTGCCACTACGGACATCACGGACATCACCGACATCATCGCCACAAACCTGCCCCATCCCGCCTAATCGGCGCCCGGCCGGTTCGAGACCGCCGGGCGCCGGACACCGGCCGCGGGGCGTCCGCCGAAACGGCGGGCGCCCCGCGGCCGTGTCTCCGGGGAGAGGCCCCCGAAGACGGGCTGCACGACATGGGATGACCCGACCCATCGCGTTTGGTGAGCGCACGATCGCGCTCCGCTTCCGGCCTTGTGACAGGGGATGTTTCCCAGAGATGAACGGGAATCCGGCGAGGTATTGACACGCTCCGTGCCAGATGTTGTCGTTCTGCTTTAGAAGACAGTTCTAGAATTTCACTGCGCTACGAGACGGCCCACCTGAGGTGCGGCCCGACCCAGGCCCGGCGCACCGCCGAGGCTCGTCCTATGTACGGCCCCCGACAGCACGGCCATACCCGCACAGATACCCGGTACGGACCCAACCGGAACCGGCCGGACGACCGTCGGCTCATCCCTCGCCGGCTCTCCCAGCATCCGCCCCCGTATGGCGAGCGACCCAGCCCCCCAAGGGGTGCATCGCCATCCGCAACCTGAGGAGAACGCGTGAAACGACCCCTGATGGCGGCGCTCACAGCCGGAGTGCTC
Organism: Streptosporangiales bacterium; assembly: GCA_009380095.1. GTDB lineage: Bacteria > Actinomycetota > Actinomycetes > Streptosporangiales > Streptosporangiaceae > WHSL01. The sequence goes on along the minus strand of WHSL01000029.1, from coordinate 9,903 downwards.
GTCGTGGCCTCCGCGTGCGGCGGCTCGTCGCCGTCCACCGGCAGCGGCGACGACGGGGGTCCGCCCAAGCCGGGCGGCACCCTCAACATCGCGATGCCGTCGGACGGCACCACGCTCGACCCGCACGAGTCGCCTTCGTTCAACACCCAGGAGCGGGTCGGCATGACCTACGGCCGGCTGCTGCGGCACAAGATCGGCCCCGACCAGCCGTACGGCGCGCTGAAGCTCGAACCCGATCTGGCCACGTCCTGGGACATCTCGGAGGACGGCCTCACCTACACCTTCCACCTGCGCGAGGGTGTGAAGTGGCAGAACGTCGCCCCGGTGAACGGCCGGGAGTTCGTGGCCGACGACGTGATCGCGACGTTCGAGCGGATCCGCGAGAAGGGCTTCCAGGTGGGGGCGCTGGGCCCGGTCACGAAGATGACCGCGAAGGACGACCACACGGTCGAGCTCAAGCTCTCGAAGCCGTTCGCGCCGCTGCTCAACAACATGGCCGACCAGTTCATGTGGATCATCCCCAAGGAGGGGGCCGAGGGGAAGTTCGAGCTGCAGACCAAGGCCATCGGGACAGGGCCGTTCATCCTCGAGAAGTGGGAGCGCAACGTCGCGGCCACGTACAAGAAGAACCCGGACTACTGGGAGAAGGGCAAGCCCTACCTGGACCGGGTGGTCTTCAAGGTCGTGCCGGACCAGGGCGCGCGCATCGCGGCGTACCGTTCCGGTGAGACGCAGCTCGTCGGCGCCACCACCGACGAGGAGGCGGTTGCGCTGGAGCGGTCGGTGGCCGGCACGCGCGTGCTGAACCTGCTGTCCGGCACGCCGGTCAACCTCTTCCTGAACGTCGACCACAAGCCGCTGGACGACGTACGGGTCCGCAAGGCGCTCAGCATGGCGATCCAGCGCAAGTCCATGAAGGACGCGATCTTCAAGGGCGGCCAGTACGGCGGCCCGGTGGCGGTCTCGCTGAAGCAGTGGGCGCTGCCCGACGCGGAGCTGGCCCAGCTGCAGCCCACGAACCCGACGGAGGCCAAGCGCCTGCTGGCCGAGGCCGGCTACCCCAACGGCCTGGACCTCAAGCTGATGGTCACCCAGGGGTATGGTCCCCTCTACCCGCGCGTCGCCGAGTGGCTGGTCGAGGACTTCGCCAAGATCGGCGTCCGGGCCAAGATCGAGGTCGTCGAGTACGCCACGTACTTCACCAGCCGCTGGCCGAAGCAGCAGTACGAGATGTCGGTGGGCCCGCAGACGCCGTTCCTCGAGCCGGACTACTGGCTCCGCGACCAGCTGCACTCCGACGGCCCGCGCAACTGGATGGGCGTCAACGACCCCAAGCTCGACAAGATGGTCGAGGAGCAGACCCAGATCATGGACCCGAAGGAGCGCGCCGAGAAGATCAAGGAGATCCAGCGCTACGTGCTGGAGCAGGCGCTCCCGCCGGTCCAGGTCTGGAACCACCCGACCAAGGTGCTGCTGCACCAGGAGGTCAAGCGGTTCCACCCGCAGCCCGAGTACGGCTACCCGGAGCTCCGTGAGACATGGCTGGCGCAGCAGTGACCGGAAGCGCGAACGGCACGCCCGTCCTGGAGATCGAACGGCTCAGCACGTCGTTCGACACCCGGTACGGCGAGGTCGAGGTGATCAACGATGTCTCGTTCTCCGTCGCGGCGGGGGAGAGCGTCGCGGTGGTGGGGGAGTCGGGCTCGGGCAAGAGCGTCACCGCTCTGTCCGTGCTCGGCCTGCTGGAAAGTACGGGCCGGGTGTCCGGCGGCTCCATCCGGCTGCGCGGGCGGGAGCTCGCCGGGCTGCCGGAGCGGGAGTACCGCCGGATCCGCGGCCGGGACATCGGCATGATCTTCCAGGACCCCACCACCTGCCTCGACCCCGTCTACACGGTGGGCCACCAGGTCATGGAGGCGTTGCGGATCCATGAGGACCTCGGGCGCGCGGAGGCGCGCGCCCGGACCCTCGACCTGCTGAAACGGGTCGGCATCCCGGATCCGGAGGCGCGGCTGCGCGCCTACCCGCACGAGCTGTCCGGGGGCCAGCGCCAGCGCGTGATGATCGCGATGGCGCTGGCCTGCGGGCCGGAACTGCTGATCGCCGACGAGCCGACCACCGCGCTGGACGTGACCGTCCAGGCGCAGATCCTCGGCCTGCTGCAGCGCACCCAGGCCGAGACCGGCGCGGCGCTGCTGCTCATCACCCACGACCTCGCGGTGGTGGCCGAGATGGCCGAGCGGGTGATCGTCATGTACGCGGGCCAGGTGGTGGAGCGCGGGCCGGTGGACGAGGTGCTGCACCGGCCGCGGCACCCGTACACCGAGGCGCTGCTGCAGAGCATGCCCGGGCCGATGACGGACCGGTCGCAGGCGCTGCACGTGATCAAGGGGACGGTGCCGAACGCGCACAACATGCCGTCCGGCTGCCGGTTCAGCCCGCGCTGCGCCAAGGCCTTCGACACCTGCCACGAGTCCGCGCCGGACCTGCTGGCCCTCGGACCGGGGCGGGACAGCCGGTGCTGGCTGGTGGACGAGAGGGTGACCGGACCGATCCAGGAGGCGCTGCGATGACCCAACCGGCCACCGCCACCGGCCCGGCCGTCGACCAGGCCGGGGGCGCGCCCTTGCTCGACGTGACCGACCTGGTCAAGCACTTCCCGATCCGCCGCCGCGCGTTCGGCGGGGGCGGCGGGACCGTGCAGGCCGTGGACGGCGTGTCGTTCTCCGTACGGCGCGGCGAGACCGTCGGCCTGGTCGGCGAGTCCGGCTGCGGCAAGTCCACGATCGGCCGGCTCGTGCTCGGCCTGCTGAGACCCACCGCCGGCACCGTCACCTTCGACGGGCGGGACCTGACCGGGATGAGCCGCGCGGAGCTGGCGGCGCAGCGCCGCCGGCTGCAGATCATCTTCCAGGACCCGTTCAGCTCCCTGGACCCGCGGATGAAGGTCGGCGACATCATCGCCGAGGGCCTGATCGTGCACCGCATCGGCGACCGGGCCCAGCGCCGCGCCGCCGTGGAGCGGCTGCTCGCGCAGGTCGGGCTGTCGCCGCGGGACGCGACGCGGTTCCCGCACCAGTTCTCCGGCGGTCAGCGGCAGCGCATCGGGATCGCCCGGGCGCTGGCCACCGACCCGGACTTCGTGGTGTGCGACGAGGCGGTGTCCGCGTTGGACGTGTCCATCCAGGCGCAGATCGTCAACCTGCTGCGCGAGCTGCAGCGGGACCGCGGGCTGTCGTACCTGTTCATCTCGCACGACCTGAACGTGGTCCGGTACATCGCGGACCGCATCTGCGTGATGTACCTGGGGCAGCTCGTGGAGACGGCGCCCACGGAGGAGTTGTTCGCCAACCCGCGGCACCCGTACACGCAGGCGCTGCTGTCGGCGATCCCGCAGATGGACGCGGAGAAGTCGATGGGCGAGCGGGTCCGGCTGACCGGGGAGGTGCCGAGCCCGGCGAACCCGCCGTCCGGCTGCCGGTTCCACCCGCGCTGCCCGCACGCCGTACCCGAGTCGGCGGCGCGGCGTCCCGACCTGGTGGCCGTCGCGGAGGGGCACGCGGTGGCCGCCTGCCCCTGCTTCATGTGATGCCGCCCTTGACCGCCACGCGACCTCGATGAGGCCCTCATGCTCCAGATGTTCCTGAGACGGCTCGCCTACGGTTTCCTCATCCTGAACATCATGACGATCACGCTGTTCGTGGTCGTCAGGTTGATCCCGGGAGACCCGGTGCGCGCGCAGCTCGGCGACGCGGCGGTGTCACCCGAGCGGATCAAGCAGATCACCGCCGAGTTCGGCCTGGACCGGCCCGTCTGGGAGCAGCTCGCCTCCTGGTACACGGGCGCGGTGCGCGGCGACTTCGGCACCTCGTACTCGCTGGGCCGCCCGGTCGGCGAGGTCGTTTTCGCCCGGCTGCCGCTGACCATCGAGCTGACCTTCATCGCGGTGGCCCTGGCCGTGACGATCGGGCTGCTCATGGGCGTGGTGTCGGCGGTACGGCGGAACGGCTGGCTGGACAACGTGCTGCGGGTCACCGCGGTCACCGGCCTGTCCGTGCCCAACTTCTGGCTCGGCCTGCTGCTCATCACGTTCAGCTCGGTCGTGCTGAGGTGGGTGCCGCCGCTGGAGTACCGCGGCTTCTTCACGGACCCGGTGGCCAACCTCGCGCAGATGGCGATGCCGGCCGCGGCGCTCGGCGTGGTGCTCGCGGCGAGCATCGCCCGGCTGTCCCGGTCGTCCATGCTCGAGGTGCTCGGCGCCGACTTCGTCCGGACGCTGCGCGCCAAGGGCGCCCCGGAGCGCGTGGTGCTGTTCAAGCACGCACTGCGCAACTCCATGCTGCCGGTGCTCACGCTGATCGGCGTGCAGCTCGGCGCGCTGCTCGGCGGGACGGTCATCCTCGAGCAGGTGTTCGCGCTGCCCGGGCTGGGACGGACGGTGTTCGAGGCCGTCAACAACCGCGACTATCCGCTGCTGCAGATGTGCGTGCTGCTGTACGGCGCCATCTTCATCGTGGTGAACATCGTGGTCGACATGTGTTACGGCTGGGTCAACCCGCGTATGCGGCGCGCCGACTGACATGGGGAGTGTCTGAATGTCCGATACACCGATGACGGCGGCGCCCCCGGCCACGGACGCGGCGGCGGCCGACCGGATGCCCACGGAGAGCCGCTGGGCCGGGCTGAAGCGGTTCGTCCGTACGCAGCCGATGGGCGCGGTCTCCGCGCTGGTGATCCTGGTGTTCATCGTGCTGGCGTTCGGCGCCTCGATGATCGCCCCGCACGACCCGCTCGCGCAGGACCGCACGGCGATCCTGCAGGGGCCGTCCGCCGCGCACCTGCTCGGCAGCGACGACCTGGGCCGCGACGTGCTCAGCAGGATCATGCACGGCTCGCAGATCTCGCTGTACGTGGGCACGATGACGATCATGATCTCGTTGCTGCTCGGCGCGACGCTGGGCATCGCGTCCGGCTACCTGGGCGGGCCGGTGGACGCGGTGCTGCAGGGCTTCATCGACGCGATGCTGTCCATCCCGCCGCTGATCCTCGCGCTGTTCATCGCGTCGCTGCTGGGGCCGAGCGTGCAGAACGTGATCGCGGCGCTGGCCGTGCTGACCGTGCCGCGGTTCGCCCGGATCGCGCGCGGGGAGATGTTGCGGATCAAGAGCGAGGACTTCATCTCCGCGGCGGTGGTGCTGGGCGCGAGCCGTACCCGGATCATGCTCCGGCACGGCCTGCCCAACATGGTGCCGTCGCTGATCGTGGTGGCCAGCCTCGGGTTCGGCACGGTCATCGTGGCCGAGGCGGCGCTGACGTTCCTCGGCATCGGCACGCCGCCGCCGAACCCGTCCTGGGGCCTGATGCTCAGCCAGGGCGCCACGTACTTCCAGGTGGCGCCCTGGATGATCGTCTTCCCCGGGCTCGCCATCAGCGCCACCGTGCTGGCCTTCAACCTCCTCGGCGACGCCCTCCGCGACTTCTTCGACCCGAAGCTCGTGCGGTAGGCAGCCAAGATTTGCGGGAGTGGTCGTCAGGCTTCGGTGTGTTTGACGATTGCTGGGATCAGTACGTCCCAGTCGGAGCGGAGGAGGTCGTGGCCGTGTTCCAGGGTGAGTAGGCCGGCGCCGGGGATCGCCGCGGCCAGCGCCTTGCCGTGCGGGTACGGCAGGACCGGGTCGCGGCGCCCGTGCACGACGAGCGTGGGCACGCCGATCTCGCCGAGGCGCTCGCTCGGCCATGGCGCGAACGCCGGGGTCGTGTGGTTGAAGATCGACGCGAGGTTGATCGCCCGGTCGAAGACCCGCCCCGCGCGCTCCCGCCGGGCCGCCTCCTCGAAGCCGGGCGGGTCCGCGGCGCACAGCCGCTCGAAACCGACGCCGTGCGCGATCGCGGCCTCACGGTCGTCCGGGCCAGGCTCGCCGAGCTCGGCCAGCCGGGCCTCGAACTCCGGACCCGGGCCGGGCAGCTCCTCGGTCACGCCGCCGGGCCCCACCGGGCTCGTGGCGATCAGCGTGAGCGAGGCGACCCGATCCGCGTGGTCCAGCGCCATGACCTGGCCGATGCCGCCGCCCAGGGAGAATCCGACGACGTGCGCGCGGTCCACGCCGAACCCGTCGAGCAGGCCGCAGGCGTCCACCGCGAGATCCGCGAGCCGGTAGTCCGCATCGCCGGGCGGGTGAGTGGTGGAGCGGCCGGTGTCCCGCTGGTCGTAGCGGACCACGTAGCGGCCCGCGGCGGCCAGCCGCTCGCAGAACTCCTCGTCCCAGAACAGCATGGAGTGCGAGCCGCCGCCGGAGAGCAGGATCGCCGGGTGCGCCGGGTCGCCGAACGCCTCCGCGCACAGCTCCACCCCGTTCGTGGCGACCATCCGCTCACCGGTGGAGGGGGCGGAGCCGCGCGCGTCCGCCGGCGTCCAGGCCGGGTCGCGGCCGGCCAGGGCGAGCGCCCGGTCGAACGGCGGCGCGTCGTCCGGCACCTTCACGACCGGGCCGAACAGGCCGGGCGTGCCCTCCTCCGGCGTGTCGGCGAGGATCATCATGCACTCCGCGACCGTGGTCTCGTCCGGCGCGTACGGCAGCCCGGTGGCCTTCGCCAGGTCCCAGCCGTGCATGAGCAGCTCGGTGAGCGCCACCCGCGCGGCGACCGGTGCCGGCAGCGTGACGCCGCCCACCGAGGTCTCGCCGGCGTACGCGTCCGGCTCTCGCCAGGCGGCGGCGAGCGCGTCGAGCCGTACCCGGAGCAGCTCCCGCCAGGAGGAGGGCAGGTCGTCGGGCGGCGCCTCCGGCGGCGGGCCCAGGTCCGGCCCCTTCTCCGCCGCGACGCGGAACGCCATCGTGAGCAGCAGCATGTGGTTCAGCATCGCCCGGACGGTGAAGCCGGGGCAGGGCGTCGGCGCGCCGAGCACGGCGTCGCTGATGCCGTCGGCCAGCGTCTTGATCCGCTCGGCCTGGGGGCCCAGCTCGACGCGGCCGGGGCTGGAGTCGGCGTCCGTCACGGTCATCTCCTCTGGAGGCGGTTCATCCGGGTCACCTGATGTGACCACCGGCGCCGGGAGAACTCATCGGTCTCACGCCGCGACCGGTGACCCGGCGGATACGTGGCCGACCGGACGCGCCGGTCATCCGCGCCGGTGCGGGTCCTCCGGCGGGGTCACGCCGGTGCCGCGCCGGGCCCCGTCGAAGCCGGACAGGTTGAGCGCCGTACGGATCAGCGGGACGTGGCTGAACGCCTGCGGCATGTTCCCGACGAGACGGTTGTAGCGGGGGTCGTACTCCTCGCTCAGCAGCCCCACGTCGTTGCGGAGCGACAGCAGCCGTTCGAACTGTTCCAGCGCGTCATCGCCACGCCCGATGCGGCTGAGCGCGTCGGCCATCCAGAAGCTGCACGCGAGGAACGCGCCCTCCTCGCCGCGGAGCCCGTCCACGCCGCCGTCCGCGTTCGGATCGTAGCGGAGCACGAAGCCCTCCACGGTGAGCTCCTTGCGGACCGCCTCGATGGTGCCGACCACGCGCGGGTCGTCGTACGGGAGGAAGCCCACCTCGGGGATCATCAGCAGCGCCGCGTCGAGCCCGCTGCTGCCGTAGAACTGTGTGAAGGTGTTCCGCTTGGGGTCGAAGCCCTGCTCGCAGACCTCGGCGTGGATCCGGTTCCGCACCTTCCGCCAGCGTCCCAGCGGGCCCTTGCGGCCGAAGTCCTCGATCATGCGGATGCCGCGGTCGAACGCCGACCAGGCCATCACCTTGGAGTGCACGAAGTGCCGCCGGGTACCGCGGATCTCCCACAGGCCGTCGTCGGGTTCGTCCCAGATCTTCTCCAGGTACGTGAGCAGTGTGCGCTGTATCGCCCACACGTGCTCGGCGGCGCTCAGCCCGGCCTGCCGGGCCAGGTACAGCGCGTCCATGACCTCGCCGTACACGTCGAGCTGCAGCTGGCCCGCGGCGCCGTTGCCGATCCGCACCGGGCGCGAGTTCTCGTACCCGGAGAGGAAGTCGGCGGTCCACTCCGGAATGCGCCGCTCGCCCAGCACCGTGTACATGATCTGCATGTCGTCGGGGGAGCCGGCCACGGCGCGGACGAGCCACTCCCGCCACTCGTCGGCCTCCTCGGTGTAGCCGGTGCGGAGCAGCGCCTCCAGCGTGATCGTGGCGTCGCGCAGCCAGCAGTACCGGTAGTCCCAGTTGCGCTCGCCGCCGAGGTCCTCGGGCAGCGAGGCGGTGGGCGCGGCGACGATGCCGCCGGTGGGCTCGTACGTGAGCGCCTTCAGCGTGATCAGCGAGCGCACCACGGCGTCCCGCCACTCACCGGCGTACGTGCAGTGCGAGGCCCACTCCGTCCAGTACTCCTCGGTCTCCCGCAGGGCCAGCTCGGGGTCCACCGCCTCCGGCGGCTCCTCCCAGCTCGGATGCCAGGTCAGCACGAACGGGACCCGTTCGCCGGCCCGGACCTCGAAGTCGGCGCCGTGCGAGAAGTTGTGACCGCGCAGCTGGACCGGGCTGCGCAGCCAGACCGAGTCCGGCCCGGCGACGCCGGCGATGTCGCCGTTCTGGCGGCGCATCCACGGCACCACCCGGCCGTAGTCGAACCGGATCACCATTTCGGTGGTCATCGGTACGGTGCCGGACACGCCTTCCACGATGCGGACGATGTCGGGCGCCTTGTGCCGGGGCGGCATGAAGTCGATGAGCCGTACGGTGCCCTCGGGCGCGTCCCACTCCGTCTCCAGGATCAGCGTGTCCGCGCGGTAGCGGCGGCGGACGGCGCGGGGCTCGCCGTTCTCCGGCCGTATCGACCACCGCCCGTTGTTCCTGTCGCCGAGCAGCGCGGTGAAGAACGCCGACGAGTCGAAGCGGGGCAGGCACATCCAGTCGACGGACCCGTCCCTGCCGATGAGCGCCGCGCTCTGCATGTCGCCCACCAGCGCGTAGTCCTCGATCGGTGCGGCCACTCGCTCACGCTCCCCGTGTCACCCGGTCGTTGGCCCGTTCCGTCCCTACCCAGACGGACGTGTCACATGGATTTCGGTCCGCCGTGCCTGCCGCAGCCACGCCACGGCCGGCTCGCGGTAGGCCGCCACCCCCTTGTACGCGGCGACGTCCTCGGGCAGCTCCGCGAGCACCGCGGCGAGCCGGGCGCGCCACTCCGGAACGCCCGCGACCTCCGCGAAGGACAGCTGACACGTCCGGATCAAGAAGAGTATGGCGGCGGATTCCGCGAGCCGCAGCAGATGCTGAACCTCGACCCGGAGATGCAGATCACGGCCGGGGTCGAGGCCTGCGTCGAGGATCCGTGCCCGGTGGGGTCCCGTCACGGGCGCCGCCTCCAGGGACTGGTCCAGGTCGTCGCCGACGGTCACCGTCCAGTTGGTCCGGCGGCAGGTCTCGCCGGGCGCCATCCGCAGCAGGAACCGTTCCGCGCGGGGGATCGCCCCGTCCGCGAGGTCGCGCGGCACCGGGCGGTGCACCTCGAGGAACGGCAGGCCGGTGACGAAGGCCAGGGACCAGTTCGAGGCGAACGTGACGAGGCCGGCGTCCGCCCAGAGCCGGCCGTCGCGCTCGTCCAGCAGTACGACGTCGTCCTGGATCTGTGTGCCGAGGAAGGCCAGGGGGCCTTCGGGAAGGGTGGTGTCGTCGCCGTACCGGAAGGTGCGGTGGGTGCCGAGGCGGTTGTTGACCCAGCGCAGGCGGGCTTCCTCGCCGTGCTCGCCTGGGAGGCGGTGGAGGGTCATGGTCTCCGGGTGTTCGGCCGTGAGCGTTCGCAGCACGGTGAGCAGGGCGTCCCAGGCGGCCGGGCGCATGTGCGGCAGCTCGGTGAGGCGGGTCGGGTCGCCGGCCAGGATGTCCCGGCGCAGGGCGACCTCCTCGGCGTACGCGTCGTCCAGGTCGATGATCTTTTCGCCCCACGCGC
>WHSL01000009.1 GCA_009380095.1 Streptosporangiales bacterium | reverse complement strand
GAGGGCAGGCCCGGCAGCGAGGGCAACGAGGGCGGGGACGGCAGCGAGGGCAGGCCCGGCAGCGAGGGCAACGAGGGCGGGGACGGCAGCGAGGGCAGTGAGGGGGGCGGCAGGGAGGGCACCCACGGGGGTGTCGGCAGTACGAGCCACGGCAGTGACTGCAGTAGCAGCAGGTAGCCCAGGAGCCTTGGCGATACCTCTGACCGTCGGCGCGGTGTCGGGACAAGTTGCAGGTCCGTGGGGGTGCGCGCGGTGGGGAGGGGCGTCTCCGCGGGGGTGTGCGGAGTGGTGGGGTGGCGGTGTTGCGTCGTCATGTTCCGAGGGTGGAGCGTGGGGGTGGGCCCCCGGAGAGGCGAATCACGTTCTGGGGAAAACTCCCGAGCGAGAAGATCCATTGAGACGGCCCTGTGGACGATTCACCGACGGCCCGTCTCGGCCGGTAAACTCATGAGTCGGCCCCCGAGGTGAGCGAGGCCGCGGCGGACGAATCCTCGTCCTCCGCCCCCGCCACCGAAGGTGCCGGCATATCGCACGCCCCACGCCACCGGCGGAATCGGTGGAGGTGAGCCCAGCGGTCCGCGTCCGGCAGGACGCGGCGGGCGCGCCAGGGCGTCAGGACTAACCGAGGCGGGCCGCCCGCGGGCCGCCCGCACAGAGGAGGACCACTCATGGCCGCAGTCGTGACCATGAAGCAGCTGCTGGAGAGCGGTGTCCACTTCGGACACCAGACGCGGCGCTGGAACCCGAAGATGAAGCGCTTCATCTTCACCGAGCGCAACGGCATCTACATCATTGATCTCCAGAAGTCGCTCGACTACATCGACCGTGCGTACGAGTTCGTCAAGGAGACCGTCGCGCACGGTGGCTCGGTGCTCTTCGTGGGGACCAAGAAGCAGGCCCAGGAGGCGATCGCCGAGCAGGCGCGCCGGGTCGGCATGCCCTTCGTGAACCAGCGCTGGCTGGGCGGCATGCTCACCAACTTCTCCACCGTGCACAAGCGCCTCCAGCGGCTCAAGGAGCTCGAGGAGATCGACTTCGACGACGTCGCCGGCTCCGGCATGACGAAGAAGGAGCTGCTCGGCCTCAAGCGCGAGCGCGACAAGCTGGACCGCACGCTCGGCGGCATCCGCGACATGGGCCGGGTGCCGAGCGCGGTGTGGATCGTGGACACCAAGAAGGAGCACATCGCGGTCAACGAGGCCCGGAAGCTCAACATCCCGGTGGTGGCGATCCTCGACACCAACTGCGACCCGGACGAGGTCGACTACCCGATCCCGGGTAACGACGACGCGATCCGCAGCGTCAGCCTGCTCACCCGCGTCATCGCGGATGCCGCGGCCGACGGCCTGATCGCGCGTTCCGGCGCCGCCACCGCGAGTGACGAGAAGCCGGCCGGCGACCTGGGTTCCGAGGAGCCGCTGGCCGAGTGGGAGCGGCAGCTGCTCGAGGGCAACGCCGCCGAGGCCCCGGCCGGTGCGGCCGGCGAGGTCGCCGCGGAGGCCACCGACGCCGAGGCCCAGAGCCTGGCCGCCGAGGTCGACGCCGCCACGGCCGCGACCGCGACCGCGACGGCGACCGCGACCGCCGAGCCCGCGACCGCCGAGCCCGCGACCGCCGAGCCCGCGACCGAAGAGGCCGCTCCGGCAGCGGAGGCGACCCCCGAGGCCGCCGCCGCCGCCGAGGCGGAGCCCGCCACGGAGGCTGGGACCGCCGACGAGGCTGGGACCGCCGAAGAGGCCACGCCCGCCGACGAGGCTGCGACCGCGGAAGAGGCTGCGACCGACGAGGCTGCGACCGCCGAAGAGGCCACGCCCGCCGAAGAGGCCGTCGCCGCCGCCGACGAGAAGCAGGCCTGAACCCGACCGACGAGATAGCGAGAATTCGAAAAGATGGCGAACTTCTCCGCCCAGGACGTGAAAAGGCTCCGGCAGTACACCGGCGCCGGGATGATGGACAGCAAGAAGGCCCTCGAGGAGGCCGACGGCGACTTCGACGCCGCCGTCGAGGTCCTTCGCAAGAAGGGCGCCAAGGACGTCGGTAAGCGCGCCGAGCGCACCGCCGCCCAGGGCCTGGTGACGCTGCACCGCGTCGCGCCCGACTCGGCCGTGCTGCTCGAGCTCAACTGCGAGACCGACTTCGTGGCCAAGCTCGACCGGTTCCAGGACCTGGCCGTCGAGATCGCCGCCTACGTGGCGGAGAACCGGCCGGCGGACGTGGCCGCCCTGCTGTCCAGCGAGATCCAGCCCGGCAAGACCGTCCAGGCCCTGATCGAAGAGACCAGCGCCACCATCGGTGAGAAGCTGGAGCTGCGCCGGTTCGCGCAGTTCGAGGGCGGTCCCGTGCAGAGTTACCTGCACAAGTCCGACCCCGGGCTGCCGCCGACCCTCGGTGTGCTGGTGCAGCTCGACGCCGACAACCCGGAGGTCGGCACGGAGATCGCACAGCAGATCGCCGCGCTCGCGCCGAAGTACCTCTCGCGTGACGACGTCCCGGAGGACGTCATCGCCAACGAGCGGCGCATCGCCGAGGAGATCACCCGCAACGAGGGCAAGCCCGAGCAGGCCATTCCGAAGATCGTGGAAGGCCGGCTGGGCGGGTTCTTCAAGGACGTCACGCTCCTGGAGCAGCCGTTCGTGAAGGACAACAAGACCCCGGTGCGCAGGGTGCTCTCCGACGCCGGTGTCAACGTGACGCGGTTCGTACGCTTCAAGGTCGGCCAGGCCTAGGAGACACTGGTCTCCCGGGGTCCATCCGCCGGCCGGCGGGTAGGGCCTCGGGAGGCGCCACCGGCCTCGCGGCGTTGAGGCCGGTCACTCATATACGCAGCCGCATGAGGGAGGCCGCCGCCGTGCAGGAGACCGAGACCGACGCCGCCACGGCGCTCACCGGCAGCGGTGGGCCGCCAGTGCACGGGTGGCGCCGGGTCGTCCTCAAGGTCTCGGGTGAGGCGTTCGCCGGCCGTGAGCCGCTGGGCATCGACCCGTCCGTGGTCGCGCACATCGCCGAGTCGATCGCCGCGGCCGTCACCGAGGGCGTGCAGGTGGCCATCGTGGTCGGCGGTGGCAACATGTTCCGCGGCGCCACCATGGCCGAACGCGGCATGGACCGCGCCCGTGGTGACTACATGGGCATGCTCGGCACGGTGATCAACTGCCTGGCTCTGCAGGACTTCCTGGAGAAGCTCGGCATCGACACCCGCGTGCAGACCGCCATCACGATGGGGCAGGTCGCCGAGCCCTACATCCCGCGCCGCGCCATCCGGCACCTGGAGAAGGGCCGCGTGGTGATCTTCGGCGCGGGCCTCGGCGCCCCGTTCTTCTCCACCGACACCTGCGCCGCGCAGCGCGCCCTCGAGGTGGGTGCCCAGGCGGTGCTCAAGGGCACCCAGGTCGACGGCGTGTACGACTCCGATCCGCGCGTCAACCGTGACGCGGTCAAGTTCGATCGGCTTGACTACAACGAGGTCCTGACCCGCGGCCTGAAGGTGATGGACGCCACCGCGGTGAGCCTCTGCATGGACAACGGGCTGCCGATCGTCGTCTTCGACCTCATGGGGCAGGGCAACATCGTCCGGGCCGTACGCGGCGAGAAGATCGGCACCCTGGTCTGCCCGGCCGGCAACTGACAACAGCACGAAACCGGAGGCCGCGATGATCGATGACACTCTCCTCGAAGCCGAGGAGAAAATGGAGAAGGCCGTTGCGGTCGCGAGGGACGACTTCTCCGGTATCCGCACCGGCCGCGTCACGCCGTCCATGTTCAACAAGATCACGGCGGAGTACTACGGGACGCCGACGCCCATCAACCAGCTGGCGTCCTTCCACGTCCCCGAGCCGCGCATGGTGCTCGTCCAGCCCTTCGACATCTCGTCCATGCAGGCGATCGAGAAGGCCATCCGGGACAGCGACCTGGGTGTGAACCCGGGCAACGACGGCAAGGTCATCCGCGTCGTCTTCCCCGAGCTCTCCCAGGAGCGCCGCAAGGAGTTCGTGAAGCTCGCGCGGCAGAAGGCCGAGGACGGCCGGATCTCCATCCGCAACGTGCGGCGCAGCGCGAAGGACACCCTCGACAAGATGGCCAAGAGCGGCGAGGCCGGCGAGGACGACGTGCGGCGTGCGGAGAAGGAGCTCGACGATGTGACCCACAAGTATGTGGCGCAGATCGATGAGCTCCTCAAGCACAAGGAAACCGAACTCCTCGAGGTCTGAGGCGTGGCCAGCGGGTCCGCCGCCCCCGGGCGGCCGGACGAGAACGGCATGCGCCGGGGCCGGGTGAACACCGGACGCAACCTGCCGGTGGCGGTGGCGTCCGGTGTCGCGCTCGGTGCGCTCGTGCTGGTGTCCCTGTTCTGGGAGAAGTCACTCTTCGTCGGCGTCATGACCGCGGCCTTCGCGATCTCCCTGTGGGAGCTGAACCGGGCGCTGACCGGGCGCGACATCCGGATCGCCGTGGTGCCGATCGCGGTCGGCGGCGTCGGCATACTGGTCGGTGCGTACGTGGGCGGCGCCGCCGCGCTGAGCGGGGTCCTCGCGATGACGTTCGTCGCGGTCATGCTGTGGCGGCTGCCCCGGGGCGCCACGGGCTACGTACGGGACGTCGCCGCCGGCACGTTCGTGACCGCGTACCTGCCGTTCCTCATCGCCTTCTGGATGCTGATGCTCGCCGCGACGGACGGCGCGGAACGCATCATCACCTTCATCGTCGTGACCATCTGCAGCGACATCGGCGGCTACTTCGCCGGCATCTTCGCGGGCCGGCGCAAGATGGCCCCCACGATCAGCCCCAAGAAGACCTGGGAGGGCTTCGCCGGGTCCACCGCCGCCTGCATGATCGGTGGCGCGCTCACCGTGGGGCTGCTGCTGGACGGCTCCTACTGGCAGGGGGCGCTGCTCGGGGTCGCGATCGTGTGCGCCGCCACGCTCGGCGACCTCATCGAGTCCATGGTCAAGCGGGACCTCGGGATCAAGGACATGGGCCGCTTTCTGCCCGGCCACGGCGGCCTGCTCGACAGGCTCGACTCGCTGCTGATCAGCGGGCCCGTCGCCTGGCTGATGCTGACCGCGTTCGTGCCTCCGGTCCTTCCCTGACGGCCTTCCTGACGCCGCTCGCGTGCCGAGCGGCGTCAGGGCCGTAAGGCCATCAGCCGCTGACGATCCAGGAGCGGCTCTGCGCGGCCAGGTGGTTGACGAGGCTCGCCGAGCCCCGCTCCTTGGCCAGCCGGCGCTCCTCCTCGGTGATCGGCAGCACCCACAGCCAGTGCACCGGATCCCCGCCGAAGCTGAAGCCGGACAGGTCGGGTGCCTGCGGCCCGGGCAGCCGGTCGGGGTCGGACAGCACCAGCACGCCCTCGTACCCGCCGCCGAGCGGGAACGTGTCCGGCTGGTGATACCACTTCACGCTGTGGCCCGGGCCGAACCAGGTGACCGCGCGCCACGGGTACTGCGCCAGCCACAGGAAGATCCGTGCCGCGTTCTGGCTGGGCAGCGTGCTCGCCAGGGCCAGCTCGATGCGCCCGTACTGGGACACGTCGTCCACGTACTGCTCGACGACCGGCATCCGCTGGCTGCTCATGCCGACCGTGCTGAGCACCGAGTACGGCCGGTCGTTCGTCGGGGGCCGCTCGGTGACGCCGATCATCGGCAGGCGGTCGCCGCCGGCGTCCCAGTAGTGCGCGCCGGGGCCGAGCCGGTTCAGCAGGTGCCCGAGGACCGCCTGCTGGAAGCCGCCCCACGCGCCCTCGCCGCCGCGCCAGTGCCAGTACGCCCGCGCCTGCTCCACGCGCGGCCTGAGGCCTTCGAGCGCGTCGTCGAGCGACCACGCGAACGGCGTCTGGCCGACGGCGTCGCGGCAGTAGCCGGGCATGCCACGGGAGGCACCCGCCCAGCCCGGGATCACCGCGAGGATCTGCCCGGCCTCCAGCAGGGCGACGCCGTCGCCCTCCTCGAACCAGACGACCTCGAGGACATTGGGATCGAGCGGGGGGCGGCCCTGCGGATGCTTGGTGTGCGGCGCGGGCATCACCGGGGCCTGACCGGCCTCGATGCGCGCCTGGTCCGCCGCGGGCGGCGCCGGCTGGTGGTTGGCCAGCCAGGCGGCCGCGACCACCTCGCCGCGGTCGTCGGAGAAGTAGGCGGCGGTCGTGACCCCGTCGTACTCGATCACGAGACGCCGGCTCCGGTACGGACTGGTCTGGTCAAGCACCCGCTGCGGTCCGGCACCGGCCCCGGGTACCGCGTCGGACCCCCTTCGGAACGTCGGCATGGCACCGACCCTATTCACCTTCGCGGTCCCGCGCCTACCAGGGTGGACATCGTTGCCCGTTCGCGATCGGCGGGCAGGGCCGACCGGCGTGGGCACTGTGCCGGAGATGTCAGACTGGAAGGACCATGGTCGCCCAGCTCACGTTCGCCGCGCCGCGCCGCGCGAAGCCCCCGCGCCACCTCGCGGACCTGACCCCCGAGGAGCGCAAGAGCGTCGTATCCGAGCTGGGTGAGCAGCCGTTCCGGGCCGGGCAGCTGTCCCGTCACTACTTCACGCGGCTGGTGGACGACCCGGCCGCGATGACCGATCTTCCCGCCGGCACACGGGACCGGCTGTCCGACGCGCTGCTTCCCCGGTTGCTAACACCAGTGAGGCATCTCACATGTGATCGCGGGGCCACTCGCAAGACGCTGTGGCGCGCCTTCGACGGCACGCTCGTCGAGTCGGTGCTGATGCGTTACCCCGACCGGATCACGATGTGCGTCTCCTCCCAGGCCGGGTGCGGGATGAACTGCCCGTTCTGCGCCACCGGCCAGCAGGGGCTGACCCGCAACCTCTCCACCGCCGAGATCGTCGAGCAGGTGGTCGCGGGGGCGCGGGCGCTGGCCCGGGGCGAGATCGAGGGCGGGCCCGGCCGGGTCGGCAACGTCGTGTTCATGGGCATGGGCGAGCCGCTGGCCAACTACAAGGCGGTGCTCGGGGCCGTGCGGCGGCTCACCGATCCGGCGCCCGGCGGGCTGGGCATGTCCCAGCGCGGCATCACCGTCTCCACGGTCGGCCTGGTGCCGGCGATCGACAAGCTCGCCGGCGAGGGTCTTTCCGTACGGCTGGCGCTGTCTCTGCACGCCCCCGACGACGAGCTGCGCGACGAGCTCGTGCCGGTCAACAACCGGTGGGAGGTGGCCGAGGCCCTCGACGCCGCCTGGCGCTACGCCGAGGTCAGCGGCCGCCGCGTCTCCATCGAGTACGCGCTGATCCGCGAGATCAACGACCAGGCCTGGCGGGCCGACCTGCTCGGGGAGTTGATCCGTGGGAAGCTCGTGCACGTCAACCTGATCCCGCTGAACCCGACACCGGGTTCGAAGTGGACCGCCTCCCGGCCGGAGGACGAGCGGGAGTTCGTCCGCCGCCTGGAGTCCCACGGCGTGGCCGTCACCGTCCGGGACACCCGTGGCCAGGAAATCGACGGCGCCTGCGGCCAGCTCGCCGCCGTCGGCGACGAGGCCCCTCCGCCCGCCTGAGCGCCCTCAGCGGTGGCTGAGGACGTTGAGGACGCGCCCGTTGGGGTCGCGGACGAAGAACCGGCGGACACCCCACTCCTCGTCCTGCAGGGGATGCACGATCTCGGCGCCGCGCTCCCGCATGGCCGCGTAGGCCGCGTCGACGTCGTTCACCTCGACGCTCATGTCGGGCGTGACCGCCGCGGTCTTGTCGCCGGTGATGAAGTTGACCTGGGCCGCCGGTACGGACGGGGAGGCCAGCGTCATGACCCAGCCGATGTTCATGACCTCCTCGAAGCCGAGCAGACCGTAGAACTCTCGGCTCTCCGGCGCGGACTTCGATCGGACATTGGGTACTACCCGGTGGACCTTCATCATCGAACTCCCAGCGCGTAGAACCTGCGTAGACCCCTCAAGGAGTACTACGCCGGCGCCGGCCTGCGCTTGGACGTTTCGGCGCGGAGCCTACGGGCGGCCGCGGGTGAGCGCGGCGTATCCGGCGAAGGCCACGGCCGACCAGGCGAGCGTACGGGCCGCCAGCCCCGGCAGCGCGGCGAGCAGGGCGGCGACGCCGTCGGTGGCGGCGCGGCTCCAGTCGAGCAGGGGAAGCCCCAGCCAGGCGATGGGCGCGGGCGCCACGCCGAGCAGCAGCGCGCCCAGCAGGCCGCCCGCGAGCAGCAGGGTGGACTTGGCCGGCGAGCCCACGGCCTCCGCGGAGGTCACCGCGCCGAGCGCGACCGCCGCGGTCAGCGCGAGCAGGTGCAGTACGGCCCCGGCCGCCACCCCGCGTGCGTCCGCGCCGCCGAAGTTGCCCGCCGCGAGCGGCCAGACGAGGGCCACGAACGCGGCGGCCAGGCCGGTCGCGTACGCGGCCAGCAGCCCGGTGACCCGCGCCCGGCCGGTGCCGCCCAGCGCGATCGCGGTGAGCCGGCGCAGGCCCTCGGGCTCGGCGGCGAGCGTCTCCCGGGTCGCCCACGCCCACGCGAACAGCAGCAGGATCGCCGAGAGCGCGTAGGAGGAGACGGCCGCGTCGCCGGCGGACTGGCCCGGGGACCGCTCCGGCATGGAGTGCATGATGGCGAGCGCCGCCAGCAGCGCCGCCGCCGGGGCGAGCGCTGCCGGTGCCCGGCCGGAGCACTCCGGCGGAGCACCGACAGCAGGGTGGACTTGCCGCTGCCGTTGCGCCCGGTGACCTCGATGAGCTCACCGGCGGTGAGGCCCACCGACACCTGGCGCAGCACCCACGGGGCGCCGCGCCGGTAGCGCACCCCCACCTCGTCGAGCCGCATGAACGGCGAGCTTATCCGAGCCGTCCATCCGACGATGAAGAAGTGGCTTCCGCCCGCTACAGGCGGTTGGCCGCCTCCGTGAGGACCTTGCGGAGGATGGACTCGATCTCGTCGAAGTGCTCCGGCCCGCAGATCAGCGGCGGCGCGAGCTGCACGACCGGGTCGCCCCGGTCGTCGGCGCGGCAGATGAGCCCGGCGTCGTACAGCGCCGTGGACAGGAAGCCGCGGAGCAGCCGCTCCGACTCGTCGTCGGTGAACGTCTCCTTGGTCTCCTCGTCGCGGACCAGCTCGATCCCGTAGAAGTACCCCTCGCCGCGTACGTCCCCGACGATCGGCAGGTCGAGCAGCCGCTCCAGGGTGGCGCGGAACGCGGCCCCGTTGGCGCGCACGTTCTCCAGCAGCTTCTCCCGCTCGAACACGTCCAGGTTGGCCAGCGCGACCGCGGTCGCGCTGGGTGCCCGGCGAACGTGACGCCGTGCAGGAACGTCGTCTCGCCCTTGCCTTACTCGCCGATGTAGCTCATGACGTGCTTGATGCGGGTGTAGTCCTCGAATCCGTACATCGACAGGTCCTTGCCGTGGCCGGAGTGCTTGAAGCCGCCGTGGCATCTCCGCCACCAGCGGGATGTGCGTGTTGATCCACACACACCCGAAGTCGAGCCGCTTGGCCATCCGCATGGCCCGGCCGTGGTCGCGCGTCCACACGCTGGACGCGAGGCCGTACTTGACGCCGTTCGCCCACTCCAGGGCCTGCGCCTCGTCGGTGAACCGCTGCACGGTGGCGACCGGGCCGAAGATCTCGTTCTGGACCATCTCGTCGTCCTGCCGCAGCCCGGCGATCACCGTGGGGGCGTAGAAGTAGCCCCGGGCCCCGACGCGGGCGCCGCCGGTGACGACCTCCGCGTGGCCCGGCGCGCGCTCCACGAAGCCGCCGACCCGCTCCAGCTGGTTCGCGTTGTTCAGCGGGCCGTAGTCCGCGTCCGGCGTCTCCGGCCCGCCGGTGGTGGTGAAGATCTCCGCCATCAGCACGGTGGAGGCGGGCGTGGTGTCGGACGGCTTCAGCACCACCGCGTTGCCCGCCGCGATCGCCGGCGCGAACTTCCAGACGGCCATCATCATCGGGTAGTTCCACGGCGTCACCTGCGCGCAGACGCCGACAGGCTCGCGCCGGATGGAGGACGTGTGGTCCGCCATGTACTCCGCGCTGGCGCGGCCCTCCAGCACCCGTGCGGATGAGAGGACTGGACGTGGATCCGCTGACCGCTGGGGCCGACGCCGAGCCCCGGCCGTACTGGCTTGACGACCCGGCCCGGCCGGATCCGCTGCCGCCGTTGCGCGGGCGGGAGCGGTGCTCGCTGGCCGTGGTCGGCGGCGGGTTCAGCGGGCTGTGGACCGCGCTGATCGCCAAGGAGCGCGAGCCGGACCGGGACGTCGTACTGCTCGAGGGCGCGCGCGTGGCGTGGGCGGCGTCCGGGCGCAACGGCGGGTTCTGCTCCGCCAGTCCTACCCACGGGCTCGGCAACGGGCTGGGCCGCTGGCCGTCGGAGATCGAGGAGCTGGAGCGGCTCGGCGCGGCCAACCTGACGGTTCACGCACCGCTGGCGGGGTGATCGACGTGTCGACGCGGTTCTGCGCGTTCTTCGGGCGTGCGTACGGCGGGCGGCTCGCGTACGCCGCCGGCTACAACCATCACCGCCACCCGCCACGCCATCGCCGCAGCCGACCGCGAGTCCGGCCACCGCGGCCCCTGGCTCCGCACCCTCGACCGCCTCGGCCTCGGCTTCGACACCTGAGGTCAGCCGGCCGCATGCCCCCAGAGGACCGACAGGGGCAGTGCCTGGATGCGGTCGCCGAACGACGTGCCGTGCGTGCCGAGGTGGAGGACGAGACCGGTGGAGAAGCGCTCGCCGAGCTGGTCCCTGAACCAGCGCAGATGCTTGGCGCTGTCGGCCCCAGGCGAGGTCGTGGCCTTGATCTCGACCGCGACGACGCGCCCGTCGGGACCCTCCAGGATGAAGTCGATCTCCCGGCCCTGGGTGTCCCGTAGCTGCGTGATGTTCACCGGCGAGCCGCTGCACGTCTTCAGCTTGAGCAACTCGGTGAGCGCGAGGGTCTCGACGAGCGGCCCCAGCGCGGGATTGCCGGGACTCCTCAGTCCCGCCGACGTCGCACGCATGAGGTGGCCCGCGAGCCCGGAGTCGGTGAGGTAGATCTTCGGGGTCTTCGCGATCTTCGCGGTCAGGTTGGCGGACCAGGCCGGCACCGCGGTGGTCAGGAAGACCACGTCGAGATAGGTGAGGTACTGGCGGGCGGTCGCCGGGCTGAGGTCGGCCGCCCGGGCGAGGGTGCTGAGCACCAGCGGGCTCCCGGTCCGGGCGGCGAGCAGGGCGAGCAGCCGGGGGATCGCATGGGCCTTGTCGATCTCGGCGAAGTTGCTGATGTCCCGGTTGACGATCGTGGTCAGGTAGCCGTCGTACCACGCCCGCCGTGCGACACCCGAACTCAACGCGACGACCTCGGGGTACCCGCCCATCAGAGCGAGGTCGAGGTAGTCGGTGCGCGTCCAGGAGGAGTCGCCGGCGAGCGATGCCGGGTCGCCGAACACGCGGTCATAGAAGTCGGTGCGGCCTCCCGTACGCTCGGCCGCGCTGAGCGGCCAGAGATCGACGAAGGCGGCGCGGCCGGCCAGCGACTCCGACAGGGTCGGGATGGTGAGAAACCTGCTCGAGCCGGAGAGCAGGAACCGCCCGGGCGACGGGTCCTCGTCGACCGCGGTCTTCACGGCCCGTACGAGCCAGTCGCCGCCTCGGTGCACCTCGTCGATCAGTCGCGGCGGATCGCCCTCCCGGGTGAAGGCCACCGGATCGGAGCGGGCCGCCTCCTCCATCTGCCGATCGTCGAGGGTGCGATAGGTCCCGCCGTGGCTCCGCTGGTACTGCTTGAGCAGCGTCGTCTTTCCCGACTGGCGAGGCCCGTTCACGATGACGACCCGCAACGCCGACGCGAGCTCGTCGATCAGGCCCGTGGCCGCGCGGGGGACCATCTCCATGCGACGGCTCCTCTTGCAGGTCTGCTGAAATCTGTGAAGACACTATCCGGAAAATCGAGAAGTGACTTACTGATTTTCGGCAAGCGACTTCTCGATTTTCCGGTAGCCGTGTCGCGGAGAGGCCCCGTTGCTTCGGTCAAGCCGAAGATACGTGCGGATTGTACGAAGTCGGTTGGCGAGGGTTGGGTCGGGGGCGCGTGTCGTCAGCGGTGGTCGCGAAGGACGGGGCGGAGTTCCTCGATGGTGTGCTGGCGGTGTTTGTTGAGGAGTTTGACGAGGGCGGAGGCGTCGCGGGCGCGGGCGGCCTCGAAGATCTGGGAGTGTTCCTCGAAGGAGCCCTCGCGGCCGTGGGAGTCGGCGTGGCGGAGTGACTGGTAGGCCTCCGAGGAGTCCCAGAGCTGGTCGAGCATGCGCAGCAGGCGTGGCATGCCCGCGGGGCGGAAGACGCAGAAGTGGAACTCGCGGTGCGCCACGTTGAGCGCGCCCACGTCGTCCCCGGCGTCGGCCATCCGGCGCAGCGCGTCCGCCATCCGTGTCTCGTCGCCATCGGTGAAGCGGCGCATCGACCGGCGTACGGCCTCGGCCTCCAGGATGTCGCGGAGCCGCTTGATCTCCAGCAGGTCGTCGAAGTCGAGCTTGGCGACCGCGTACCCGCTGTGCGGGGTGTGCACGACCTGGCCCTCGCCCTGCAGGATCTTCAGCGCCTCGCGCACCGGTACGCGGCTCACGCCGAGCCGGCCGGCCAGGGCCTCCTGCGTCAGCTGGGTGCCGGGTGGGAGCTCGCCGTGCCTGATCATCCGGCGGAGCTCGGCGAGCACCGCCTGCTGCGCGGTCGGGGGCCGCTGGTACGGGCCGGCGATCGTCACGTGACTCCTCGAGGGCGCGGTTTGGGGCGAGGGATTGAATCCAGGATCCAAGCTTAGGGCTCCGCCGACGCGCGGAGGCGGGGCACCTGGGCGGCGGGGGCCCCTCGGGGAAGAAGGCCGCCGGGCGGTGGCGAGGCGGGCCCGCCGGGCGAAGGGGCCCTTCGGGCGGTGGTGCTGCGGGCCTTCGGGCGGTGGGTGCTGCGGGCCTTTCGCCCGGTGATGCTGCGGGCCTTTCGCGCGGTGCTGCGGGCCTTTCGGGCGGGGGCGCCCCCCACGGCGGCGGCGGGGCGCCGTGCCCGTTGGCCTGGCGGGCGGGGTCGTCAGCCGGCGGGGAGAGACCGCCCGGCCCCCTCGCCGTCACGCGGACCGTCCCCGCGGTCCGCGCGGTGCCGGGCGGTCTCGAGCACGGCCGACACGATGCCCTGGTATCCGGTGCAACGGCAGACATTTCCGGAAAGTGCCTCGCGTACCTCCTGCTCCGAAGGACGGCCGCCTTCGGCCAGCAACTCGGCGGCCGTCACCAGGAATCCGGGTGTGCAGAAGCCGCACTGCAACCCGTGGTGCCGGGCCATCGCCTCCTGCAGGTCGGCGATCCGGCCGTCCGCGTGCAGCCCCTCGATCGTCCACAGGTCCCCGCCCTCGGCCTGCGCGGCGAACATCAGGCAGGCCCGTACGGCGATGCCGTCCAGCAGCACCGTGCACGCGCCGCACACGCCGTGCTCACAGCCCAGATGGGTGCCGGTCAGCCCGAGCCGGTCCCGCAGGAAGTCGGCCAGCCCGAGCCGCGCCGGAACCGTGGCCTCCACCGCGCGCCCGTTGACCCGCAACGCCACCCGCACATCACTCACGAATCCCCGATCCCTTCATCACGACGTCATCCGTCCGCCTTCATCCCGCGTGCCCGGGTGCCCGGGTGCCCGGGTGCCCGGGTGTACGCGTCGGCGAGCGCCCTGCGCAGCGCCGCGCCCGCGAGGCGCCGGGTGAGGGCCGGATCCTCGGCCGCGGGCAGGCCCGCCGTCCAGGCGTCGGCGGCCTTCGCCCACAGTCGCGGCCCCGGCACCCCTGCTCCGTCACCCGCGAGGGCCGCATCGGTGCCGACGCCCCCGGCGATCGGGGTACCGGCGGTGTCGGCGTCCCGGGCGAGCGGGGTGCCGGCGTCCCTGGCGGTGTCGGCGTGCCCGGCGGTGTCGGCGTGCCCGGCGGTGTCGGCGTCCCGGGCGAGCGGGGTGCCGGCGTCCCTGGCGGTGCGGGCGTGCCCGGCGGTGTCGGCGTGCCCGGCGAGCGGAGCACCGGCGGCGAAGGTGCCCTCCTCGGCGACGAGGAGGGGCTTGTCGCCGACTGCCATGAGGGCGGCCCGGGCCCCGGCGACGCGGCCGTCCGGGGTGGTCTCCATGAGCACGGCCGCGCCGGCCAGGGCGAAGTCGCCGTGGCGGCGGGCGAACTCGTGGAAGCCCCAGCCCTGCCGCGGGCCGAGTGCGGGCACCCGTACCCAGGTGACGAGTTCGTCCTCGCCCAGCGCGGTGGTGAAGTACGAGGCGAAGAACTCCGCAGCGGGGACGGCCCGCTTGCCGCGCGCGATGGACTCCACGTGGATCGTGGCGTCCAGGGTGACCATGGCCAGCGGCAGTTCGGCGGCGGGGTCGGCGTGCGCGAGCGTGCCGCCGAGCGTGCCGCGGTTGCGGATCCCGGGGTGCCCGATGTGCGTCGCGGCCTCGGCGAGCAGCGGCGTACGGGCCGCGACGAGCGGGTCCCGTTCCAGCGTGCGGTGCCGGACCAGCGCGCCGATGATCAGCGAGTCCGTGTCCTCGATGATCCGGTCCAGCCCGGGCAGGCCGCCGATGTCGACGAGCGTGCCGGGCCTGGCGAGCCGCAGGTTCATCATCGGCACCAGGCTCTGCCCGCCCGCGATCACCTTGGCCTCCGGATCGTCCCGCAGCGCGCACAGCGCCTCCGCCACGTCCCCGGGCCGCAGGTAGTCGAACGCCGCCGCCTTCACACGCCGCTCCCGACGCCGGACACGCGGGACACGCGGAACACGCCGGGCATGCCGGACACTCGGGGACGGCGCGAACAGGCCGCCCGGCTCGGAGGCCTCATGCCGCCGCCTCGGCGTCCCGCGCGGGGACGTCCTCCGCGAGGGCCAGCACGCGGGACGGGGTGATGGGGGTGGCGGTGACCCCGGGCCCGCCGGCGCCGAGGGCGTCGTCAACGGCCTGGGCCAGCGCCGGATACGCCGCGATCGTCCCGCTCTCGCCGACCCCCCGTACGTTCAGCGGGTTGCGGTCGGTGTCGGCGTGCCGATGCCGTACGGCGACCGCCGGCACCTCGCAGGTCCCCGGCAGCAGGTAGTCCGCGAACGTCCCGGAGGTGGGCTGACCGGTGTCGGAGTACGTGTACTCCTCCAACAGCGCCCCGCCGATGCCCTGCGCCACACCACCCTTGATCTGCCCGTCCACGATCATCGGATTGATCTCCACCCCGCCCTCGTGCGCCACCCCGTAGCGCAGCACCCGCACCAGCCCGGTCTCCGGATCCACCCCGGCCACGGCGACGTGCGCGCCCATCGTCCAGGTCACCGTGGGCGGTCGGAACAGGGCCGGCTCGTCGAGCGCTGGCTCCAGCTCCAGCCGCCCGCCGGGGGCCAGCTCGGCGGCGAGGTCCCGCCAGCTCACCCGCGTTCCGGTACCGGCGAGCACGAACCCGTCCGGCTCCGTCTCCAGCTTCTCCGCGGGCACGTCCAGCAGCCGCGCGGCGAGCGCGCGGGCCCGCGCGCGGAGCCGCCCGGCCGCCTCGTGTACGGCGGACCCGGCGAGCACGGCGGACCGGGAGGCGAACGTGCCGACCCCGTACGGCACCGCGTCGGTGTCGCCGCCGCAGGCCCGTACCCGGCACACGTCGACGCCGAGCGCATCCGCCGCGACCTGCGCGAGCGTGGTCTCGTGCCCCTGCCCGGCGGCCGCCGCGCCGGTGGCCACGGCGAAGTCGCCCGAGGTGGTGAGGCCGACACGCCCGCTCTCGTACGGCCCGCGCCCGGTGGCCTCGACGTAGCAGGCCACCCCGACCCCGATGGCCAGCTCGGGGTGCTCCGCGCGCAGCCGCCGTACCTCCGCCTCGGGGACGAGCCGCAGGCAGTCCTCCAGGCAGGCCGCGAAGTCCGCGCCGTCGTAGCTGATCGGCACCCCGTCCCGGTACGGCAGCGGCACCGGATACGGCAGGTCGTCCCCGGTGAGCAGGTTGCGGCGCCGGATCTTCGCGGGCGAGAGCCCGAGCCGCCGCGCCGCGTGGTCGAGGCTGCGCTCCAGCGCGAAACACGCCTCCGGCCGCCCGGCACCCCGGTACTGCGCGACCAGCGTCTTGTTCGTGAACGCAGCGCGCCCCCGCACGTGGAACGCCGGGATCCGGTACGGCCCCGCCAGGTGGATCGCGGTGTTGGCGACGATCCCCGCCACCCACAGGCTGCCCGCCCCCACGTCCACCAGGAACTCGTCCTCCCAGGCCAGGATGCGGCCCTCGGCGTCCACCGAGAGCCGCGCCCGGTGCACCTGGTCGCGGCCGTGCGCGGCGGCGACGAGGTGCTCCGCGCGGTCCTCCACCCAGACGACCTCGCGGCCGGTCCGCTCCGCGGCGATCGCCACCGCGATCTCCTCGCCGTACACGTTGGCCTTGGTGCCGAAGCCGCCGCCCACGTCGGGCACGGCGACCCGGACCCGGTCCTCCGGCCAGCCGGTGGCCGCGCAGATCGCGGTCCGTACCTGGTGCGGGATCTGCGAGGAGGTCCACACCTCGAGCCGGCCGGTACGGCGGTCCGGCCGGGCCATCACGCCCCGGCACTCCAGCGGCACGCCGCCGTGCCGCCCCATCCGGTACGTCTCCTCGACGGTGACGGCGGCGGCCGCGTGGCCCGCCGCGACGTCGCCGAACGCGCAGGCGATCCGGGCGGCGAGGTTGTCCTCGAGGTGGGGGTGGAGCACCGGCGCGTCATCACCGAGCGCGAGCGCCGGGTCCAGGACCGGCTCCAGATCGGTGTACGCGACCTCGATGAGCTCCAGCGCGTCCTCCGCGACGTGCCGGGACTCGGCGAGAACGAGCGCGATCGGCTCGCCCACGTACCGGACCCGGCCGGTCGCCAGGCAGGGCAGCCGCGGATCCCGCATGGCGAACGCGGCCGCCTCAACGAACCGCTCGTCCGGCCTGGTCAGCAGCGGGACCGTGGCGGCGCCGAGGTCCGCCGCGGTGAGCACGGCGGTCACCCCCGGCAGCTCCGCCGCCGCGGCCGTCTCCACGCCGTGGATCAGCGCGTGCGGCCGGGTGCTGCGCAGGAACGCCGCGTGCAGCGTGCCCGGCCCCGCCAGATCGGCGAGGAAGACGCCGCGCCCGGCGAGCATCCGGGCGTCCTCGCGGCGTGGCAGGGGCGTGCCGACCGCCGTCACCTGACCCTCCGTTCCATCCGCCAGAGCAGTAGCGAGAGCACGAACGAGACCGCGATGAGCAGCAGGATCGTGCCCATCATGTTCGGGTAGTCGCCGGCCGAGTAGGAGCGCAGCACCACCCGGCCGAGGCCGTACTTGGTGGCGAAGAACTCCGAAAGCACCACGCCGACCAGCGAGAGGCTGATCGCCAGCCGTACGCCGGTGAGCAGCGGGCCGCGGATCGCCGGGAGCAGGATGTGTCGCAGCGTCTGCCACCGGCCCGCCCGGACCGAGCGGGCCAGCCGCCAGTACACCGAGGGGATCTGCT
The DNA here is from genome assembly GCA_009380095.1 of Streptosporangiales bacterium. Taxonomy (GTDB): domain Bacteria; phylum Actinomycetota; class Actinomycetes; order Streptosporangiales; family Streptosporangiaceae; genus WHSL01. The sequence continues at coordinate 39,440 of WHSL01000009.1, read as the reverse complement.
GGACTCCGGTCATCACGTTGATCAGCACGGGGAACAGGCCGAACAGCACGCCCATGACGATCTTGGACCCGTACCCGAGGTGGAAGACCGGGAGCAGGATCGGGTACAGAACGATCTTGGGCACGCCGTTCATGGCCGTGACGATCGGCGAGAGCAGCAGCCGGGCCACCCGGGAGAGCCCGAGCCCCAGCCCGATCAGCCCGCCGATCGCGGCGGACAGCAGGAACGCGGCCGTCGCGGCGAGCATGGTCTCGCGCAGGTTGACGAGGAAGAGCGCGTCGGTGAGGTCGGCGGCCAGGGCGCGCGCCGTGTCCAGCGGGGGCGGGATCACGAAGCTCAGATGCGAGCCGATCTCCCAGAGCACCACCGCCGCCACGGCCACGCCGACGGATCCGGCGAGCACCCGGCCGCCTGCGGGAGGCTGCGAAACGGTTGCGGTCATCGGACGGTCCTCCGGCGCAGCAGGAGCCGTTCGGCGCCCTCGAGCACCGCGGTGAGCAGCACCGACGCGCCGAGCACCACGACGATGTAGGCGTACATGCCGACGGCGTCGAACGACTCGTACAGGTAGCGGATCTGGTAGCCGAGCCCGGCCTGGGCGGTGGTGAACTCCATCGCGATCGTGCCGATCAGCGCGTACACCACGCCGAGCCGCACGCCGGCGAAGACGTACGGCGCCGCGGCCGGCATCGCCACGCGGAACAGCGTCTGCGCGGGGGAGCACCGGATGGAGGCGGCGAGCCTCAGGTAGACCGGTGGCACGCTGCGCAGCCCCATCCAGGTGTTCAGCACCACCGGCACCGCCGTCATGATCGACGCCAGCGTGATCACCGACCACTGGTTGATGCCGATCAGCACGATGGACACCGGATAGAACAGCACCAGCGGCACCGCGTAGAACGACACCAGGTACGGCTCGAAGACCCGGCCCACGCCCGGCGCCTTCCAGAAGCCGACGCCCACGATCAGCCCGGCGGCCACCCCGAACAGGCAGGAGAAGACCAGCTCCTGCAGCGTACGGAGGGCGTCCGGCGCGAAATCCGGCGAGCGGAGCAGCTCGGCGGTGACCGGCAGGATCTCCGACGGCGCGGGCAGCACGTCCGGCTCCCACCAGCCGGCGCGTACGCCCGCCTCGGCGAGGATCCCGCCGAGCACGATCCAGCCCACGGTGGCGGCGATGCTGACCGCGCCGATCAGCCCGGGGACCGTACGCCGGGCCTTGGGCAGGGCCGTCGCCTTCCGGGAGGCGGGGGGTTTGGTCCGTACGGTCATGAGGCCGGCACGCCTGAGGCCGGCACCGCGTTCTCCTGCGCGAAGCCGCGCATCGACTCGGCCTGAAGCACCTCCCAGACCCGGTTCTGCAGCGCGTTGAAGGCGGGCGTGGCGACCACGGAGGCGTCCCGGTCCTCCGGCAGGTCCACGTCGACGACGTCGATGATTCTGCCGGGCCGGTACGACATCACCCAGACCTGCTGAGAGAGCAGGATCGCCTCGGAGATGTCGTGGGTCACGAACAGCACGGTCTGGTGCGTCTCCCGCCAGATGCGCAGCACCTCGGCGCCGAGCAGCAGCCGGGTCTGCTGGTCGAGCGCGGCGAACGGCTCGTCCATCAGCATCACCGACGGGCGCATCGCGAGCGTACGGGCCAGCGCCACCCGCTGGCGCATGCCGCCGGACAGCTCCGCCGGGTGGCGCCGTTCGAAGCCGCCGAGGCCGACCAGGTCGATGGCCTGCTGCGCCCGTGTCAGCTGCTCGCTCTTCGGGACCTTCGCCACCTGCAACGGGAACCGGACGTTCTCCAGCACGGTCTTCCACGGCAGCGTGGAGTCCTCCTGGAACATCACGCCGACCGCGCGGTCCGGCCCGGTCACCCGGCGGCCGCCGACCTCGACGTGGCCGGACGTCGGCGCGTACAGGCCGGCGATCACCGAGAGCAGCGTCGACTTGCCGCAGCCGCTGGGGCCGACGATCGAGACGAAGCCGCGTTCCGGCACCTCCTGGGTGACGCCGTCCACGGCGATCACCCGGCCGTCCTTGGCGCTGAACGCCACGCCGAGCTCGTGGATGCTGATTCCGGTCACGGTTCCCCCTCAGAACTTCGCGCGCGCGTCCGCGGGCAGGTAGCTCTGGTCGAGCGACTTCGCCCAGTCGATCGGCTCCTTGAGCTGGCCCGTCTGGACCATCAGGTCCGAGAGGTTCTTCAGCCCCTGCGGATCGACCTTGAGCGAGTACGCCTTCGCCGGCTCAGGCGTGTCCTTCAGCGCCTTGACCATGACCTCCTCGTCGAGCTCGAGCAGCGGGGCCAGGTCGGCCGCGGCCTTCTCCGGCTCCTGTACGACGTAGTCGAAGGCCCGGTCCACGACGGTGAAGAACGCGGTCAGGTTGTCCTTGTTGGCGGCGGCGTACTCCTCGTTGACCGCGACGAGGTCGGCGGGGAAGTCGCCGATGTGGTCGCGGGCCGCGATCAGCCTCTTGGCCTTGTCCTTCTGCTCGGCCTCGGTGACGAACGGGTGCATCGCCCAGCCGGCGTCGATCCGCCCGGCCTTGGCGGCCGCCCAGTTGTCGCCCTCGGCCCCGACACCCTGGGTCGAGATGCCGGGATACTTCTTCTGCAACGCCTTCACGCTGAGCTCGGTGGTCGAGCCCGCGGAGGAGAAGCCGAGCTTGGCCTTCTTGAAGTCCACGCCGTCCTTGGCGGTGATCCAGTAGAAGTCGTTCACCTGGAACCAGGGGGCGACGATCTTGAGGTCGGAGCCGGCGCGGCGGGCCGCCATCACCACCGAGGTGTTGCCCGCGATGGCCATGTCGGCGTCGCCGCTGCTGGCGACGCGGAGCGTGTTGCCGCCGCCGCCGCCGGAGAACAGCGAGACGTCGAGTCCCTTCTCCTTGAACCAGCCCTTGTCGACGGCGACCTGCAGGATCGCCATGAACGGCAGGCTGTCGGCGCCGGTCGCGGCGATCCGCAGCTTCTTCGTCGGCTGCGCGCTCTCGCTCTCGGCCGGCCCGCACGCGGCGGACGTGCCGAGCGCCGCGGTCAGCGCGAGCAACGCGATCGGGCGGGTCAGCCCGCTTCTGAGCAGTCTCACGGTGGCCTCCTGGGGGCTTCGGGGGGTACGGGGGGTCGGGGCGAGACGTCCTAACGCGTGTTCGGGCCGCGGTCGCGGCGGCCCTTGGGGGCCTGGTGGCCCTGGTGGCCGAGACCGTGGCCGTGGTCCTGGCCGTGGTCCTGGCCAGGGTCGTGGCCGCATGGCCTATGGCCGTGGCGGAGCCGGCGGATCACGAGGTAACCGGCGGCCACGGCGAGAGCGGTCGCAGCCAGGGGAAATGTCGCACCGCCGATCCCGGCCGACGCAACCGCCCCCCTCCGACCCGGCTCGCGCCGTGTGGCCGGCTCCCGCCGATCGTCCGGTGACGGCTCCACCCTTGGCGGCGGGGCGGTGTGGCCCATGTCGCGCGGCGGGGTGGCGAGTGAGGGGTTCGGTTCGGCCGGGGTGCGTGGTCGGGTGCCGCGGAGTGGGGGTGGGGCGCCGGGGACGTCGTCGCCGGGGCGGGGGAGCGGGACCGCGGCATCCGGCATGCCGGATCCTGGATCCCGGCCGTGGTCGGGGTCCGGGCCGGCGGGCTCGTGGAGCATGTCCTACAGCCCCTCGGCGATCTCGGCGAACGTCTCGATGGTTCGGGCGCGACTCTCGCCGGGCGGCACGAACGGGACGATGGAGACCTGGTCCACCCCGTACCCGGCGATCTCCTTGAGCCGGGCCCGGCACTCCTCCGGCGTCCCGGCCAGCGAGAAGAGGTCGATCAGCTCCTTGGTCACCAGGTCGGCGTGGCCCGCCTCGGTGTCCATGTGGTGGTAGTAGTCGTACGTCTCCCGGATCCGGTCCACCGCGGCCTGCTCACCCGGGCTGATCGGCGCGGGCAGCGGACGGATCACCACCCGCGCGACCTGGGCCCGTACGAGATCCCGCGCATCCTCGGCGTCATCCCGGATCGCGGTCGGCGTCCACAGCACGATGTGCAGGTCGGACAGGCTGCGCCCGGACTCCCTGGCGCCCGCCTCGATCGTCTCCAGCGCCGCCTTCACGAACTGCGACGCCGTCCCCACCAGCACGATCACGCCGTCCGCGATCCGCCCGGCGAGCTTGAGGATCTTGGGTGCCGAGGCGGCGATGTAGATCGGGATGTGCCGGGGCTCGGTGACGTAGTTGAGGTGGTACGCGGCCCCGCTGTCCGGCTCCGGCACCTCCTCGCCGCGGAACAGCGCGCGCAGCTCCGCCACCGCGCGCTCAAGTTCGGCCAGCCGGAGCGGCTTCATGCCCATGGTGCGCAGCGACGAGTCGCCGGTGCCGATGCCCAGCGCGACCCGGCCTCCGGTCAGCTCGGACAGCGTCGCCCAGGACGAGGCGAGCACCGAGCGGTGCCGGGTCACCGCGTTGGTGACGCCGGTGCCGAAGACGATCCGGTCCGTACCGACCGCCGCGGCGCCCATGGTCACCGAGGACTCGCGCCAGATGTTCTGCGAGTCGCCGAACCAGACGTTGTCGTAGCCCAGCCGCTCCGCCAGGTGCGTGTACTCCCGCATGACGGCGGGGGACTCGGTGGGGAAAAGGCCGACGCCCTTGCTGATCATCTATCGGGTCCTTCGAGGGATGTTGGATCCAGATTGGATCCTGTATATAGGTTCGAGTACCGATCACGGAAGACCCCGTTTCGCTCGAAGGGACACGAGTTGACGACCACCGTGCTCACCGGAATCGGGCTGCTCGTGCCCGGACCTGCGGATTCACCACCCATCCGGGACACCTCACTGGTGCTCGAGGACGGCCTGATCGCCGCGATCGGCGAGGAGCCCGCAGGGGCCGACCGGGTCATCGACGCCGCCGGACTCACCGTTCTGCCCGGTCTCGTCGACGGCCACGTGCACCCGACGTTCGGTGAGTGGACCCCCGCGCAGAACTCCATCGGCTGGATCACCAACTACGTGCACGGCGGGACCACGACGATGGTGTCCGCGGGCGAGCTGCATGTGCCGGGCCTGCCGTTCGAAGAGCTGACCCCGTCACTCGTCTCCGCGCTCGCGGTCACCGCCAAGGAGACCACCGGGCGGCTGCGGCCGTCGGGGATGAAGGCGAGCGTGGGGACCGTACTGCTCGTCCCCGGCATGTCGCAGGCGCGCTTCGACGAGCTCGCCGAGGCCGGCGTGGACCAGCTCAAGTTCATCTTCTACGACTGGGGGCGGCTCGGCGACGGCGAGGCGCAGCAGTACGTGACCTGGGCGCACGAGCGCGGCATGACCGTGAAGATGCACTCCGGCGGGGTGTCCCGCTCGGGCTCCAGCCGGGTCGCCGGTCACGAGGTCGTCAGCGCCGTACGCCCCGATGTGATCGCGCACATCTCCGGCGGGCCCATCCCGATGCCCGACGACGAGATCCGTGCGCTCGTCGCGGACCTGCCCGAGGCCGCGTACGAGGTCTGCAGCTCGATGAACTACCGCGCCACCCTGGTGGCGGTGGACGCGCTGCGCGCCGCCGGCCGCCTCGACCGCCTCACGCTCGGCACCGACACGCCCGGCGGTACGGGCGTCATCCCGCGCGGCATGATGCGCAACGTCTGCTTCCTCGCCTCGATCTGCGGCCTCGACCCGGTCCTCGCGGTCGCGGCGGCCACGGACAACACGGCCCGTGCCCATGGCCTCAAGGCCGGCCGGATCGCCGCCGGTTACCCCGCCGACCTGGTCATCTGCGGCCCCATCCAAGGGTCGATGGCCACCGACGCCCTGGAGTCCTTCGCCCTCGGCGACCTCCCCGGCATCTCCATGATCCTCATCGACGGCGAGATCGTCGTCGGCCCCCGCAGCCAGCAGACCCCACCCCCCAAAACCCTCGCCACCATGCGGTGACGGCACGGACCGCCGGCAGTGCCGCCGTCGCCCGACGCCTGGCTCCGAGGCTCAGCAATGTGGTTCTGATTGCGGCAGGCTGAACATTTGTTTAGTCTCGGGGTCGTGTCGGTTTCCGGTGAGTCGAGCGCTCGCACGCGGATCCGGGATGCGGCCTTGGAGCGGTTCGGTCGCGATGGTGTGAACCGGGTGACGGTCCGGGCGATCGCGGCCGATGCGGGTGTCTCGCCGGCGCTGGTGGTGCATCACTTCGGGTCGAAGCGCGCTCGACGCGTGGGACGCGGTCAGGAAGGAGCGCGAATCATGAAGGCCCTCATCGTCACGCACGGCACCCGTGGTGACGTTCAGCCGTACGTCGCGCTCGCCCATGCCTTGCGGGAGGCCGGGCACGACGTTCTGTTGGGCGCTCCGGAAGGATCGGCGTCGCTGGCCCAGCCGTACGGTGTGCCGTTCGCGCCGCTGTCCGACGACCTGAACGACATGGACGACCCGGAGGTCCGGAGGGCGATCGAGACCAACTACCGGGGGCTGCGGGGCAAGCTCACCGCGGTCCGGCTGATGGCGCGTGCGAAGGCGGAGCTGCGAATGGTCTACGACGAGATCGCCGCGGTGCCCGCCGACGACGTGGACATCGTCGTCCATCCGATCAACTCCCCGGTGCGGCACCTGGCCGAGAAACTGGGTGTCCCGGCCGTTGCGGTCGGGTTGCAACCCGGCTGGGTGCCCACCCGATCGTTCCCGAGCCCGATGATCCCGTTCGGCATCCCGAAGGCGCTCAATCGGACCAGCTACCGGGTGAACGGCCTTGTCCTGCGGGCACTCGTCGCCAGCGGCGCCCGGTGGCGGACCGAGACACTCGGCCTGCCGAGGCGCCCGCACCAGAACGATGCCCTGCGTGCACCGGACGGGCGCCCGGTCACGATGTTGCAGGCATTCAGCGAGCACATTCTGCCCACACCGGTGGAGTATCCGAGCTGGACCCATACGACCGGCTTCTGGTTCCTCCCGGCGACCCAGGGCTGGACGCCCTCGGAACGGCTCAGCACCTTTCTGGATGCCGGCGACCCACCGGTCCACATCGGATTCGGCAGCATGGCCGGTACCGAACCCGCCCGCGTCGGTCGCATCGTCACCGACGCCGCTCGCCTCGCCGGCGTCCGTGCCGTACTCGTCACCGGCTGGGGTGGCATCGACGCCCTCATCGACACCGATCGGGTCCTTATCCTCGACCAGGCGCCGCACGACTGGTTGTTCCCGCGGATGGCGGCGATCGTCCATCACGGCGGCGGAGGCACCACCGCCGCCGCCCTGGCCTCCGGCCGCCCGCAGGTCGTCTGCCCGTTCGTCGCCGACCAGCCGTACTGGGGCCGCCGCACGAAGGCCAGTGGGGTGGCGCCGGAACCACTGCCCCAGCGGCGTCTCACGGCCGAGAACCTCGCGGACGCGATCCGCCGGGCGACCACCGACACGGCGATGTCCGCGCGAGCAGCCGAACTCGGTACGAGAATCCGCGACGAGAACGGTGTCCGCAACGCCGTCGCCCTGCTCGAACGGCTCGTCCCCGCCGCCGGACGCGGGTCCGATCGAGCGTGACACCTGGTGGGTGGGTCAGGCGAGGCCCCAGAAGGTGGTCAGGTGGTGGGCGGCGCAGATGTCGGCGTCCAGGATGAAGGCGCCGGCGGTGCCGCACTGGGCAGGGGCGGTGCCGGGGTCGACGGGCTGGCCGTGGCCCATGCCGGTGATCTTGTACGCCTCCACGACGGGGGCGCCCGAGGCGTTGCGATAGACCTCGTGCGGGTAGCCGGCGACGGTGTCGGTGGTGTCGGGCGTGGCGTCCGTGCCGTGCACGTTCGTCCACTGTTCGATGAGTTCGCGCTGATTCGCGGGGGCGACGGTGAAGTCCGAGGTGCCGTGCCAGACGCTCACCGTGGGCCACGGACCTGTGTGTGAGCCGGCGGCGCGTACGAGGTCGCCCCAGGCGGCGGGGGTCCGGTCCACTCCCGGGTTCATGCAGGAGAAGGCCTGGAAGAGCGCGGTCGCGCAGCGGTACGGCACCCCGGCCACGACGCCGCCACCCGCGAACACGTCCGGGTACGCGGCCAGCATCACCGCGGTCATCGCGCCGCCGGCGGACAGGCCGGTCACGTAGACCCGCCCGGGCGCGGTACCCGTATCGGCGGCCATCCGCGCCACCATCTGCCGGATCGACAGCGCCTCGCCGGAGCCGCGTGCGGTATCGGCGGACTGGAACCAGTTGAAGCAGCGGTTGCCGTTGTTCGCCGTCTCCTGCTGCGGCAGGAGCACCGCGAACCGGTGTCGTTCGGCGAGTTCGATCCAGCCCGCCCCGGTGCCGTACGGGCCTGCGGTCTGGGTGCAGCCGTGCAGCGCGACGACGAGCGGGCGGCCGGCGGGGAGGCCGTCCGGTACGTACCGGAACATCCGCAAGGCGCCGGGGTTGGTGCCGAACCCGGTCACCTCGACGATGGACGCGGCGCGCGCGGGCTGTCCGCCCGCGAGCGCGGGTGCGACGGCGGCCAGCAGGGCCAGGGCCGCGACGAGCGCGACCCGTATCGGCGAACGCCCGAGCGAGGGCGTTGAGTGAGACGACGGCATGGTGCCTCCCGTGGGCGAGTGGCCCCTCCTCGCCCGGACCGTACGCCGAGCGGTGGCCGTGCTGGGATGTGCCCACCCGACACCCCCGCGCCGCCCGTCATGTGGGTCCTACGGGATCATCCGAGCCTGGAAACGCCCCGTCGATCGGCGAGCGGGCCGCCACGGCGTAGTCCGTGAGGCGGCACGGGCGGGGGTCCTCGGCGTGCCCGGCCGGCCGTGGTCAGCCGGGACGGTACGGGTTCGCCGAAATCGTCGGTGCGGTCCGCTACGGTTTTCGCCATGTCCGAGACGGCCATCGGCCCCCGCCGGCAGGTCCTCTTCGTGCCCGGTGATCCGGCACGCGAGGGCCGGCTCGCGGTGCTCGGCGAGGGGCCCGACGAGGTCGAGGTGGTCCGCCGGGCCGGCTCCGCGGTGCGCCGCGCGCGGCAGCCGGCCCGGCTGCTGCCGGTGCGCGAGGCGCTGCCGGAGCTGCTCGCGCTGGCCGGCTCGCCCGACGCGGGGCCCGAGGTGGAGGCCTGGTCCACCGCGGCCGTCGCCGGGGCCGGGCTGATCGCGCGCGGCCTGCTCCATCCGGGGGCCAGCGCCACCGACGCCGACGAGTGGCGCGCCGGTCCCCTCGGGCCGGAGGAGACGGCGTGGCTCGCCGAGCTCGCCGCGGCCTTCCCCGCCACGGCGCACGCGCTACCCCTCCCCGGCACGCGGCCGCTGCGGGTGCACTCGGCGGACTGGCTGGTCCGCCGCTTCTGGGACGCGCTGGCCGACACCCTGGTCCGCACCCCCGCCGCGGGCGTGCGGTACGGCTCGGTCGCGTACACCGAGCCCGGCGGCGAGGCCATCGACGTCTCGGAGTACGCCACCTGGCTGGCCCAGGTCGAACGCGACCGCGGCGGCGGCCCCCGCCTCATCCTCCGCGTCACCCCGCCCACCCCGGCCGCCGCCGAGCCCGCCGCCGGATCGGCCGCGCCTGCGGCAGGGCCGAGCACGGGTATGGCCCCGGCCGAGGCGGCATCGGGCGTGTCCGCGCCGGAACTCGCGGCGGGGCCGGGCCGGGCCGCGGCCGAGGCGGCAGCGGGTGAGCGTGGGGCGGGGCCCGCGGCGAGTGGCGGCGGGGTCGTGGTGGAGGCCGGGGATGGGGATGAGCGGTTTCGGGCCGTGTTGCAGGTGCGGAGTGCGCGGGATCCGAGCCTGATCCTCGATGCGGCGGAACTGTGGCGGGCCACGCCGGGGGTGCTCGCCGCGTTCGGCGGCAGCCCGGAGCATGACGCGCTGATCGCGATGCGTCGCGCCGCCCGCGCCTGGCCCCGGCTGCAGCCCTTGCTGCGCACTGCCGCGCCGACCGAGCTGGAGCTGGGCGACGACGACCTGGAGGAGCTGTTCGGCCCGGCCGCCCAGGCGCTGGAGTCCGCGGGCGCCGAGGTGCTGTGGCCCGCCGAGCTGACCCGGGGCGGCCTGACCGCCCGCGCGTCCGCCACCGCCGCGCCGGCCGCGGACGGCGGCCCCGGCGGGCTGAGCCTGAAGCAGCTGCTGAGGTTCCGCTGGCGGGTCGCGCTGGCGGGCGAGGAGCTGACCCCGGCCGAGATCGCCGAGCTGGCCGAGGCCAAACGGCCACTCGTACGGCTCCGCGGCCAGTGGGTGCGGGTCGACAGCGAGCTGATCAAGCGGGTGCGGTCGCGGCGCGGCGGCACGATCTCCGCGGCCGACGCGCTGGCCGCCGCGCTCAGCGGGCGGCTGGAGGTGGCCGACGAGACCGTGGAGTTCGCCGCGGAGGGCGGGCTGGCCGGCCTGGCGACGCGGCTGCGCGGCCTGGCCGAGCCGGCGGCCGAGCTGCCCCGCCCGCCGGGCCTGCTCGCCACCCTCCGGCCGTACCAGCGCCGCGGGCTCACCTGGCTCGCCGCCATGTGCGAGCTCGGCCTCGGCGGGTGCCTCGCCGACGACATGGGGCTGGGCAAGACCGTCCAGCTCATCGCCCTGCACCTGCACCGCCTGCGGCTCCGGGCCGGCCCTACGCTGGTGGTCTGCCCCACCTCCCTGCTCGGCAACTGGGAGCGGGAGATCCGGCGGTTCGCGCCGGGCGTCCCGGTGCGCCGCTACCACGGTGGCGACCGGCACCTCGACGAGCTCACCGGCGAGGAGATCGTGCTGGCCACGTACGGAGTGGTGCGCCGCGACGCGCCCGCTCTGGCCGAGACCGGCTGGGGCCTGGTGGTCGCCGACGAGGCCCAGCACGTCAAGAATCCGTACGCGCAGGGCGCCAAGGCGCTCCGCATGATCCCGGCGACGGCCCGGGTGGCGCTCACCGGCACGCCGGTGGAGAACCGCCTCACCGAGCTGTGGTCCATCCTGGACTGGACGACCCCCGGGCTGCTCGGCCCGCTCGACGGGTTCCGCCGCAAGGTCGCGGTGCCGGTGGAGCGGTACCGCAGCCCCGAGGCCACCGAGCGGCTCGCCACGCTGGTCCGGCCGTTCCTGCTGCGGCGGCGCAAGTCCGACCCGGGGATCGCCCCCGAGTTGCCCGGGAAGACCGAGACCGACCGGCACGTGCCGCTCACCGCCGAGCAGGCCACGCTGTACGAGGCGGTGGTGCGCGAGGGCCTGGCCGCCATCCAGGAGGAGAACGGCATGGCCCGGCGCGGGCTGGTGCTGAAGATGCTCGGGGCGCTCAAGCAGATCGGCAACCATCCCGCGCAGTACCTCGGGCAGGACGCGCCGCTCGCCGGGCGGTCCGGCAAGCTCGCCGCGCTCGACGAGCTGCTCGAGGTGATCGTCTCCGAGGGCGAGTCGGCGCTGGTCTTCTCGCAGTACGTGGGGATGACCCGGCTGCTCGAGGCGCACCTGGCCGCACGGGGCGTGCCGACGCTGCAACTGCACGGCGGGCTGTCCGCGAAGCGGCGCGAGGAGCTGGTCCGCCGGTTCCAGGACGGGGAGGCGCCGGTGTTCCTGCTCTCCCTCAAGGCGGCGGGCGTGGGGCTCAACCTCACCCGGGCGAGCCACGTCGTGCACTACGACCGGTGGTGGAATCCGGCCGTGGAGGACCAGGCGACGGACCGGGCGTACCGGATCGGGCAGGACCGTCCGGTCCAGGTGCACCGGCTGATCTGCGAGGGCACCGTGGAGGAGCGGGTGGCGGAGCTGCTGGAGTCCAAGCGCGCGCTGTCCGAGGCCGTGGTGGGCGCCGGCGAGTCCTGGATCACCGAACTCTCCGACGGCGACCTCGCCGACCTCGTCCGACTCGGCAGGGCCGCCTGATGGCCGGCGTACGGGTGCCGTTGAGCGCGGCGGGGCGGTCGCGGTTCGGGCTCACCTGGTGGGGCCGGGCCTGGGTGCAGGCGCTGGAGGGGCGGTCGGCGATCAGCGAGGGGCGGCTCTCCCGCGGGCGCACGTACGCGCGGCGCGGCGCCGCCCGCACGATCCTCGTCGAGCCGGGGCGGGTGCGGGCCAGCGTCCAGGGCAGCGACCCGAAGCCGTACGTCGTGCGCGTCGGTCTGCCGGTGCTCGGCGCTGCCGAGTGGGAGCGCCTGCTGGACACCGTCGCCGCGCAGGCGGGGCACATGGCGGCGCTGCTCGACGGCGAGCTGCCGGTGGGGCTCGCCGATGACGCCGAGCAGGCGGACGTGCAACTGCTCCCCGGCCGGGGCGAGCTGACCGCCACCTGCAGCTGCCCGGACCCGGTCGTGCCGTGCAAGCACGCGGCGGCGGTGACGTACCTGGTGGCGGACGCGCTGGATCGGGATCCGTTCCTGTTGCTGCTGTTCCGCGGCCGCGACCGGGAGACGATCCTGAAGGAGCTGCGGGTCCGCCGGGGTGGGGAGGCGGGCCCCGCGGACGCCGCCGGCTCCCGGGGGGACGAGGGGGTGCTCGCGTCCGAGGCGTTCGCGCGTACGCCGGCACCGCTGCCCGTGCCGCCGCTGCCCGGCGCCCGGCCCGGCCGGCCCGCGCCGCCCACCGGGCCCGCGCCGCCGGGGCTGGACATCGCCGAGCTCACCGCGCTGGCCACCGACGCGGCCGCGCACGCGCACGAGCTGGCCACCGGGGCGGGGGAGGGCGGCCTCGACCTCGACTTCGACGCCGACCTCGGCCGGTTCGCGTCCGCCATGTTCACCCGCGCGGGCGAGATGGCGAACCTGGTCCACCGCGCCGGCGTCGACCTCGCCGACCTCGTCACCCGCGCCCGCGCCTGGCGGGAGGCCCACCCGACCCACGAGTAGGGCCGGGCCACACCGGAATGCGGCACGGTGTGGTGGCCGGCCTCATGTTCGCCCGCCCCGGCCGCCCGCACGATGACGACATGCCCAACGTCCTGCGTACGTCCGTCGCCGCGCTCCCCCTGGCCGCGGCCCTCGCGCTGACCATCGCCCTGCCGGCCGTCCCGGCGGGCGCGGCCGCCGCCGACTGCGGGGAGGGGCCGGCGGTGCCGGGGGCGGAGCATCAGGTGGTGGCGTGCCTGGGGGACCTGACCACGGCGGGGACCGCCGGCACCGGGCACACCGACCCGGCCGACTACGCAGGCCTGCACGCCACCGGCACGCGGAACCCGTCCGGCGTCCCGGGAACGCAGATCGACGGCTACTTCCCCGACACCTCGGCCACCAACCCGACGCACGGCTGGAACCACGACGCCCAGTTCGTGATCCGCCTCCCAGAGCGGTGGACCGGCGGACTGGTGGTGGCGGGCAGCCCGGGCGTCCGCGAGCAGTACGCCAACGACGTGACGATCTCCGACTGGGCGCTGGCCAAGGGCTATGCCTACGCCGCCACCGACAAGGGCAACACCGGCACCGAGTTCCACCGCGACGGACGCCGCCCGGGAGACGCGGTCGCGGAGTGGAACACCCGCGTCACCCAGCTCACCCGGGCGGCCAAGGAGACGGCCCGCCGCCACTACGGACGCGCGCCCAGGCGCACGTACGCCGCCGGCATCTCCAACGGCGGCTACCTGGTGCGCTGGCAACTGGAGAACGAGCCACGGCTGTACGACGGCGGCGTCGACTGGGAGGGCACGCTGTTCCGCCCGCACGGCCCGAACCTGTTCACGTTCCTCCCGCCGGCGCTGCGCGCGTACCCGGCGGGCGACACCCAGGCCATGTACGCGGCCGGTTTCGTCCCCGGCTCGGAGTTCCTCTGGGAGTTCCACCACCAGGTGTACTGGGGCCTTACCCAGCGCATCTACCGGGAGGAGTTCGACCCCGGCTACACCGGCCGCGACGAGGACTACGACTACGCGTCCCGCCCGGCGTCCGTACGGGCCGCGGTCGCCCGCGTCTCCCTCACCGGCCGGATCAAGCGCCCGATGATCACCCTGCACGGCACGTACGACGCTCTGCTGCCGATCCGCGAGGACTCCGACGCGTACGCCCGCCTCGTCGGGGACCGGCCGCACCGCTACTACCGGATCGAGACCGGCAACCACACGGACGGCCTGTACGACTCCCACCCCGGCCGGCTCCGCCCGATCCTGCCCTGCTTCCGCACCGCCTTCGAAGCCCTCGAAAAGTGGGTCGAGCACAGGACCCCGCCCCCGCCGAGCGCCACCATCCCCCGCCCGGCCACCGGCGACCTGGTCAACAGCTGCGACCTCGACCCCCCGGGCCCTTGAGCGAGATAGGTCAGGGAGGCGGCTGGCGCACGTACTCCAGCGCGACGAGCGCCACGTGCAGCGACACACACGACTCGACGTCGTCGAGGTCGGCGCCGAGGATCCGGGAGATCCGCTTGAGCCGCTCGTAGAACGCGGGCCGGGACAGGTGCGAGCGCCGCGCGGCGACCGCCTTGTTCCGGCCCGAGTCGAGGTACGCGCCGAGCGCCCGGGTCAGCTCCGAGTCGTGCTGCGCGTCGTACCGCAGCAGCGGGCCGAGCTCCCGCTCCACGAACGTCTGCAGCCGCTCGTCGTCCCGCAGCAGGTGCAGCAGCCCGCGCAGCCGCAGGTCGGGCAGCCGGTAGTAGCCCCGCCCGTCCGGCCGCCCGGCGGCCACGTCGGCGACCTGCCGGGCCTCCAGGAAGGAGCGCCGCACGTCCCGGATGGAATCGACCTCGGACCCGACCCCGATCACCACGTCGGTGCCGAGCCGGGAGCGCAGCCGCTCGGCCAGCGCGTCCAGCGTGGCCTCGACGGAGGTACGGGTGGCCAGGGTGAGCAGCACCCCCACCCGGACGTCGTCGAGCGACCCGACCAGCGCGGTGGACCGGGCCGCGCGGATCGCGGCGGCCGTGGTCTCCGCGACCTCGGACAGCCGGGCCTGCGCCGCCAGCCCCGTCCCGGTGTCCCGGGTCCGGACCACGATGCCGAGCAGCCGCCGCCCGGTGAGCGGCACGCCGACGGCACGGGCCCGTACGGCCGCCTCCTCCGGGTCGGAGTACGCGTGCGCGAGGATGCCGGTGATGATCGTGCGGTGGGTCTGCCGCTCCAGTCCCTCCTCGTGCCGTTCCAGCAGCCGGCCCAGGGCCAGCGTGGTGGCCGCGCGTTCGAGCAGCACGGTGTGCCGGGGCGTGGGCCCGCTCGCCGCGTCGTCGGGGTCGCAGATGAGGATGAGCCGCCCCCAGTCCTGCCCGCGCGCGCCGACGACGGTGACGAGCCAGCCGGCGGTCTCGTCGTACCCGGTCCGGCCGTGCGGCGTCACCGAGCGGGACCGGGTCTCCCAGGTGGCGAGCAGCTTCCCGGTGTCCCGGCCGGCGGCGTCGCAGGCCAGCACCTGGTGCGCGAGGTTCTCCAGCACGACCGGCCGCCCGGCCAGGCCGGCCACCTGGGCGAGTACGTCGTCCGGCGGCGCGCCCTCCACCGACAGGTCGGTGAAGACCTCGTGCAGCTGCTCCGAGGCCCGCAGCTCCTCCAGCTGGGCGTCGATGATCTGCCCGTGCACGGACTCGGTGATCTCGACGAACGGGGTCTCCCGCTCCAGCACGATGAGCGGGATGCCGTGCTCCTCCGCCGCGGCGACGAGGGCACCGGGCACGTCCCGCTGGAACCGGTGACCGAGCTCCACCGCCACCCCGGACACCCCGACCGCCGCCAGGTCCGCCACGTACTTGCGGAGCAGGTGCGGCTCGGCGGGCAGCCCGATGCCGGTGGTCAGCACCAGCTCGCCGCCGCGCAGCAGGTGCGCCAGGTCCACGACCTCGGCCACGTGGACCCAGCGCACCACGCCGCCGAGCCGGTCGGCACCGGCGACGACGCGCGGCTTGCCGCGGCGCATGGGCTCCAGCCTGAGCACGTCGGCGAGCGTCAAGACCATGTCGCGAGACTAGCCGACCACACTGTCAGCTACGAGCCCTCAAGCCTTACACCTCGTCGGTACGCCCGGTCAGTTGCCCCGCGGCGTGACCGTCACGTTGCCGCCCTGCGGTACGGGCAGCACGTCGACCTTCCCGTCCTGCACCGCCTTGTACAGCACGTACCCGTTCGGCCCCAGCACCTTGACCAGGTCACGGATACTCCGCAGCTCGGTCTGGACGGTCTCGTTGCGCTTCTTCTGCGCGTTGTTCTCCGCGATCGCCTGCTGCTCGGCGATCAGCGCCTGCA
Source organism: Streptosporangiales bacterium (assembly GCA_009380095.1). GTDB lineage: Bacteria > Actinomycetota > Actinomycetes > Streptosporangiales > Streptosporangiaceae > WHSL01. Next base: position 23,415 of record WHSL01000009.1, on the reverse strand, counting down.
CGATCGAGTCCGGTGGCTCCGGCTTCTGGATGGTCAGCTGGATGTCCTTGAAGTAGTCGCCGCCCGACTGCTCCCGGATGAAGCTGGGCGCCAGCCTGCCGACCTCGTTCTCCCACTTCTGCCGGGTCTCCGGGTCGTTGTACAGCGCCTTCCAGGGGAAGCGCTGTGACGCGGCGTCCATCGCCCGGTCCATCGGCTGCTTCAGGTAGATGCCGATCATCTGCTGCCAGCCGTCGTCGCCGCGGGTGCCGGCTTCCTCGTCGTCGAGGTCGGCGCCGTACTTCAGGCCGATGCGCTCATGGAACTTGCGCAGCGTCTGGCAGTCGGTCTGCAGCGTGAACGTGGCAACGCCGCGCACCTTCATCTGGATGTTGTCCTGGGAGACCACCGTTATCGACCCGGACTCGGCGTTCTGATCGCCGGTGAAGTCGAACGTCCGCTGGCCGAACGGGTAGTAGTAGTGATCGTCGCCGGGGCCGTCGAGGGTGAGGCCGGAGGACGGGCCGATGCAGTCGGCGAACGTACGGGCCTGGATCGCGCCGCCCTTGTAGTGCAGGGCCACCTGGTCCGGCGCGGTGTTGGCGGTGGTCGCCGCGCACCCGCTGAACAGCCCGATGATCAGAACGATCGCGACGGCGATCCCGCCGAGTATCTTCACCCGATTGGAGCGCGGCGTCGTGGAGGTCTTGACTGGCATGCGCTGAATGTAGCGGAACGTCCGCGGACACCCTGTCAACAAGCGGGAATGATCCCCGACACTCTGTCCCTGGCGTCCGGAACCGGCCGGGGGCCAGACTGAAACGCATGTCGGATCTCCTCGCGCGCCATCGCGCGGTCATCCCCAACTGGGTGGCCCTGAACTACCAAGAGCCCATCGAGATCGCCAACGGCGAGGGCAACCGCGTCACCGACCATGCGGGCCGGACGTACCTCGACTTCTTCGCGGGCATCCTGACCAACATGATCGGCTACGACGTGGCCGAGGTACGCGAGGCCGTGGAGCGGCAGCTGGCCACCGGGGTGGTGCACACCTCGACCGCGTACCTGCTGCGCGGCCAGGTCGAGCTGGCGGAGAAGATCGCGCGGCTGTCCGGGATCCCGGACGCGAAGGTGTTCTTCGTGAACTCCGGCACCGAGGCCAACGAGACCGCGCTGCTGCTGGCCACGTACGCGCGCAAGAGCGACCAGGTGCTCGCCATGCGGCAGAGCTACCACGGCCGGTCCTTCGGCGCCGTCTCGATCACCGGCAACCGGGGCTGGAAGAACTCCGCGCTGTCCCCGCTGAACGTGCACTTCCTGCACGGGACGGACCGGCATCTGCCGCAGTTCGCGGGGCTGTCCGACGCCGACTACATCAAGGCCTGCGTGGAGGACCTGCGGCACACGCTGGCCACCGCCACCGCGCCGGACGTGGCCGCGCTGATCGCCGAGCCGATCCAGGGCGTCGGCGGGTTCACGATGGCGCCGGACGGGCTGTTCGCCGCGTACAAGGAGGTCCTGGACGAGCAGGGCATCCTGTTCATCTCGGACGAGGTGCAGACCGGCTGGGGCCGTACCGGAAGCAGCTTCTGGGGGATCGGTAACCACGATGTGGTGCCGGACATGATGACGTTCGCCAAGGGCCTCGGGAACGGCTTCGCCGTGGGCGGCGTGGTGGCGCGCGGCGACCTGATGGACGCGCTGCCGGCCAACGGGCTGTCCACCTTCGGTGGCAACCCGATCTCCATGGCCGCCGCCAACGCCACCCTCGACTACGTGCTCGACCACGACCTGCAGGCGCAGGCGGCCCGTACGGGCGCCATCGTCAACGAGGGCCTCGCCCAGGCGGCGCCCACGTTCAAGGTGGTCGGCGACGTACGGGGCAAGGGGCTGATGTTCGCGCTGGAGATGGTCGACCCGGGCAGCGGCGCGCCGAGCCCGGCGCTGGCCGCCGCCATGCTGGAGGAGACCAAGCGGCGCGGCCTGCTGATCGGCAAGGGCGGCCTGTACGGTCACGCGCTGCGCATGGCCCCGCCGCTCACGCTGACCGAGGCCGAGGCCAAGGAGGGGCTGGACATCCTGCTCGGCGCCCTGGAGACGGTGAACGCGGAGGCCATCAAGTGAAGCAGATCGCCCACTGGATCAACGGCAAGCCCTTCGACGGCGCGGGCGAGCGCCGGGGGGACGTGTACGACCCGTCCACCGGCGCGGTGTCCGGGCAGGTCAACCTGGCCTCGGTGGCCGACGTCGACGCCGCCGTGGCCGCGGCCCGGGCGGCCTTCCCCGGCTGGCGGGACGCGTCCCTGTCCACCCGGACGCGGGTGCTGTTCAAGTTCCGCGAGCTGCTCGTCGAGCACCGGCAGGAGATCGCGGAGCTGATCAGCTCCGAGCACGGCAAGGTCGTCTCCGACGCGGCCGGCGAGGTGGCCCGCGGCCTGGAGGTCGTGGAGTTCGCCTGCGGCATCCCGCACCTGCTCAAGGGCGGCTACTCGGAGAACGTGTCCACCAAGGTGGACGCGTACTCGATCCTGCAGCCGGTCGGTGTCGCCGCCGGCATCACGCCGTTCAACTTCCCGGCCATGGTGCCGATGTGGATGTTCCCGGTCGCGATCGCCTGCGGCAACACGTTCATCCTCAAGCCCAGCGAAAAGGACCCGTCCGCGTCGCTGCGGCTGGCCGAGCTGTGGGCCGAGGCGGGGCTGCCGGACGGCGTCTTCAACGTGGTGCAGGGGGACAAGGAGGCGGTCGACGCCATCCTGCAGCACCCCGGCATCGACGCGGTGAGCTTCGTCGGCTCCACCCCGATCGCCAAGTACATCTATGAGACGTCGGCCCGGGCCGGCAAGCGTGTGCAGGCGCTCGGCGGGGCGAAGAACCACATGGTGGTGCTGCCGGACGCCGACCTCGACCTCGCCGCCGACGCGGCGGTCTCGGCGGGCTTCGGCTCCGCCGGTGAGCGGTGCATGGCCATCTCCGTGCTGACCTGCGTCGACCCGGCCGGCGACGAGCTCATGGAGAAGATCAAGGAGCGGGTGGCGCGGCTGCGCGTCGGGCCCGGCACCGACGAGCGGTCCGAGATGGGCCCGCTGGTCACCCGCGAGCACCGCGACAAGGTGGCCTCGTACCTGGAGTCCGGCGTACGGGAGGGCGCGACGCTCGCCATCGACGGCCGGATGCACCCGGTGCTCGGCGGGCCGGACACCGGGGACGGGTTCTGGCTCGGGCCTACCGTGCTGGACCACGTCACGCCGGAGATGGCGGCGTACCGGGACGAGATCTTCGGGCCGGTGCTCTCGGTGGTGCGGGTGCCGACGTACGACGCCGCGCTGGAGCTGGTCAACGAGAACCCGTACGGCAACGGGACCGCGATCTTCACCAACGACGGCGGCGCCGCCCGGCGCTTCCAGAACGAGGTGCAGGTCGGCATGGTCGGCGTCAACGTGCCGATCCCGGTGCCGATGGCCTACTACTCCTTCGGCGGCTGGAAGAACTCGTTGTTCGGCGACAGCCACGCCCATGGCATGGAGGGCGTGCACTTCTACACCCGTACCAAGGCCATCACCGCCCGCTGGCTGGACCCCAGTCACGGCGGCGTCAACCTCGGCTTCCCCACCAGCGGATAGCCCGCACTCCCGAACGGAGAGGGCGCTCACCCCACCGGGGTGAGTGCCCTCTTTCGTCACCGGGTCACAGGGCCGCGGACTCCTCGGGAGGCGCGTCGAGCTGCCGCATGAGTCCGAGGAGGTCGACCACCCCCCAGCTCTCGGCGATGCGGCCGCCCGCGAAGCGGCCGACGAACATCTCGTTGTACGTGATGGGCCGGCCGGTCGGCGGGCGCCCCATGAACTCGCCCCGGTGGGTCCCGGTGACCGTGTTCCTGCAGGCGACCCGGTCGCCCTCGGCGATCATGTCCTCGACCGCGACGTGCAGGTCCGGGAAGGCCCGATGGAGCCGTGCGAACACCTCCTTCTGCGCCTCCGCCCCCGTCTTCCCCAGCGGGAGCGGCGTGCCGACCCGCATGTCCGGCGCGACGACCTCGTCGATCGTCTTCGCGATGAGCTCCGCGTCGCGGCTGTTGATGGCGTCGTTCAGGCGGCGGATCGTCGCCTTGTTGGCGGCCTGCTCTGCTTCCGACATGTGGCTGCTCCTTGGGTTCGGCCGAACGTCCAGGTCACTGCTGGAGGACGGCTTGGATCTCGAGGCTGATCGACACCTTCTCGCCGAGCGCGATGCCGCCGGAGTCGAGCGGGATCGTGCCGCCGATGCCGAAGTCGCACCGGTTGATCTCCGCGGACGCGGAGAAGCCCGCCCGCTGCCCGCCCCACGGGTCCGGGACGAACCCGTGCAGCTCCACGGCCAGCGGCACGTGGCGGGTGACGCCGTGCACCGTCAGCTCACCGTCGACGTCCCAGCCGTCGCCGACCGGGCGTACGCCGGTGGAGCGGTAGCTCATCTCCGGGTACTTCTCGACTTCGAGGTAGTCCGCGGAGCGGAGGTGGCCGTCCCGCGTCTCGTGGCCGGTGTCGACGGACGCCAGGTCGATCGTCGCGGCGACCCATGAGCCCAGCGGGTCCTCGGTCGTGACGATCGTGACGTCGTAGCCGGTGAACCGGCCGCGCACCTTGCTGACCATCAGGTGCCGTACGGAGAAGCCGATCTCGGAGTGCGCCGGGTCGGCCTTCCAGGTGCCGGCCCGATAGTCCTGGATGAAACGGTTGTCGCTCATGTCCAGGGGACGAACGGGCCGGCGCCCGGGGGACAGCCGCCGGGTCAGAGATCTTCGAGCCGCCGGGTCAGGAACCGCCGCTCGGGGGTCGAGGCGGCCAACTCCAGCGCCCGCCTGTACGCGGCCCGGGCCTCGGCGTCACGGCCGAGCCGGCGCAGCAGCTCGGCGCGGGTGGAGTGGAAGTACAGATAGCCGTCCAGGTCGAGGCGGTCGACCTCCTCCAGCACGTCAGCGCTGCACCACCGGCCTGACCTCGACGGTGCAGCCGAACCGGGTGGCCGGGATGCGCGACGCCAGCTCCAGCGCCTCGTCCAGATCGGCGGCCTCGACCAGGCAGAAGCCGCCGAGCACCTCCTTGGTGTCCGCGAACGGGCCGTCCGTGATCAGCGTCCGGCCACCGGCCACGCGCACGCTGGTCGCCGCCTCGACGGGCTGCAGCTGGGCGTCGGCGACGCACCGCGGGTCATCGACCAGCGCCGCGAACTCGGCGTACACCTCCTCGCGTTCCGCTTCCGACAGGCCTTCGCCGATGCCGGGCTCGGCGTAGACCAACAGGGCGTACCGCATCGCGACCTCCGGAGTCGATGGGCTCTCACCATCATTGACGAACGAGCGGCGGCTCAGGGGACACCACCATCCCAGCGCGTTCGCGACGTCAGCCGGTCAGGTGAGGCGGGCCCAGCGGTCGGACCAGGTCCGATAGTCGGTGCAGGCCGCGCCGGGGGTGCCGCGGGCCGGGGTGGCGCTGGGGGCGGAGGTCGCGGGGCGGGAGGCGGGGGGACAGCCGCCCGGGAGGCGGGCGAAGCGGACCTGGTTAAGGTACGCGCGGTTGTTGACGTGGTACGCGGTGCAGAAGCGACGGCCCAGGTAGTCGCAGGTCTCGGGGTTCGCCGGAGCCACGCCGACCCAGTTCGCGATCTGCTCCTGGACGCGCTTGCCGCTGGTCCAGGACATCCACTGGTACATGCAGCTGGGGTGCCGCGCGCGTGCCGAGATCATCCACGCGTCGGCCCAGCCGGTCACGCCCTCGGCGGGACGGACCTCGGCGACCGGCCGGTGCGCCCGGCTGAGCACGTCGAGGTGGTACGGCCAGACCTGTCCCACGGTGGCGTTGCCGGAGGCGAACGCGGCGACCGCGTCGGACGGGTGCGTCCAGTAGCTCCGCACCCGGTCCCGCCCCTTCTCCAGCAGCTTCATCACCGCGTCGAGCTGCGCGGTGGTGAGCGCGTACGGATCCGTGATGCCGAGCTCGGGCCGGTCCTTCTTGAGGTAGAGCGCGGCGTCGGCGATGGTCAGCGGGCTGTCCCGGAGCACCGCCGTCCGCCCCTTGCCCTTGGGGTCGAACACCGCGCCCCAGCCGGTCGGCGCGTCCTTGACCTTGTCGGTGTTGTACATGAGCGTGCTGACGCCCCAGGCGATCGGCACGCCGTACCGGGTGTCGCCGGAGGTGTAGGCGGGCAGCCGGCGCAGGCGCGGCGACAGGTCGGAGTACCCCTCGACGAGCCGCGTGTTCAGCGGCGCGACCTCGTGGGACGCGATGAGCCGCCCGGCCACGTCGGGCGGGGCGGCGACGCCGTCGTACTGCCGCTCCTCGTCGCGGAACAGCTCGAGCATGTCCTGTTCGTCGTCGGCGTACTTGACCTTGACCGTGCAGCGCGTGCGCTCCTCGAACGGCGAGACCCAGTCGACCCGGGGGTCGCTGCCGCCGCCCTCGGTGTAACCGGGCAGCGCCAGCAGGTTCAGCTCGCCCTCGCCCGGTCCGACGGAGGCGGCGGGGGTGGGGCTCTTCGGCGCCGCCCCCGGCTCCTCGCCACCGGAGCAGCCCGCGATCGCGAGCAGACAGGCGGTCACGGCGACGGACGCGATTCGACGACGCAACGGGGGGCTCTTCCTGCTGAGGCGTTGTGGTGACCCGCGGCCCGGCCCGGCCGCGGGTCACCACGCTATCGGAGCCCCGGGAGGCGCGCGCGGCGCACGCCTCGGGTGCTCACGCGCTCAGGCGCTGAGCTCGGCGAACGCCTTCTCCAGGACCCCGAGACCCTCGTTCAGCAGGTGGTCCGGCATGGTCAGCGGCGGCAGGAAGCGCAGCACGTTGCCGTACGTGCCCGCGGTCAGCACGAGCAGCCCCTCCGCGTGGCAGCGCGCGACGACCTGGGCGAGCGCCTCGGGGTTGGGGGACTTGTCCCCGGCGCCGCGGACCAGCTCCACGGCGATCATGGCGCCGCGGCCCCGTACGTCCCCGATCACCGGCACCCGTTCGGCCAGCGCCCGCAGCCGCGGCGGCATCGTCGCGCCGATCTCCCCCGCCCGCGCCACGAGCCCGTCGGTCTCGATGCTCTCGATCGCGGCGAGCGCGGCCTCGCAGGCCAGCGGGTTGCCGCCGTAGGTCCCGCCCAGTCCGCCCGCATGCACGGCGTCCATGATCTCGGCGCGGCCGGTGACGGCGGCCAGCGGCAGCCCGCCGGCGATGCCCTTGGCGGTGGCCACCAGGTCGGGCATCACGCCCTCGTGCTCGCAGGCGAACATGTCGCCGGTCCGGCCGAACCCGGTCTGCACCTCGTCCGCGATGAACAGGATGCCGTTCGCCCGGCAGAACTCCGCGATCGCCGGGAGGAAGCCCGGCGCCGGGTCGATGAACCCGCCCTCGCCCTGGATCGGCTCGATCAGCACGGCGGCCGTACGGTCCGCGCCGACCTGCTTGGTGATCTGGTCGATGACCATGTCCGCCGCCTCCGGGCCGCAGCACTCCGGCCCGGTCGGCCAGCGGAACGGGTACGCCATCGGCATCCGGTAGACCTCGCCGGCGAACGCCCCGAAGCCGTCCTTGTACGGCATGTTCTTCGCGGTCAGCGCCATCGTGAGGTTGGTCCGACCGTGGTACGCGTGGTCGAACACCACGACGGCCTGGCGGCCGGTGGCGTACCGGGCGATCTTGACCGCGTTCTCCACCGCCTCCGCGCCGGTGTTGAGCAGCACGGAGCGCTTCTCGTGGGTGCCCGGGGTGAGCCGGTTGAGCGCCTCACAGACGTTCACGTACGACTCGTACGGCGCCACCATCATGCAGGTGTGGGTGAACCGCTCCACCTGCTCCTTGACCCGCGCGGCGACCCGCGGGTTGGCGTTGCCCACGTTGGTGACGGCGATCCCGGAGGAGAAGTCGATGAACGCGTTGCCGTCGGCGTCCCTGAGGCGCTCGACCGCGAGGTGAGGTGGGTGGCCTCCAGCGAGCTCGGCGACCCGACGCCGTACCTGGACGGCGGGGAGTTGCTGCTCACCACCGGCATGCGGCTCGACGCGGGGTCCGCCCCCGGCCATGTGCGACGGCTTGTGGACGGGGGGCGGGCGGTCGGGCTCGGCTTCGCCGTGGGGCTCACGCACGCCGTCACGCCGCCCGCGCTCATCTCCGCGGCCGCCGGCGCCGGGCTGCCGTTGCTCGAGGTGCCGGAGCCGACCCCGTTCATCGCCATCGGGAAGGCACTGCACGAGCTGCTCACCGCCGAGGAGCACGAGGCGCTGCGGCGGCCGCTCCTGGAGTACGAGACCCGGGCCGACCTCGTGGGTTCGCTGCGTGCCTATCTGGCGGCGGCGGGCCGCTGGGACGCCGCCGCGGAGTCGCTCGGGGTGCACCGCCACACCCTGCGCTACCGGATCGGCCGCATCCGCGACCTGCTGGGACGCGACCTCGACGATCCGACGGTCCGCGCCGAACTCTGGCTCGCCCTGCAGGCCCTCGACCTCCCCTGAGCCTCCCGAGGCCGCCGCCCCGTCCGGCGGCTCCCCGTGTACGTCCGGCCGCGCCCCGAGGCTCGGAGCCGGGGGCGCCGCGCCCTCGAGGTTCGGAGATGGGGGCGCCGCGTCCACGAGGCTCGGAGCCGGGAATCGAGTGGACATGGCGTCCCGGAGTGCCGGAGCATGCTCGGCGTGACGAACCCATCGCGCCCCCCGGAGAAGCGGCTGCGGTTTCTCCCGCTGCCCTCCGAGGCGCTGGCCGCGCTGGCCGACGGCGACGCGAGCGTGGCGGAGAAGACGCTCGGCGTGGCGCTCACCGGCTACTTCCTCACCGAGGAGGCGCGCTGGGTGTGGTCCTACCGGCTGGGTCAGATCGAGAACGACCCCGCGGCCGCGGAGTGGCTCACCCGGGTGGTGGTGGACGACGCGCCGCAGGCCGCCGTGGGCTACGCGGGCTTCCACGGCCCGCCGGACGCCTCCGGCACCGTGGAGCTCGGCTACTCGGTGGACCCGCGGTGGCGCCGCCGCGGCTACGCGCGCGCCATCCTCACCGAGCTGCTCGCCCGCGCCGCCGCCGCGCCCGGCGTGCGGACCGTACGGGCCACGATCCGCCCGGACAACACCGCCTCCATGGCCACCATCGCCGGGTTCGGCTTCGCCGCGGTGGGGGAGCAGTGGGACGCGCGGGACGGCCTGGAGACCATCTACGAACGCCCGGCCCGCTGACCGGGAAGGCCAGGAGGGGGCGGGATGGAGCGGGACTTCGACGAGCTGGTGGCCGAGGCGTCGGCGGCGTCCACAGAGGGCTGGGACTTCTCCTGGCTGGACGGCCGGGCGACCGAGGAGCGGCCGGAGTGGGGGTATCAGCGCCTGCTCCAGGGGCGGCTGGCGAGCGTTCAATCGGCGCTTGACCTGGAGACCGGCGGCGGTGAGGTGCTCGCCGGGGCCGCCCCGCTGCCGCCGGTGATGGCCGCGACGGAGTCCTGGCCGCCGAACCTGGCGAAGGCCACGGACCTGCTGCGCCGGTACGGCGCCGTGGTCGTCCGCACCGTCGAGGGCGCCCCGCTGCCGTTCGCCGACGCGGCCTTCGACCTGGTGACGAGCAGGCACCCGGTGGCTGAGGACATGGCCGAGGTGGCCCGCGTGCTCCGCCCCGGCGGCACGTACCTGTCCCAGCAGGTCGGCCCGGCCAGCGTGTTCGAGCTGGTCGAGTTCTTCCTGGGCCCGCAGCCGCGCGAGGTGCGCCACCGCCGCGACCCCGCGAAGGGGCGGCGGTCGGCCGAGGAGGCCGGGCTGCGCGTCGTGGACCTGCGCACCGCGTCGCTGCGTACGGAGTTCTTCGACATCGGCGCGGTGATCTTCTTCCTGCGCAAGGTGATCTGGATGGTGCCGGACTTCTCCGTCGAGGCGTACCTGCCGAAGCTGCGGCGACTGCACGAGCGCATCCAGGCCGAAGGCCCCTTCGTGGCCACGACCACCCGCTACCTCATCGAGGCCCGCAAACCCACCTGACCGCACCGCGAGACGGTTCGGCCGGCGCCTCACTGTGCGCGGTGACAATAACTTTATATTGGAAACAATATTGAGATATTGTCGAGTCGTGAGCACTCACCGCGCCGGGGCCGCCCGGCCCTCGGAGGACCTGACGGCCCGCGCCCGGATCAGGGACGCCGCGCTCGACGTGTTCGCCGAACGCGGCGTCGCCCGGGCGCGGCTGAAGGACATCGCGGACGCCGCCGGCGTCTCCATCGGGCTGGTCCAGCACCACTTCGGCACGAAGGACGCGCTCCGGCAGGCCTGCGACGACCACGTGATGGCGACCGTCGTCCAGGGCGCCGGCGAGAGCGTGGCCGGGCCCGATCCGGACGCGCTCGCCGCCCTTTTCGACGGCAGCGAGCGCGGCGTGCGGTATCTCGCCCGCGCGCTGGTCGACGGCTCTCCCGCCGCCGCCACGTTCTTCACCGGCGCGGTCGGGGTGACGGCGGAGTTCCTCACCGCGAACTGGCCCGAGCGCTTCCCGCCCGGCGCGAAGCGGACCCGCGATGCGGCCGCGGTGATGAGCGCGATGCACGCGGCCACGGTCGTGCTGCACGAACAGCTGAGCCGCGAGCTCGGCGTCGACGCGCTGACGCCGGACGGCGCTCCGGTGATCGGCGCCGCCATGACCGACGTGTACGCCGCCATGGGCGGGTTCGCGGAAACCGCGGCGGGCCGCCGCGTCACCGGCCTGATCGCCGAGCGCGCGAAGGAGCGCGGTGATGACTGATCCGATCGTCCTGTCCGGCCGGCCCCGCACCCGGGCGGCGAGCCCGCTGGCCGCCGCCGTGACCGGCACCGGCACGCTCCGTGCTCCTGGGCGCCAACGTCGTGCTCACCGCCCTGGTCACGACGCTGCTCGTGGGGGCCGGCATGCCGGTGGGCGGGTCGCTGGCCTGGGGGCTGGTGGCCGGCTGCGCGGGTCTGCTGGGCACCTCCATGACCGCGGTCGCGGCGCAGCTCGTGTCCGCACCGCGCACGGCCACCATCGGCGCGTTCGGCCTGTTCTTCGTGATGTACCTGTTCCGCGGCGCCGCGGAGCTGTCCGCGCCCTGGCTGGGCTGGCTGGTTCCGAACGGCTGGCTGCTGCGCGCGGGCCTGCTGCGGGAGCGCGACGGCGCCGCGGCCGGGCCGCGGTGGCTCGGCTCACCGCTGGGTCTCGCCTGGCGGCTGCAGCGGGGAGCGCTGGTCGCGTGGGCGGCCGCCGCGGCCGCGTTCGGGCTGGCGCTGGGGTTCGGCACACAGGGTGCCATCGACGGGTTCGCGCGGAGCGAGGCGCTGTCGGCCTGGTCGGCCCGGATGGGCGGCGGCGACGCCGCGGACGTGTTCTTCGGGCTGATCGTGTACATCTTCGGCGCCTACTCGGTCGCGATGTGCGTGCTGCTCATCACGTCCCGGCTGTGGCAGGAGGAGTCGGCGGGGACGGCGGAGATGGTGCTGGCCGGGCCGGTGGGCGGGTCCGGTGGGCCGCGGGCCACCTGGCGTACGCCTTCGCCGCGCCCGTGGCGCTGCTCGCCATCGTCGGCGCGCTGTCCGGGCTGGGCACGGGCGACGTACCGGGACTGCTCACGCTGACCCTCACCCTGGTGCCCGCGATCTGGGTCACGATCGGCCTCGCGGTCGCGGCGCACGGCCTGCTCGGACGGGCCGGTCCGTACGCCGCCTGGGCGATCCTCGCCCTGCTCGTGGCGCTGGAGTTCGGCTGGGAGATCGGGGTGGTGGGCGACGCCGCGTTCCGGGTCTCCCCGTTCGCCCACGTCCACTACTCCGCGCTGGCCGATCCCGGCGCGGGCACGCTGGCGGCGCTCACCCTGATCGCGGCCGCCCTGACGGCCGCCGGGCTCATTGGCCTGCGCCGCCGCGACCTCGTTCTCTGACGCCGGACCTCATGCCTCCTTGACGGCGTGGACGAAGCGCTCGGCCTCGGAGACGGCGAGGCCGGGCCGGTTCGCGAGGTACCGGGCGCGGTACTCCTCGGGGCCGACCTGCTCGGTCTCCGTCCAGCCGTACTCGCGGAGCAGGGGTGCGACCTCACCGGGGAGGAGGCCGAAGCGCCAGATGCGATGCTTGATCACGTACTCGTGGTAGGCGCGTTCGGCTCCGTAGGAGTGTGAGCCGTCCAGGAAGTCGGCGAGCACGTACGTGAAGATCAGCCGGCCGCCGGGGGCGGCCTTGCTCAGCAGGGCGAAAGTCTTCCTGAATCCGTTCTCGGTGAGGTACTGGGTGACCGCCTCCCAGACGATCATCGTCGGCCGGTCCAGGTCGAGCAGGGCGGCGAGGTCGTCGGTCTCGAAGTCGACCGGCAGCAGCGTCACGTTCGGCGGGACGCGGCCGAACACCGCCTCGACCCGGGCGCGCTTGTCCGCGATGTTGGCGGGCAGGTCGACCTCCACGACCGGCAGGTCGCCGGCCAGCCGATAGGCCCGGGTGTCCAGGCCCGCACCGAGCACCAGCAGCTGTTCGGGCCCCTCCCGTACGGCCTCGGCGACCCGGTCGTCGGCGTACCGCTTCCGGCACAGCATCGATCCCCAGATGCCCGTGGCCTGCCGCTCCGTCGCGGCGACGAGGAGACGCCGGACCGCGGGCACCCGGATCGCGGCACGCAGGCCCGCCGGAATGAACCGCGCCGCGAGGTCGTCGTGGACGATCCGCCGTTCGGCCGGCGTGTACTGCTCCGCCGCGGCGATCGTCATCGGCCCGAGGGCGGTCCGCGTCTCGGGGGGTCGTCCGGCCATGTCTACTCCTTCTCCGGCCCGCGCGGCGTCTCCGGCCCGCGCGGCGTCTCCGGCCCGGGCCGCGTCTTCGGCTCGGGCCGCGCGGACGGGAGCGGCGGCGCGTCCGCGAAGACCTTCTCCATCCACGCGAAGACCTCGTGCGCGCTGCGCATCCGCCCCGCGCGGTCCGACCCCGGGCCCACCAGGCCCAGCCCGTCCCGCATGATCTCCCCGAAGCGCACCAGCGACGCGATCTGCCGCTCCACCACCCGGGCCCAGGCCTCGTCGTCGATCCGGTAGTACACGGTCCTCCCGCCCGGCCGCGTCACCTGCGTGAGGAAGCCGACCGAACCCAGCAGCCGCTCTGGTGCGCGGGCGGCGACGAATGGCGGGCGGCGTTCCCGTGGCGGGAGAGGGCCGTGTGATTAAACCGGACGTTTGATGTCACCGATGGATGAACGGTGATCGCGGGTCCATCACCGGAAGATCGGCATGTTTGGCAAGTTCTGCCACTAGTGAGCCGCATCTGCCCCCAGTAGTTTCCCCGACACGAAGTGTGCCCGTTCCGCGTCTCCAGCCCCCCGGACGACGGGGTCCGCCGGTGGCCGGGCCGGCGACGGCTTCGACGATCCGTCCCAGGATGTCGGGTTCAGCGGCCGGCGTGCCGGCCGCGGAAGGGCGAGGGATGAAGCACACCTTCCGATGGGCCGCGGTCACCGCCGCAGGGGTCATGGCGCTGGCCATGGCGTCCGCACCGGCCTCGGCCGCGCCGCGTACGGTCCCCGCGGACGGGGCCGACCCGGTGGTGCACACCGCCGCCGCCACCCCGCGGGCCCAGTCCGCGATCGAGCGGTACTGGACGCCCCGGCGGATGGCCAAGGCCGTCCCGCTGGACCTGATCGACCTCGGCAAGCAGCGGCTGGGCCGGGTCGCGCGCGGCGTACCGAAGGTGGTGCCGTCGGGCGACGCCCTGCTCGGCCCGCTCGCCGCCAACGAGCCCGGCGGGCCGTGGACGGGCGGCGGGAAGGTCAAGACCACCTCCGGCCGGGTCTTCTTCACCTTCCAGGGACGGAACGCGTCCTGCTCCGGCAACGCCGTCACCAGCGCGAACAAGAGCGTCGTGATGACCGCCGGGCACTGCGTCAAGATGGAGGGCGCCTTCCACACCAACTGGGTCTTCGTGCCCGGCTACGACAACGGCGCGCGGCCGCACGGCACCTGGAGTGCCACCAAGCTGCTCACCACCCCGCAGTGGCAGGCCAGCGAGGACCTGAACTACGACGTCGGCGCGGCGGTCGTCGCCCCCAACAACGGGCAGCGGCTGACCGACGTGGTCGGCTCGCAGGGCGTCGCGTTCAACCAGGCGCGCGGGCAGCAGATGTACGCGTTCGGCTTCCCGGCCGCGGCGCCGTACGACGGTGAGAGCCTCATCTACTGCAGCGGGCGCGTGTTCAACGACTTCCTGCTCTCCAACGACCTCGGCATGACCTGCGACATGACCGGCGGTTCGAGCGGCGGGCCGTGGTTCCTGAGCTTCAACGAGTCCACCGGGGCCGGGCTGCAGAACTCGGTGAACAGCTTCAAGTACAACTTCATCTCCACCTGGATGTTCGGGCCGTACTTCGGCGCGGACGCCCAGCGGCTGTACGAGACGGCCCAGGCCGGGTAGGTCCCGGGGTCTCCTCCCTTCGGCGAGGCGCGTCCTGCCCACCCGGGACGCGCCTCGTCCGTGCGAAGACCGTCCGACACGGGGCGGGAGTTGCACGGAATGTAGTCGAGTCCTCGCACTGAGTGCGCCATACTCGTCGGCCATGACCACGTCCCGACGCCGTGGGTCGTTCCTGCCCACGGCACTCCTGTCCGCCCTGCCCTTGCTCGCCGCCGGTTTCCTTGCGGCGTCCCCAGCGGCCGCCGACACGGCCCGCGGGAGTGCCGCCACCGCGAGCCGCGGCATCGTTGCGCAGGCCGGCGACGTCACCGCCGCGCAGCGTGCGCGCACGCTCGGGTACTGGACGCCCGCCCGCCGTGCCGCCGCGGTCCCGCTCGACGGGCTGCGGAGGGTGGTGGGGCCCGGGAAGCGGGGGGTGCGCGGTCCGCTGGGGCTGCCGTCGCTGAGGCCGGAGCAGCGGCGGCCGGCGCGTGCGGACCGCACGGCCGTACGGCGGCTCGCCGACACCACCGGCTCCACCTGGACGCGCGGCGGCAGGGTCGCGCGGACCGTGGGCAAGGTGTATCTGACGATGGGCGGGCGGGACTACCTGTGCTCCGCGACCGTCGTGCACAGCCGCAACCACGACACCGTGCTGACCGCCGGGCACTGCGCGAAGGACGGGGCCGGGCCGTGGGCGGGGAACTGGACGTTCATCCCGGGCTACGCCGACGGCGACAAGCCGTACGGGGTGTACACCGCGCGCCGGCTCTTCGTCTCCAGCCAGTGGGCGGACAACGCCGACGACAACTACGACGTGGCGGCGGTGGCGCTGAACACCGACGAGGGGAGGCACGTGGCGGACGTGACCGGGTCGCATCCGATCACGTTCCGGGCTTCTCGGGAGGTCGTCTCGCACGCGTTCGGCTATCCGGCCGACGCGCCGTTCGACGGGTCCCGGCTCACCTACTGCAGCGGCCGTACCGAGACCGACTCCACCGAGGGGAGCCGCGACCACAGCCTGCGCTGCCGGATGACGGCGGGGTCCAGCGGGGGGCCGTGGTTCGCGGGCTTCGACGCCGGCACCGGTGAGGGCACGATCATGTCGGTGATCAGCTACAAGTACGCCGACGACCCCGTCACCCAGTACGGCCCGTACCTCGGCAACGTGGCCAAGTCCATCTACGAGTCGGCCTCCCGCGCCTGACGCGCGCTCCGTCCCGGCTGTCGGTGGCGGGGTGCAGAATCGGCGGCATGGTGACGGGGGAGGTCGCGCGGCTGCGGCGGGAGCGGTCGGCGGCGCAGTTGCTCGACGGGGGGACCGCGCGTGATCCGGCGGAGGTCGCGCGGCGGCTCCTCGGCGTGCAGGCGCGGCGCAGGACCTGGCGTGGGTGCGGCTGGCGTTCCGGGCCCGGGGCGTACGGCGGGCGGCCGACGTGGACCGGGCGCTGGGCTCGGGGAGGATCGTCCTCGGCTGGCTGATGCGCGGCACGCTGCACCTCGTCGCCAGGGAGGACTACGGCCGGCTGCTCGCGCTGACCGCACCGGCACGCGTACCGGCCAACCTGCGCCGCCTCGGCCAGGAGGGCGTGCCACCGGAGGACGCGGCGCGGGCACTCGGCATCATCGCCACGGCGGTCCGGCAGGAGGGCCCACTCACCCGCGAGCAGCTCGCCGACAGGATCGCCGCGGCCGGAATAAGAACGGCCGGCCAAGCGACCCCACTTCTCCTCCTCTACGCCGCCCTCCGCGGCCACATCGTCGCCGGCCCCCTCCACCACGACCGCCCGTCCTACGCCCACGCCCCCATCTGGCTCAACACCCCCCGCCCCCTCCCCGGCGACGACCCCCTCCCCGGCGACGGCGGCAACCACCCCCCTTCCCCTGGAGACCATGGCCGCCCTCCAAGCCGAGTCCACCGCCGTTCAGCACTTCGAATCCCACCCATAGGCCCTCCGCGCGCCACCTTCTCCTGGGCACCCGCCGCCACCTTCTCCTGGGCACCCGCCGCCGCCCCCTCCTGGGCACTCGCCGCCGCCTCCCGAGGGCGCTCGCGGGAGTGCCGCTTCCGGCGGGGGTTCCGGGGGCGGGATGCCGTTCGGCGCGGGATGGGGGGCGTTCGTCATGGGGCGATTCGGCGTCGGCGGGGCAAGGCGTGAGAATGGGTGCGTGGACCCCAGCGAGAGAGCGACGATCCCGCCCACGTTTCGCGTCCCCGAGCCGGGGCGCCGCCGCGACGTAGTCATCCTCGGATCCACCGGGTCGATCGGCACCCAGGCCGTCGACGTGGTCAAGGCCAACCCGGACCGCTTCCGCGTGACGGCCCTCGCGGCCGGCGGCGGCCGCGTGGACCTGCTCGCCGAGCAGGCCCTGGAGCTGGGCGTCAAGGCGGTCGCGGTCGCCAAGGCGGGCGCCGCCGAGGACCTGCAGCTCGCCTTCTACGCCGAGGCCAAGCGCCGCGGCTTCGAGCGCGGCGAGTTCGCCATCCCCGCCATCAGCGCGGGCCCGGACGCCGTCGCCCAGCTGGCCGGCACCACCGACCTCCCCTGCGACGTGGTCCTCAACGGCATCACCGGCTCCCTCGGGCTGGCCTCCACGATCGCCGCGCTGAGCGCCGGTCACCTGCTCGCGCTGGCCAACAAGGAGTCGCTGATCGTCGGCGGCCCGCTGGTGAAGCGCCTCGCCGCCCCCGGCCAGATCGTCCCCGTGGACTCCGAGCACTCGGCCCTCGCGCAATGCTTGGCGGCCGGAGACCGTACGGAGGTCCGCAGGCTCGTCGTCACCGCCAGCGGCGGCCCGTTCCGCGGCCGCTCCCGCGCCGAGCTGGCCGGGGTCACCCCGGAGCAGGCGCTGAACCATCCGACCTGGGACATGGGCCCGGTCATCACGATCAACTCGGCGACCCTGGTCAACAAGGGCCTGGAGGTCATCGAGGCGCACCTGCTCTTCGACGTGCCGTTCGACGACATCGAGGTCGTGGTGCACCCGCAGTCGATGATCCACTCGATGGTGGAGTTCGTCGACGGCACCACGTTCGCGCACGCCGGCCCGCCGAACATGCGGCTGCCGATCGCGTACGCGCTCGGCCACCCGAAGCGGGTGCCCGAGGCCGCCCCGCCCGTCGACTGGACCAAGGCCCAGAGCTGGACCTTCGAGCCGCTGGACCACGAGGTCTTCCCGGCCGTACGGCTGGCGGCGGAGGCCGGCCGGCGCGGCCGTACGGTCCCCGCCGTGTACAACGCCGCCAACGAGGAGTGCGTCCAGGCCTTCCTCGAGCACCGCCTCCCCTTCACCGGAATCGTCGACACCGTGGCCCGGGTAGTGTCGGAGCATGAGACGGGCGAGGGTCCGCTGACGCTCGACGATGTGCTGCGCGCCGAGACCTGGGCGCGCGAGCGCGCCCGCGAGCTGACCTCGGCCGAGACCGCCGGCGTTCGGGGGGCATCCGGGTAATGGAGGTTGTCGGCTGGATCTTCTTCGTGTTCGCGCTCCTCGCATCGGTGATGTTCCACGAGTTCGGGCACTTCTGGACCGCACGCCGGTTCGGCATGAAGACACCGCAGTTCTTCCTCGGCTTCGGCCCCACCCTGTGGTCCATCCACCGGGGCGAGACCGAGTACGGCATCAAGGCCCTTCCGCTCGGCGGGTTCGTCCGCATCACCGGCATGACCCCGCTGGAGGACGCCGAACTCAGCGCCACCGACCGCGAGCGCGCCTTCTACCGGCAGCGCCCACGGCACCGCGCCATCGTGCTCGGCGCGGGCTCGTTCATGCACTTCGTGCTGGCCATCGTGCTGCTGCTGGTGATCGCCATGGGCCTCGGCGTGGCCAAGCCGACCACGACGATCGGCCGGATCGCCACCTGCGTGCCCGCCTCGGCCACCGCGTCGGACTGCCCGTCCGGCGCGCCCGCCTCGCCGGCCGCCAAGGCGGGGCTCAAGTCCGGCGAAAAGATCGTCGCCTTCGGCGGTACCGAGGTCACCGACTGGGACCAGCTGACGGCCGCGATCACCGCGCACCCCCCGGGCCCGGCACAGGTCACCGTCGAGCGCGGGGGCGAGCGGGTGACGGTCACCGCCGATCTGGCCTCGGTGCCCGGCCGTAAGGGCTCGTACCTCGGCGTCACGCCCGAGATGCACAACGACCGGCTCGGGCCGGTCGACGCGGTCTCCTACGCCGTCGGCATCATGGGCGAGACGTTCGCCGGGGTCGGCAAGGTGATCGTGGCGTTGCCCGCGTCGCTGCCGAACCTGTTCTCCCCGGACCGCGGGAGCAACCCCGAGGGGTCCGCGTCGAGCATCGTCGGCGCCGCCGATATCACAGGTCAGATCGTCGCGGCCGACTCGAGCTGGCAGGCCAAGACAGCCACGCTGTTGTACCTCGTGGTCTCGCTGAATGTATTCGTGGGGGTCTTCAACCTGTTGCCCCTTCTCCCCCTGGATGGCGGTCACCTTGCCGTACTCTGTTGGGAGCGGATCCGTGGGGGGATCGCGCGGATGCGGGGGAGGCCTGACCCGGGCCCGGTGGATATGACGAAGCTCGCGCCCGCGACCGTAGTGGTGATCGCGGCGCTGATCGGCCTGGGCGTGCTCCTGGTCCTGGCCGACATCGTGAATCCAATCAAGCTGTAATCGTGACCAGGGTTGGTGGAACCTTCCGATGACCGTTGATCTGGGGATCCCTGTGGCCCCGCCCGCTCCGCTCGCCCACCGCCGCAAGTCGCGGCAGATCATGGTGGGCACGGTGCCGGTGGGCGGCGACGCTCCGATCTCCGTCCAGTCGATGACGACGACCAACACCGCCGACGTGAACGCGACGCTGCAGCAGATCGCCGAGCTCACCGCATCCGGCTGCCAGATCGTGCGCGTCGCCGTGCCGTCCTCCGACGACGCCGAGGCGCTGCCCGCGATCGCGAGAAAGTCGCAGATCCCGGTGATCGCCGACATTCACTTCCAGCCAAAGTACGTGTTCGCGGCCATCGAGGCGGGC
The DNA here is from genome assembly GCA_009380095.1 of Streptosporangiales bacterium. GTDB lineage: Bacteria > Actinomycetota > Actinomycetes > Streptosporangiales > Streptosporangiaceae > WHSL01. The sequence goes on along the minus strand of WHSL01000009.1, from coordinate 4,094 downwards.
TGCGCCGCGGTCCGCGTCAATCCGGGCAACATCCGGCAGTTCGACGACAAGGTGAAGGAGATCGCGCGGGCGGCCTCCGACGCCGGAGTGCCCATCCGCATCGGCGTCAACGCCGGCTCCCTCGACAAGCGCCTGCTCGCGAAGTACGGCAAGGCCACCCCCGAGGCACTGGTGGAGTCCGCCCTGTGGGAGTGCTCGCTGTTCGAGGAGCACGGCTTCCGCGACATCAAGATCTCGGTGAAGCACAACGACCCCGTGGTCATGGTCAACGCCTATCGGCAACTCGCCGAGGCCTGCGACTACCCCCTGCACCTCGGCGTCACCGAGGCCGGCCCGGCCTTCCAAGGCACGATCAAGTCCGCGGTGGCCTTCGGCGCCCTGCTGTCGGAGGGCATCGGCGACACCATCCGCGTCTCCCTCTCCGCACCTCCCGTCGAAGAGGTCAAGGTCGGCGCCCAGATCCTGGAGTCGCTGGGCCTACGCCAGCGCGGCCTGGAGATCGTCTCCTGCCCCTCCTGCGGCCGCGCCCAGGTCGACGTCTACACCCTCGCCGACCGCGTCACCGCGGGCCTGGACGGCCTGGACGTCCCCCTCCGTGTGGCCGTCATGGGCTGCGTCGTCAATGGCCCGGGCGAGGCCCGCGAGGCCGACCTCGGCGTGGCCTCCGGCAACGGCAAGGGCCAGATCTTCGTCAAGGGCGAAGTCATCAAGACGGTCCCCGAATCCCAGATCGTCGAGACCCTGATCGAAGAAGCCATGCGCCTCGCCGAGGACATGCGCGCCGACGGGACCCCCTCCGGAGAACCCACCATCGACGTCACCTGACGCACCCGAGCCCCGGGGACACCGCAACGTCCGGTGCGGCGCCCCGGGGCACGAAGCCCGCGGACCTTTACGCAGGTCAGCCGAGACCGGCCAGTACAGGGACCAGGATGGCCAGGTAACCGATCAGCACCGCGAAGGTGCCGACCGGGGAGGCCCAGCGCCGCCAAGCCGCCACCCCAGGACGCACCCACGGCAACCGCCTCCACGACAGCAAGGCGATCGCGGCGAGCACGGTAAACGCACCCACACCGGCGATCCAGAACAGCACCGGCACGTACTCCCACAGACCGCCCCGCCAGGTCACGGCCAGCAGCAGTACCCCGCCGACCACCTGCGCAAGAACCTCGGCCCGATCCGGCGCAGGCCGCCGAGACCGCGCACGCCGCCGCCGCAACCAGGCAACGCCCGCCACCGAAGAGACCCCGACGCCGTCGGCAGCACGAATCCCGGCGACACCGGCGACCCCCGCCACGGCCATCAACGAGAACAGCACGGTCACCGCGATCAGCACGAACGTCCGCACGTCGGGAGATCCCCCGCCGGGCACATCCCGGACACCGAGCAACCGCAGCGCAGCCGAGTCCACACCCCGATCGGTATTGCTCAGCACCGCCACCGCGGACCCACTCGCCCCAGGCGTGAACCCGACGAACGCACGCGAGCCGCCGGTGCCGCCGTTGTGCCAGGTAACCGGCACCCCGTCGTAGCTGGTCACATGCCAGGCATATCCAATCCGCTCGTTCTCCGTATCGGTCGCCCAGCGCGGCTTGGCGGCCGCCGCTCCCGGCGCGCTACCGTCCCGTACCGCCCGCAGAAGCTTGGCCATGTCGCCGGCGGTGGACCAGGTCGAGGACCCGGCGGGCGCGAACCCGTCGTCACCCCACGGCTCCACCTGCGCACCGGACTCCCGATGCGGACGCGCGTACCCGGGTGGCGGCGCGCCCCGCTCGCCCGCGATGTACGTCGCGTCCATGCCCAGCGGCGCAAGGATGCGCTCGCGGAGCAACTCCGGATACGGCCGCCCGGCCCGCTCGGCGAGCGCGTGCCCGAGCAGCGAAACGCCCAGGTTGGAGTACGCGTACGTGCCACGGTCCCCGACCGAGGCACGGTCGAGCAGCTCCTCGGGGCTGCTCCCGTACGGGTCACCACCGGCCCAGTTGCTCGTGATCCCCTCGAGGATCCCGGCCACCGGCCCGCCGCCCACGCGCGGCATCCCCGCCCGGTGACTCGCCAGCTCACCGAGCGTCACCGAGGCCACCTCCGGGTCGGAGAAGGTACGGCCCCGATAGATCTCACCGAGTGTGGTGGCGGCCGTGACCTCACCACGCTCCTCCATCTCCGCGAGCAGCATGCCGGTCAGCGCCTTGTTCACCGAGCCGATCTCGAACGGCGTGTCCGCGCGGACCGGCCCGCCGGCCCCTCCGCCCGGCTCGCCGAGGGCGACGTTCGCCGAGGCGCCGCCGCGCTCGGCGAGCGCCACGGACAGCCCCAGCCGGCCATCGGTCCCGGCCGCCGCACGGACCCGCTCCGCGAGCGGCCCGCCGCCCTCGGCGGGCAGCGAAACCGGCCACGGCGCGACCAGCGCCGCGACCACCGCCGCCACCAGGAACACCCCGCTCAGGCCGGCGATCACCCGCCACCCGGGACGCCCCCGGCCGGACTCGGACGTCTCCGAACTCCGCGTCATCTCACTCGTATCCATCGCCCCGAATCCTCCGATCAACGCCAGACGGCCGTCAGCACGGCGAGCAGGGGAACCACGCGCGAGCCGGGCACCGCATAGCGCCCGCGCCCCGCGGATTCCAGCCACCCGGCCGCGACGAGCTGGCGCAGGTGGTGGTAGAGCTGGCCGGTGGTGCCGAGCGACTCGTCGTCGCCGAGCTCGGCCACCGTGCGCGCACCGGCCAGGATGCGTTGCAGCAGGTGCAGCCGCACGGGATGACCGAGGGCGCCGAGCCGGTCGGTGAGCTCGGCCCAGTCGAGATCCATCAGGTCGTCGAGCGTGGCGCCCATCTGCCAGTCGAAGCGCTCCCCGGTGGGCAGCGGGGCGGTCCCCGAATACACCACCGCGCCCTGCGGCACGCGCACCTTCAGCCCTTCGAGCACCCAGAACGCGTCCGGATCGGGCGTGCTCGGCCGCTGCTCGCGCTCGGCGGCGGCGCCCTCCAGCCGGATCACGCGCTCCTCGAGCTCCGCGACGCGCGCCGCCAGGCTCGTCTCGTCCTCCTCGGCCATACTGCGATGATTACGTAATTCCGTAGATCCGTCAAAGGAAAACGTAGAACCGTGGAAGAGGGGGCGGGTCAGAACAGGATCGAGGAGAACGTGGCGACGTCGGCGAAGCCGACCCGGCGGTAGGTCGCGCGGGCGGGCATGTTGTAGTCGTTGACGTAGAGCGACACGGTCGGCGCGATGGAGCGCAGCGCCTCGTTCACCACCGCGGCCATGCCGTGCACCGCGTACCGCCGGCCGCGCAGGTCGGGGCGGACCCACACGCCCTGCACCTGGCAGGCGTACGGCGTCACCGCGCCCACCTCGGCCTTGAAGATCACCTGGCCGTCCTCGATGCGGGCGAACGCCCGGCCCAGCCGGATCAGCTCGTCCACCCGCGCCCGGTACAGCGCGCCCCCGTCGCCGGCGTCCGGCGGCACGCCCACCTCTTCGGTGAACATGGCGACGCAGGCGGGCAGCAGGGTGCCGAGCTCACCGGGCCGTACGCGCCGTACTGCCTGGTCGGGTTCGATGCCGGACGGGGAGCTGGTGGCCATCACCGGCTGCACGGCCCGTACCTCGCGGGCGGGACCCCAGTGCCGGCGCAGCAGATCCCACAGCCGGCCCACCGGCTCGGCCGGGCCGACGATGGACGAACAGCGGCGGCCCTGCCAGCGCGTCCGGTCCGCGAACGAGCGGACCGCCTCCGGCCCGGCGTTAATCGGCACCAGGTTCGCGCCCGCGTAACACATCGACTCCAGCCGGCCGCGGCTGTGATAACCCCAGACCTCGGCGCCGAGCCGGCCCGGGTCGAGGCCGGAGGCGTGCACCCGCGAGCCCACGAAGACGTTGGTGACCGGGTCGGCGTCCAGCAGCTCGAGCGCGGTGGTGAGGTCTCCGTCGTCGAGGACGCGCAGCGGCGAGGTGCGCAACATCGCTCATCACTCCTGCCGCTACCGCGCTCCGATGCCAGAGGTGCTGGGGCCGCCTCTGCCGACAAGCCTACGGGAGCACGGGCCGTTCGGCGCCCCGAGTCGCGACGAGGGGCAGTCGGCTAG
>WHSL01000274.1 GCA_009380095.1 Streptosporangiales bacterium | reverse complement strand
GGGGCGGTGGACGAAAGCGGTGCCGTGGCGGAGGAGGTCGAGGACGGGAGCGGCCCACCCGTCGAACAGAGCCAGCAGGCTCGATCGCACGGCCTCGACGTTGGCCAGGTCCAGGTTCGTGTGCCAGTCCAGCGGCGCGCGGAACTGGGCGTACACCTTGACGTGGCCGCCGCTGTTGCGCTGGGCGACGAGAGCTCGGTTCACGCCGTACACGGCCATGGAACCGTCGCCGATCAGCCGGGCGAGGTCAGGGTGGCGGGTGTCTACGTCGTCCAGGGAGGTCTCGACCAAGGTGACGCCGGTGTAGTGCGGCGTCACCGACGAGACCGCCGGGCGGATCCGGGACCAGGCGCCGTCCGCGCCGACTACGAGGTCGAACGTCTCCTGTCGCCCGTCCGCGAAGTGGACCGGTGCGCCATCCCGGGTCCCCGGCACCACCTGCGTGACGCCCCGCCCCCACCGGACGTCGAGAGGGCCGAGCAGCAGGTCACGGAGTTGCCCGCGGTCGATCTCGGGATTGGCCTGGTCATCTGGACGGTGTCGCCAGTCGCGCAGGACGGTCCCGTCCGTGTCCAGGATGCGCATGGCCTGCCCCTCGGGACGAGACAGCGCCTGGAACTCCGCCAGCAGGCCCGCCTTGTCCATCGCGAGCTGGCCCAGCCCTTCGTGCAGGTCCAGCGTGCCGCCCGGAGGGCGGGCGTCGGGGGCGGGATCGCGTTCGAGGACGGTGACGGGGTGATCATGGCGGTGCAGGACGCGGGCGAAGGTAAGGCCGGCAGGGCCGCTCCCGACCACGGCGATGCGGTGTCTCATGTCGATACACTGTATTTCTCCATTACGATGCATCGCAACAGTACGGTGTGACCATGACTGTGTGGGACCGGCCGGAGCCGCCGACTCGCCCCGTGCCGCTCGACCGGGAGCGGATCGTCGCCGCCGCCATCGCGCTGGCCGACGAGGGCGGGCTGGAGGCGGTGTCGTTGCGCAAGGTCGCCGCCCGGCTGGACGCCGGCCCGATGCGGCTGTACGGATACATCTCCACCAAGGAGGAGCTGTTCGACCTCATGGTGGACGAGGTCCACGCCGAGATCCTCCCCGAGGAGCAGCCCGGTGACTGGCGGGAGGCGCTGCGCATCCTCGCCCACCGCACCAGGCAGGCCGCTCTCCGTCACGAATGGCTGGCCGACCTGCTCGGCGGCCGCCCGGCCCTGGGCCCGAACGGCCTCGCCGTGACCGAGACCACGCTGGCGGCCCTCGACGGCCTCGCCGACCTCGACACCGTCATGCGCGCCGTGGAGACGGTCAGCGCCTACTTCACCGGCGCGATCAGGCGCGAGATCGCGAACCTGCGGGCCGAGCGCGCCACGGGTCTGTCCAAGCGTGACTGGCAGCGCGCCTCCGGCCCGTATGTGACGAGAATGTTGGCCACGGGCCGCTTCCCGGCGCTGACCAAGGCCGTGTACGACGGCACGGACGTGGACGCCAAGGCATCCTTCGCGACCGGCCTGGACTGGGTCCTCGACGCCGTGGCCGCCAAACTCACCCGGCCGCCGGCGTGACGCTCAGCTCTCGGCCGTAGTGGGCGAACGCGTCGCCCAGGCCGGTGGGCCGGCCAGACGCCCTCCAGCGCCGAGGCCGGCTCGGCCAGATGCCCGGCCGGTTCCTCGCGGGCCGGGAGGCCAGGCAGGGGCGCAGGCCGGGCGGGCGCCGGCGCCGCGGCGCGCGGTCTCAGCGGGCGAAGAAGTGCCAGCCGGTCCACCACCAGCCGAGGAGGACGAGCACCCGCCCGGCGCGGGTGCGCATCAGGTAGCCGAGGCATTCCCCGGCGCTGGGCACGCCCACCTCGGGCCGCAGCCTGGCGAGCAGTTCCAGGACGACGACGCCGATGGCGAGGGCGGCGAAGCCGAGCACGGTGATCGTGTAGGTGGTCATCGGCGCAGCAACCCCCATCCGGCGAGCATCCAGGCGAAGAACGCGGCGGCCTTGGCGGGCCGCTGTTCCAGTACGGGGTCGAGCAGCACGCTGAGCGTGGGGTGCCAGGGGTGGGATCCGGCGGCGAAGCCGGCCACCTCCCATTCGAAGAAGCCGAAGACGATGATCATCCACCAGATGAGGCCGCGCGGGTCGAGGCTTTCGGGCGCGGGGATGCGGACCGGGTGCCGTGCCGCGAGGACGATCGCGGCGACGCCGACGACGAGGACGCTGATCAGGGATTCGGTCGTGAAGGAGCGGAGCCCGGCGGCGTACCAGGAGTAGCCGGCGGTGAGCGTGAGCGCCGCGGCCACCTGCGGGCGATGGTCGCGGCCGGTGACGGGCGGTAAGACCATGACGACCCTCCGCCTCCAGCATGGCACGGCCGCCGAAGGTTCAGGATCGGGGAGGCTCGCTGAGGGCGGAATCGTGGACGCCGCCGGCGGGCCGCGGGGCAGAGTGGCCTCATGAGTGGCATCGAGATCTCCGTTCAGGCCCAGCCGGAGGACGCCGCGAGCTGGGCGGCGCTGGCCCGCCGCGTGGAGGACGCCGGGTTCGGCGCGCTGCTCGTGGCCGACCATCCGGGGGTGACGGCCTCGCCGTTCGTGGCTCTCGCCGCCGCGGCCGGCGTGACGTCGCGGATCGGGCTGGGGACGTACGTCTCCCAGGCGGGTGTCCGGGAGCCGCTGCTGCTCGCGTCGGACGTGGCCACGCTCGACGTGGTCTCCGGTGGCCGGGCCCGGCTGGGCATCGGCGCCGGTCACACGCCGGTGGAGTGGGCGATGCTGGGCGCCGCGCGGGAGCGGGCGTCCCGGGTGGGGGCGGACCCGGCGGATCTGCTGGCGGTGCCGTACGTGTGGATCGGCACGGAGGAGGAGATCCTCGCGGAGCTGGCGGCGCACCGGGAGCGCTGGGGCATCACCCGCTACGTGGTGCGCGACGCCGCGGTGGACGCGGTCGCGCCGCTGCTCGCCCGGCTCGCCGCGGGCGGCCGGACCCCGCGTGGTGGCGGGGATTCCCGCGTCGGGTGAGACTCTGCGGTATGGGAAGCATGGTCACGGTCCCCGGTACCCGGGGCGAAATGCCGGTGTACCTGGCGCGGCCGGAGGGCGAGGGGCCGTGGCCGGGGGTGGTGATCGTGCACGACGCCAGCGGCATGGGCACGGATCTGCGCGGTCAGGCCGAGTGGCTGGCCGGGGCGGGGTATCTGACGGCGGCACCGGACCTGTACTACTGGGGGCGCCGCGCGGCCTGCATGTTCCGCTTCCTGCGCGAGGCGCCGCTGGGGGATGTGGACGCCGTACGGGATCACCTGGCCGGCCGTACGGACTGCTCGGGCCGGATCGGCGTGATCGGCTTCTGCATGGGCGGCGGCTTCGCGCTGATGCTCGCGCCAGGGCACGGCTACTCGGTGGCGAGCGTCAACTATGGGGCGCTGCTTCCGGGGGTGGCCGATCCGGCACTCGAGCAGGCGTGCCCGATCGTGGGGAGCTACGGCGGGCGGGACTATCTGCTCCGCGGCGCCGCGGAGCGGCTGAGACGGACGCTCACCGCGGGCGGGGTCGACCACGACGTGAAGGAGTACCCGGACGCGGGACACGGGTTCCTCAACGATCACGCGAAGGACGACGTCCCCGTGCCGATGCGGATCATCGCCGGTCTCACCGGCACCCGCTTCCACGACGTCTCGGCCCGCGACGCGCGCGAGCGCATCCTGACGTTCTTCGCCCGCCACCTCCGTCAGGACGGCTGAGGTCGTGGGGAAGAGGCTGAGTTCCCCTCAGGTGCCGCTGGCGAGGTCGCGGAGGCCCTGGCGGCTGGAGTTGGCGGCGTGCCGGAGGATGTTGCGGGCCATCGAGGAGGTCTGGGCCTCGGCGTGCGCCTCGTAGGCGCGGGCGCGGATCTCGTGGGCCCGGGAGTTCTCCGGGCGGGCGGCGACCGCGGCCTCGGCGAGGTGGCAGGCGAGCCGGGCGTCACCGCCGGTGTCGAGGAGCTCGGCGGCACGGGCCAGTACGGTCCCGACGCCCCCGGCCAGGGCGACCCATTCGGCGGCCTCGGCGGTGCGCGGGGCGGGCAGCAGCCGGTCGGGTTCGCCGTCGTACCAGCCGCCGTACCGGCGCCACACGTTGCGGACGAGGAACTGCGGGTGGTCGTAGACGGCCTGCAGGTACGGGCGGTCGCGCAGCCGTTCCGGGACGGTGACCTCGTGGAGGATCGTGTCCAGCCGCAGGCCCTGGTTCATCAGCGCGATGGTCTGGTCCTCCAGGGACCGCAGCAGGTCGGCGGTGTCGGAGAGGGCCTGGCGGATGCGGTCGGCGCCGAAGATGGGCAGGCCGTGGCCGGCGAGCATGATCTCGGCGCCGAGGCCGGCCATGGTGCGCAGCGCGGTGGCCCACTCGCCGAGGTAAACCTCGCCGTGGCGGAAGGTGAGCCGGTCGGCGTACGTGACGTCGGGGTGGCGGTAGGTCTCCGGCCAGCGGAACCCGGGCGCGTCGATGGCGAACTGGCGGCGGTTGAGCGTGGTGTTGAGGCCGAGGGTGCGGCGGTAGCGGTCGAAGTTGGGGCCGATGCCGGCGTGCCCGTACACGGTGGGCGCGGGCACGCCGGCGTCCCGGGCGTCGCGTTCGAACGGGGCGACGCCGAAGACGTGGTCGACGTGGTGGTGGGAGAAGACGGCGGCGGCGAGCGGGGCCGCGGGGCGCCAGCGCCGTACCTCGCCGTGCAGGCGGTCGGTGTCGACCTGGCTGCCGGTGTCGAGCATGACCAGGCCGTCGCCGGTGTCGAGGGTGTTGGCGGAGGCGAGGCCCTTGTAGAAGAGCAGCCCGTCGGCGATCTCCTCGGTGCCGTCCTGCCAGGTGTGCACGGGGTGGTGTTCGTGCACGAGGTCGGCTTCGCCGTTCCAGCAGCGCTCGGCGAGGTCGTGAATGGTTCCCACGGGTGGCACCGTCCGTCCGGGTCTGAGGTGTTCCGCCTGCCAGCAGAGGAGATCAGGTTTCCCCGCACACTTCTAGAACCGGATTCTGGTCGGCTTGGTGGGGTAACCGGGATCAGACGGGGGAGCCGACGGGCCGCACGACCGCGGCGTCGCCGGTGAGCTGTGGAGCACCGCGTCGGGAGCGGCCTGCGAGCGGCCGGACGCCACCCCCGCGTGAGGCCCCTCAGGCGTGGCCGGCGCGGCGCAGGAACAGGTCGCGTTCGCGGTCGTTGCGGGTGAGGCCGGCGGCGCGGCGGAACTCCTCGGCGGCCTCGGTGGGCCGGCCGAGCCGTTCCAGCATCTCGCCGCGGGCGGCGGGCAGCTGCGCGTAGCCGTCCAGGGTGATCCCATCGAGGATCTTGAGGCCTTCGGCGGGGCCGTCCGCCATGCCGACGGCGATGGCCCGGTTCAGCTCCACCACCGGTGACGGGGTCAGGTGGGCGAGCACCTGGTAGAGGGCGGCGATGCGGGCCCAGTCGGTGTCGGCGGGGGTGTGCGCGCGGACGTGGCAGGCGGCGATGGCGGCCTGCACCGTGTACGGCCCCAGCCGCCCGGTCCGCATGGCGTGCTCCAGCGCCGCCAGGCCGCGCCGGATGAGCAGCCGGTCCCACAGCGCCCGGTTCTGCTCCATCAGCAGCACCGGCTCCCCGGACGGCCCGGTACGGGCACGGATCCGGGACGCCTGCAGCTCCATCAGCGCGGTCAGGCCGTGCGGCTCCGGCTCGTCGGGCAGCAGCCCGGCCAGCACCCGCCCCAGGCGCAGCGCCTCCTCGCACAGCCCGGGCCGGATCCAGTCCTCGCCGGAGGTCGCCGCGTACCCCTCGTTGAAGACCAGGTAGATGACCTCGAGTACGGAGGCCAGGCGCTGCGGCAGGTCGGCGGTTGTCGGCAGCTCGAACCGGACGCCCTCGGCGGCGAGCGTGCGCTTGGCCCGTACGATCCGCTGCGCCACGACCGGCTCGGAGGTGAGGAAGGCGCGGGCGATCTCGCCGGTGGTGAGTCCGCCGAGCAGGCGCAGGGTCAGCGCCACCCGGGCCTGGGCGGTCAGTACGGGGTGGCAGGCCATGAAGACCAGCCGGAGCAGGTCGTCGCCGACCGGGTCGTCCAGCGCGGCGTCGAGGTCCGGCTCCTCCTGCAGTGGGGTGGTGTGCCCGAGCTCCTGGAGCTTCCGCTCGTACGTGGCGCGGCGGCGGATCAGGTCCAGCGCGCGGTGCTTGGCGGTGGTCATCAGCCAGCCGCCTGGGTTGGCGGGCACGCCGTCGCGGGGCCACCGTTCCAGGGCGATGACCAGGGCGTCCTGGGCGAGCTCCTCGGCGAGGCCGACGTCGCCGACGACGCGGGTGAGGCCGGCGATGATGCGGGGCGCGTCGATGCGCCAGGCCGCCTCGATCGCGGACGCGGTTGAATCGGTGGCCGCCACGACCACCGATTCAACCACCCGCGCTCACCGAGGGTGCTGGGGCTAGT
>WHSL01000253.1 GCA_009380095.1 Streptosporangiales bacterium | reverse complement strand
CTTGAGCTGCCCGTCGGTCTGCACCACGATCCGGTCCCGCAACCGGTTGGCCAGCAGGGTCTGCTGCGTCTCGGCCAGACCGAGCTCCCACGGTGTGCCGGCGTGCTTGATCGACGACAGCGGTGACGCGCCGGTTCCCCCGTCGTGACCGGAGATCAGCACCACGTCCGCGTGCGCCTTGCTGACGCCGGCGGCGACCGTGCCGACCCCCACCTCGGAGACGAGCTTGACGTTGATGCGCGCCGCCGGGTTGGCGTTCTTCAGGTCGTGGATCAGCTGTTTGAGATCCTCGATCGAGTAGATGTCGTGGTGCGGGGGCGGCGAGATCAACCCGACGCCAGGCGTGGAGTGCCGGGTCTTGGCGATCCACGGATACACCTTGGTGCCGGGAAGCTGGCCACCCTCGCCGGGCTTGGCGCCCTGCGCCATCTTGATCTGCAGGTCGTCCGCGTTCACCAGGTACTCGCTGGTGACGCCGAAGCGCCCGGAGGCGACCTGCTTGATCGCGCTGCGCCGCAGGTCACCGTTGTCGTCCGGGGTGAACCTGTCGGCGTCCTCGCCGCCCTCGCCGGTGTTGGACCTGCCGCCGAGGCGGTTCATGGCGATGGCCAGGGTCTGGTGCGCCTCACGTGAGATGGAGCCGTACGACATGGCGCCGGTGGAGAACCGCTTCACGATCTCGGAGGCCGGCTCGACCTCCTCGATCGGGATCGGCGTCCGGTCGCCCGTACGCAGCCGGAACAGGCCGCGCAGCGTCATCAGCCGCTCCGACTGGTCGTCGACCTTGGAGGTGTACTCCTTGAAGATCTCGTACCGGCGACTGCGGGTGGCGTGCTGCAGCTTGAACACGGTCTCCGGGTTGAACAGGTGCGGTTCGCCCTCGCGCCGCCACTGGTACTCCCCGCCGACGTCCAGCCGGCGGTGCGCCGGCTCGTTGGCCAGGTACGCCCTGCCGTGCCGAGCCGCGACCTCGCGTGCCAGCTCGGCGAAGCCCACGCCGCCGAGCCGCGAGGTGGTGCCGGTGAAGCAGCGGCCCACGACGGCCTCGCCGAGCCCGACCGCCTCGAAGATCTGCGCGCCGGTGTACGAGCGCACCGTGGACACGCCCATCTTCGACATGATCTTCAGGACGCCCTTGCCGAGCGCCTTGATCAGGTTCCGTACGGCCTTGTCCGCGTCGATGTCGCCGAGCGCGCCGGTCCGTACCATGTCGGCCACGGTCTCCATGGCCAGGTACGGGTTGACCGCGGAGGCGCCGTATCCGATGAGCAGCGCCACGTGGTGGCACTCGCGGACGTCGCCGGCCTCGACCACGAGCCCGACCCGGGTGCGGGTCTTCTCCCGCACCAGGTGGTGGTGGACCGCGCCGGTGAGCAGCAGCGACGGGATGGGAGCAAGGGTCTCCCCGGCCCCCCGGTCGGACAGCACGATCACGCCCGCGCCGTCCCGGACCGCCGCGGACACCTCCGCGCAGATCTCCTCGAGCCGGTGCTCCAGCGCCTCGCCACCGCCGGCCACGTCGTACAGGCCCTCGACCAGGTGCGCGCGGAAGTGCGCGTGCTCACCGTCGTCGTGGATGTGCACGATCCGCGCCAGGTCCTCGTCGCTCAGCACGGGGAACGGCAGCACGATCTGCCGGCAGTCGCCGGGCTCGCTGCCCAGCAGGTTGCCCTCCGGCCCCATCGTGGCCATCAGGGAGGTCACCAGCTCTTCCCGGATGGCGTCCAGCGGCGGGTTGGTGACCTGCGCGAACAGCTGGCTGAAGTAGTCGAACAGCAGCCGTGGCTTCTCGGACAGCCCGGCGATCGGGGTGTCCGTGCCCATGGAGCCGATCGGCTCGGCCCCGTTGACCGCCATCGGCGTCATGATGATCCGCAGTTCCTCGTCGGTGTAGCCGAAGGTCTGCTGGCGGCGTAGGAGCGTGTCGTGCGCCGGCAGCGCACGCTCGCGCGCGGGCAGGTCGTTCAGGTGCACGAGGCCGGCGTCGAGCCACTCCTGGTACGGATGCTCGGCCGCCAGGGAGGACTTGACCTCCTCGTCCTCGATGATCCGGCCCGCCTCGGTGTCCACCACGAAGATGCGGCCGGGCTGCAGCCGCCCCTTGCGCACGATGGTGGCCGGGTCGAGGTCGAGCACGCCGACCTCGCTGGCCAGCACGACGAGGCCGTCCTCGGTGACCCAGTACCGGCCCGGGCGCAGGCCGTTGCGGTCCAGTACGGCGCCGATCAGCGAGCCGTCGGTGAACGCCACGCAGGCGGGGCCGTCCCAGGGCTCCATGACCGTGGAGTGGAACTGGTAGAAGGCGCGCAGCGCCGGGTCCATCTCCGCGTGGTTCTCCCACGGCTCGGGGATCATCATCAGCACCGCGTGCGGCAGCGTACGGCCGCCCAGGTGCAGCAGCTCCAGGGCCTCGTCGAAGGACGCGGAGTCGCTCGCCTCCTCGTCGACGATCGGGAAGATGCGGCTCAGATCCCCGGGGATGACGTCGCTGTCCAGCATGGCCTCGCGGGCGCGCATCCAGTTGCGGTTGCCCTTGACCGTGTTGATCTCGCCGTTGTGCGCGATCATCCGGTACGGATGCGCGAGTGGCCAGGACGGGAACGTGTTCGTGGAGAAGCGCGAGTGGACCAGCGCGAGCCCGGTCACGTACCTGCGGTCGGACAGGTCAGGGAAGAACGGCTCGAGCTGCGGGGTGGTGAGCATCCCCTTGTACGTGATGGTGCGCGCGGACAGGCTCGGGAAGAACACCCCGGCCTCGTGCTCGGCGCGCTTGCGCAGGCAGAACGTGAGCCGGTCCAGCTCGACGCCGGTGCGGCGCCCGGCCGCGTCCGCGACGAAGAGCTGCCGGAAGTGCGGCATCACGCCGCGCGCCGCCGGGCCGCAGAATCCGGGCTCGTGCGGCAGCTCCCGCCAGCCCAGCACGGTCAGGCCCTCCTCGGCGGCGATCCGCTCGATGACGGCGGACGCCTCCGTACGGGCCTCGGCCTCCTGCGGGAGGAAGGCGATGCCGGTGGCGTACGCACCGGCCTCGGGCAACGCGAAGCCGACCACGTCGCGGTAGAGGGCGTCCGGGATCTGCGTGAGGATGCCCGCGCCGTCGCCGGTGTCGGGCTCGCTGCCCTTCGCACCGCGGTGGTCGAGGTTCCTCAGTACCGTGAGCGCCTTCTCGACGATCTCGTGGCTACGCCTGCCCGACAGGTCTGCGACGAATCCGACGCCGCAGGCGTCGTGCTCGTTACGGCCGTCATAGAGTCCCTGGGGCGCGGGACGCTGTGAACCAGCGGAGATGGCAGCAGGCATCAACACTCCTGTCGTCTCGTCACTGCGATATCTGCGTGCAGTTGGGGACGACATTGGCCCTGCTGCGGTGTCTAGAGGCTACAGCACCGTCCGGAATGTGCCCGTCCGGGGGCAGGTGCGAAACTTCACGCCAGGCGCACGATTACAAAGATTTCATGCGCCGCTGACCTCCAGGTTCCCCGCTGTGTACCCGCCAGGAACGATCCCACACCAGATCCGGCCGCACGGCCGCCGGCCCGGCCGCTCAGGAGGGCCGTCCGGCGGCGCTCTCCGCCCTCTCCCGGCCCATCACGACCAGCAGGAACAGCGGCATGATGCCGACGGCGATGGCCGCTGCGAGTACGCCGTACGAGAAGCCCGCGACGACCGCGCCGGCGATGACGCCGCCGACCGCGCCGCCGCCGTTCATCAGCAGGTCGGAGAGGCCCTGTACGGAGGCCCGGCTGCCCGGTTCCGGCACCGCCTCGGTGAGCAGCGCCGAGCCCGCCACCAGGCTGCACGACCAGCCGGTGCCGAGCAGGACCAGGCCGATGGAGAGCTGCAGGTGCTCGTGCGGATCCGCGAAGCCCGCGAGCGCCGTCGCGGCCAGCAACTGGACCTGGCCGATGGCGATCGTACGGCGCCGCCCGACCCGGTCGGCGAGCCAGCCCACCAGTGGGCTGAACGCGTACATGCCCATGATGTGCAGGCTGATCACGACGCCGACGATGGTCAGCGTGGCGCCGCCGTGGCCGAGGTGCACCGGGGTCATCGACATCAGCGAGACCATCGCCGCGTGACCGGCCACGATGGAGGCCACGGCCAGCTTCGCGGTGGCGGAGCCGCGGAGCACCGCCCAGCCGCCGCTGCGCTTGGGGCCGTCCGGCTTCGTGGTGCCGCCGGCCAGCACCAGCGGGTCCGGGCGCAGGCCGAACGCGATCCCCGCGGCCGCGAGGACGAAGACCGCGAGGGAGAGCACGTACGCGCCGGCGCTTCCGGGCAGGTGCAGGGCGATGCCGACCCCTTCGGCCTGGGCGGCCACGTTGGGGCCTGCGACGGAACCGATGGTGGTGGCCCAGACCACGATGGACAGGTCGCGGGCGGCCCGGCCGGGGCGGGACAGGTCCGTCGCGGAGTAGCGGGCGGCCAGGTTTGCGGCGCTGCCGCCGCCGAACAGGAGCAGGGCCGCCAGCAGGAGGGGCCAGGAGTCCGCGGCGATGGCCAGGACCGCGGCGGCGGCGCCGAGCGCGCCGAGTCCGTACGCGACGACCAGGGCGGGCCGGCGGCCGGAGCGGACGGCGAGGCGTGCGGTGGGGATCGCGATCAGCGCGGCGCCCAGGACGGCGCTCGTCTGGGCCATTCCGCCGACCGTCTCCGAGCCCGACATCTGGGTCGCGACCAGGGCGCTGATCGTGACGCCCGCGGTGACGCCGACGCCGCCGAGCACCTGGGTGCCGACGAGGACGCGGATTACGCGCCGCTGGGTGCGGGTCCGGCCTTCCGGCCTGTCGTCCGGCCTGTCGTCCGGTCTGTCGTCCGGTGTGTCGTCCGCCCGCTGGGTCTTCTGGGCCGGCTTCGGGGCCGGCTTCGGGGTCGGCTTCGAGGGCCCGTCAGGGGGCCGGTCACCGGTCGTTTCAGCCGTCATCCGCACTCCGTCCGCCGTTGGACGCCTCGCTACGCCAGGCGGATCGTCGCACACCACCCAATCGATCGGAAAAAGGGCATTCCTGCCCCCCTCACCCCGGCCAGTCCTCACCCCGGCGAGCCCTCACCCCGGCCAGCCCTCACCCCGCCCAACCCTCACCCCGCCCAACCCGCACCCCGCCCAACCCGCACCCCGTCCAAACCCTCGCCCCGTCCAAACCCTCGCCCGCCCAACCCGCACCCCCGGCCAAACCCTGGCCCGCCCAACCCGCACCCGGCCGAGCCTGACCGGCCCAGGCCGGCACCGCCCGGCCGTTCGACCCCACACCGCTCGGTGGCCGGGCCTCGCACCGCTCGCTGCCTGTCCGAGGGTGGCGGGCCGGTCGCCCGCTCGTCTCGCTTAGCCGGCGGGCTGGGTGGTGGGAGTGCTGGGCTGGGTGCCTGGGCCTGTGGTTGGGCGGGTGCCTGTGGTTGGGCGGGTGCCTGCGCCGGTGCCGGTTCCGGTGCGGTTGGGGGTGGCGCGCTGGTCGCCGCCGATCTCGACGAGGCGGCGGTAGACGAAGCGGTCCAGGGTGCCGAGCGCCACCTTCGCGTTGATGAGGTCGTCGTTGCGCAGGTCGGCGGGCTTGCCACCGTCGGTGCGGGCCACCCACACGATGACCAGGTAGTGGCCCTCCACGCTCGCGTCGGCGCGGCTGTACGCAGTGCCCAGCCGGTCGAACGGCGCCTTGTCCACCGGTGGCCGGACGAACCCGCCCCGGACCTTCATGGCCTCCGCGACGCGGGTCGCCTGATGGGAGTCGTTGAGATTGAACACGGCGACAACACCGACGTGCTGGTCGCCCGCGTAGCCGGCGCGGACAGCCTCGGTGCACTTGGCGTTGCGCAGCGCCTCGACGACGCGCTGCCCCCAGACCGCGGACGCGCAGTCGGTGTCGAGCCGGGGGGCGGTGGCGGTCAGGGTGACGCCGCCGAACGAGCGGCGGGCGAGATCCGCCCCGAAAACCTCACCCTGGGAGAGCGGCCGCTTGTCCCGCGACCGGTCGGACAGGGCGAGCAGCTCGCCCTCGGACGGATACACCCGGAGCGTGCTCGGCAGGCGGACCGCGGGCGCCTCGTCCCCGCCCCCGAGGACCAGGTAGCCGCCGATGCCAGCGATGAGGGCCACGAGACAGACGAGGAGGACGACCGCGCCGCGACGGCCGAACAGGCGGCGGGCCGGCGGGACCGTGAGCCCGGCGAGCGCGTCGTCCACGTCGCGGTTCCCCTTGGGGGCACGGCGTCTACCCCGCGCGGCCGTACGGGGCGCGGCCGCGTCCTCATCCGCGTCCGCGCCGTGGCGCCGGGTCACTCGATCAGGGGCTTCGCTCACGAAGGGGCAGACTAGTACCACTGCCCAGCGGCTGCGGACGGGTTGCCGGAAACGGGATTCCCCAGGGCATTCATCCCGGGCCCGGGAGTCCTCAGCCGCCGGAGCCCTTGGCGCGCTGGACGCGTTCGTAGATGGCCTCGGAGGCGTTCATCAGCAGGACGTTCTGGGAGATCAGCGTGTCGTCCGGCTTGCCGTCCGCCCTCCCGACCCAGGCGATCACCACGTAGTGGCCCATGGCCTGGGCCGTGGCCTCGGTGTGGCCCTTGCCGAAGCCCTCGGTCTTGGCGGTGAGCGGCAGCACGAAGCCGGTGGAGCGGTTCGGGTCGAACGCGTTCAGCAGGGAGTCGGCGGACCGTACGTCGGCCACGTCGAGCACGGCGAACTGCCCCAGGTAGCGGTCGTCCGGGTCGCTGTAGGAGGCCCGCAGCACACGGGTGCAGCCGCGTGCGCCGAGCTCCTCGCGCAGGCTGTTCCCCCAGACGGCGGCGGCGCAGTCGGGGTCGGCCTTGGTCTCGCGTAGGCGGAGCTCCCGGCCCTTGAAGGTGAGCTTCTTGACCTCGTCGTCGAAGAGTTCCTCCGTCGATATCGGCTGCTCGCCGGCCGCGCGGCGGGCGATCGGGGCGAACACCGGCAGCGACGCCTGGCGCTGGAAGCCGGTGGGGGCGAGCGGCTGGTCCTGGCCGACCTTGCCCGAGCCCTCACCGGACGCCTCCTCCTCCGGGTCGCTTGCCCCCTGCACCAGCACGACCACCACGAGCACCAGCGAGACAAGGAACGCGAGCCCCCCGAGGATCAACGCGATCCGCCCGTCACGCCCCACCAGCCAATCCCAAGCAGGCCGCCGAGGCGTACGCCGCTGCCTACGCGGCCCACCGGACCCCCGCGAGGCCCGAGAAGCCCGCCCGGCCCCACGCCCGGCCGCACGCCCACCCGGCCGACGCGCTCCCCGCCCCCGCTCACCACGCCCCTGGTCAGCGAAGCCCGGCTCACCGTGGCCCCACTCACCACGCCCCTGCCCACCACGGCCCCGCTCCCCACGCTCCTGCTCACGGGAACCCGACTCACCACGCCCTCGCTCACCACGGCCCTGCTCACGGGAACCCGACTCACCACGGCCCCGCTCACCACGGCCCTGCTCACGGGAACCCGACTCACCACGGCCCCGCTCACCACGCCCCTGCCGACGGCGCGGGCCCAAGTCACCGCGCCCCCGCTCATCCCGTGCTTCGCCCTGGGGCGCGTCGTCCTGCCAAGCCTCGTCCTGCGGAGGCTCGCCCCGCCGCGCCCGCCGGCCCCGCCGAGGCTCATCCCGCCGGGAGACCCTCTCCCAGCGCTCGTCCTGCCAAGGATCGCCCTGCGGTTCGCCCTCCCACGGCTTCTGCCGCGGATCCCTCCGGCGTGAATCGCCCCGGCGAGGCTCACCCTGCCGCGGATCTCCCCGGCGCGGATCGCCCTG
>WHSL01000402.1 GCA_009380095.1 Streptosporangiales bacterium | reverse complement strand
GCGCGCCCGCCGAGGATCAGGACCGGTTCGCCCACTGGTCGCAGGTCATGCTGACGCTGACCCGCCACACCCAGGCCGAGGTGGAGCAGGCGTACACGGAGTTCGGCGCGTACGTCTCGGACCTCGTCGACCGGGCCCGCGAGGCGCCCGGCGACGACCTGCTCAGCGAGCTCACCCAGATCTCCGACAGCGAGGACGGACGGCTCGGGCACGATGAGCTGATCGGCACCGTACGGGCGCTGCTGCTCGCCGGGCACGAGACCACGGCCAACATGATCTCGATCATGGTGGCGATGCTGCTCTCCGAGCCGGCGCGGTACGCGGCCGTGGTGGAGGATCCGGAGCTCGTCGTGGGCACGGTCGAGGAGGTGCTGCGGCTGGACAGCACGCTCAGCGTGATCGGCTTCCCGCGGGTCGCCACCGAGGACGTCGCCGGGACCCCGGTCGCCGCGGGCAGCACGCTGATCCCGTGCCGGCCCGCCGCCAACCGGGACCCGCGCAAGTTCGAGGATCCCGCCCGGTTCGACCCGCACCGGCCCAACGCCGCCCAGCACCTGACCTTCGGAGCCGGGCCGCACTACTGTCTGGGCCAGCCGCTGGCCCGGATGGAACTGCAGGTCGTCCTGGGCACGCTGGCGCGCCGGCTCCCCACGCTGCGGCTATACGACGGCGCGGACGCGCTGCGGCTCCGTACCGGCCTGCTCACCGGAGGTCTGGAGAACGTACGGGTCGCCTGGTGACGACCGCCGCCACCCTGCTCAGCGCAGGCCGAGCCGGGCACGGTTGCCCGGCGTGTCCTCGTACACCCGCCACTCGGTGACCACCTCGCCGCGGGTCCGCGCCGTCCACAGCGCGGGCCCGTGCAGCGCGGGCTCCGAGCAGACCGAACGTCCGGTCACAAGGACGCGGTCGTCCCGCACGACGACCTCGGCGAACTCGTTCCGGTAGTCGGGGAACGCGGCGAAGAAGCCGCGCCACGTGTCGAGGCAGGCGTCGCGGCCCGTCACCACGGTGCCCGCGGTGTCGACGAACGAGTGGTCCTCGGACATCACGGCCGCCAGGGCATCGGGGTCGCGGTCGTTGATGGCCGCGTTGAACCGCCGCACGAGACCGGATGTCCGGGGCCATCCGGTCGTACAGGCTCGTCCTCCGCCCCGGTCCGGCCGCCTTCTTCGCCCGCGCCACGGCCGACGCGGCCTGGGCCGCGGTGCGCCGCCGCACCCTCGCCGGGGAGATCGAGGACGCCCGCTGGCCCGCCCACCTGCACATCGCGGTGGCGCCGGCGCTCCGCGGGACGGGCGCGGCCGGCGAACTGATGCGGCAGTGGCTCGACCGGCTCCGATCGACCGGCTCCCCCGGCTGCCATCTGCAGACCCAGGTGGAGACGTCCGCGCCGTGCGCTTCTTCCGCCGTATGGGCTTCACCGAGTACGGCCCCACGCCGCTCATCCCCGGCCTCCGCTACGACCGCCGGCCCGTCCGCCAGCAGACGATGGTCTGGAGCCCCTGAGCCGGAACTCGTCCCTCCGCGATGCGGGCTTTCCCGCCGACAGCGAACGTCGCGGCACGTGGCGGCGCTGTTTGGCAGGCTGAGGGGGAACCCGGACGGCGGGTGAGCCCGGAGGGATCGCGATGAGCGACGCCGTACACACGAGATCAAGCCGTTCCGCTTCGCGGTCCCGCAGGACGAGCTGGACGACCCGCGCCGCCGACTGGCGGCGACCCGCTGGCCGGCCGACGGCGGGCCCGGCTGGGAGCAGGCGTTCCACCCGGCTACCTGCGGGAGCTCGCGGAGTACTGGCGGGACGTCTTCCGCGAGTGGACGGACTCCGCCACGGTGCCGGAGGACGCCGTCGCCCGGGACCGGCTGCTCACCAACGTGATGATGTACTGGCTGAACGGCACTGCCGGC
>WHSL01000259.1 GCA_009380095.1 Streptosporangiales bacterium | reverse complement strand
GTGGCGAGGGCCGCGACGGCCTCGGTGACCAGGGCCGTAATGGATTCGGCGGTCCGAGCGGTAACGGATACGGCGGTCCCAGTAACGGACTCGGCGATCCGGGCCGGAACGGGGCCGGCGACTCCGGTCGTGGCGGGATGGGCGACCCGGCCGGAAGCGGCTTCGGCGGCTCGGGGCGCGCCGGCCTGAGCGACCCCGCTCCCGGCGGGTTCGGCGCCGCACCGCGCGGCTTCGGCGAGCCGGGCCGGAGCGGGCTCGGCCACCCCGGCGGGAACGGCCTCGGCGCCCCGGACACCGGCGGCTTCGCCGGTCCGGCGCGCGGCGGGTTCGGTGGCCAGGCCACACCGTCCACGCCCGCGGGCGGCTTCGGCGCGGTCGGCCCCCAGGAGAACCCTTTCGGCTCGCAAGGACCGATCGGTCCCCAGCCACCCGCCGGCCCGCAGAATCCGCTCAGCTCCCACGCACCGGGTGGCCCGCAGAATCCGCTCAGCTCGACGGTTGCGTTCGGCGCGGTAGGACCGGCGGGCTCCCAGGGAACCACCGGCCCGCACGGCGTGCCAGGGCCCCATGCACCGGGTGGCGCGCAAGGGCCAATCGGCTCAACGGGTCCCTTCGGCGCGGCAGGACCGGCAGGTTCCCAGGGAACCACCGGCCCGCACGGCGTGCCAGGCTCTGAGGTGCCCGGCGGGCCGCAGAATCCGCTCGGCTCGACGGGGCCCTTCGGCACCCCCGGGCAGACCGGCGGGCAGGGACCGCTCGGCTCGTCCGCCTCGCGCTCCGGGTACGGCCCGCAGGGCCCGGCCCCGGCCGGTCCGCCACCGGGCGGGCCCGCACCCGCGATGGGGACCGGCGGGCAACGCCCGGCGTACGACAGCGGACCGTACACCTCCGACGAGCTCGGCATCGGCGAATCGCTGACCGGCGGCTCCGCCAACCCGTACGGCAGCTACACCGACCCGAACGGCTACCGCGCGGGCGGCTACGGCGCCACCCCGCCCCCGGCGGCCGACCTGCTCGGCGGTCCCCCGCCGCAGCCGACGGCGCCGCCCGCACCGCCCCAGCGCGACCCCGCGTGGGACGACTACGAGCAGCGCACCGGCCAGAACTACGACTCCGGCCAGGGCTACGGCTACGACGGCTACCGATGACCAGCCCCACCGCCACGGCACAGGACACGACCCCGGGATCCACTCCCGGGGTCGCGTCGTTCCCCGCCACCGGCACCCTACCGTCTCGCCCGAGCAGGGCCGCGCCCCCTCGGCCGGGAGCGTTGTCGCGGATGGAGTTCGGTGAGTCGATCTTGGGTGTTTACATTGCGTGACTGAGAAGGTACATCTAGTCACGCACTCGTGATCGGCCGTTCGGCCCATGCCTTCCGGGGGGATTGAATGCGGGACCGGCTCCTGTCGGCCTCACCTGAACCGCCCGCGCATCCGCGCGACGACCGAAACGATCAGGACCCTCCCCGCGCGGTCCTGAAACGCGTCCTCCGCGCCGACGTACCCGCCTCGCTCGTGGTGTTCCTCGTCGCGGTCCCGCTCTCGCTGGGCATCGCCGTCGCCTCGGGCGCGCCCATCATGGCCGGCCTCATCGCGGCGGTCGTCGGCGGCGTCGTCGCGGGCGCCGCCGGTGGCAGCCCACTCCAGGTGAGCGGCCCGGCCGCGGGCCTCACCGTGATCGTCGCCGAACTGGTCGCGACGTACGGCTGGCGCGCCACCTGCGCCATCACCCTCCTCGCCGGCCTGGTACAGATCGCGCTCGGCACGCTCCGCGTGGCACGCGCCGCCCTCGCGATCTCCCCCGCGGTCATCCACGGCATGCTCGCCGGCATCGGCGTGGTGATCGCCCTCGCCCAGCTGCACGTCGTCCTCGGCGGCTCCCCGCAGAGCTCCGCCGTGGACAACCTCCTGGAGCTGCCCGGCCAGGTCGTGCGCAACCATGGCGCCACCGTGCTGCTCGGCCTGCTCACCATCGCGGTGCTGCTGGTCTGGAGCCGGCTCCCCGGCCCGCTGCGCCGGCTCCGTACGGTCCCAGCACCGCTCGCCGCCATCGCCGCCGCCACCGCCCTGGCGGCCCTGGCCGACTGGCAGGTCCCCCGGGTACGGCTCCCGGCCGACCCCCTCAGCGGCCTCGCCCTGCCCACCCTCCCCTCCGGCGGCTGGCACGCGATCACGGTGTCCGTACTGACCGTGGCGCTGGTCGCCAGCGTGGAGTCGCTGCTGTGCGCGGTGGCGGTCGACCGCATGCACGACGGCCGGAAGGCCCGGCTGGACCGCGAACTCACCGGTCAGGGCGCCGCCAACGCGGTCTCCGGACTGCTCGGCGGACTGCCCGTGGCGGGCGTGATCGTCCGCAGCTCGGCGAACGTACGGGCCGGCGCCCGATCGCGCGCCTCGGCGGTCATGCACGGCGTCTGGGTGCTCGTCTTCACGGTCGCGTTCGCGCCGCTGATCGAGCAGATCCCGCTCGCCGCGCTGGCCGGCCTGCTGGTCTTCATCGGGTTCAAGATGGTCAGCCTCGCCCACCTGCGCAACCTGCGCCGGCACGGTGAGGCGTACGTGTACGTGATCACACTCGCAGGGGTGGTCACGCTCGGCCTTATGGAGGGCGTGCTGCTCGGCCTCGGCGTCGCGCTGGCCGGGTCGCTACGCCGCCTCACCCGGGTCGACGTGCGGGTGGAACAGGGCGACGGCAAGTGGCACGCCGTGGTCGAGGGATCCCTCACCTGCCTCGGCGTCCCGCAGGTGACGGCGGCGCTAAGGAGGATCCCGCGTGGAGTCCCCGTCGACCTGGACCTTAACGTGGACTTCATGGATCATGCGGCATTCGAGGCGATTCACGCCTGGCGGCTCGGACACGAGCAGAGTGGTGGTCAGGTCGACATCGACGAGGTGCACGAGGACTGGTACGAGCTCGCCGCCACCGGTGTGCCGCCGGTGCGCAAGTCGCCGCCGGGCGGAATCGCCCGCTGGTGGGCCCCCTGGCCGTCGCGCCGGCGCGGCGCACCCGGGCGGGCGTCGTCCCTGCTCGTCGCCGGGGCACGGGAGTACCAGACCGACACCGCACGGCGGATCCGCCCGCTGATGCGCTCCCTCGCGCCCCGGCAGCGCCCCACCTCCCTGTTCATCACCTGCGCGGACTCGCGCGTCGTACCGAACCTCATCACCGCCAGCGGGCCCGGCGACCTGTTCACGGTCCGCAACGTCGGCAACCTCGTCCCGCGCTACCGCAGCGAGCCCGCCGACGACTCGGTGACCGCGGCCGTGGAGTTCGCCGTACGGGAGCTCGGCGTCGCCTCCATCACCGTGTGCGGCCACTCCCGCTGCGGCGCGATGACCGCCGTGCTCGGCGGCGGCGAGACCGGCATGGTGCGGCTGGACCGCTGGCTGGAGCACGCGCACCACAGCCTGGCCCGGTTCCTCGCCTCCTCCGCGCTCGACGCCGACGAGCTCGGCCGGGAGGACGCCGCCTCGGCGCTCGACCGGCTGTGCCGCGCCAACGTCGTCCAGCAGCTCGACAACCTGCTCACCTACCCGGACGTACGGACCCGCGTCGCCGAGGGCCGCCTCGAGCTGGTCGGCATGTACTACGACATCGCGAACGCGCAGATGTACGTGCTCGACCGCAACGGCGAGGCGTTCCATCCCGTCACGGAACGCCGGCCGCTGCTCCGCCGGGCGCGGCGACGCCCGCGGCGTACCGGCGAGTTCCACGAACCCGTCTAGCGATGCCCTAATCTTGAAGGTGGACGAGTCGGCCGGGCGGCCGCGTCGGGCCCGGTGTCTCCTCGGAGCACGGGCTCGCCGAGGAAAGTCCGGACTCCACAGGGCAGGGTGGTGGGTAACGCCCACCCGGGGTGACCCGCGGGAAAGTGCAACAGAAAGCAGACCGCCTCCGCCTTGGCGGAGGTAAGGGTGAAACGGTGGTGTAAGAGACCACCAGCGTCCGGGGTGACTCGGGCGGCTGGGTAAACCCCACCCGGAGCAAGGCCAAGAAGGGGGCTTCGGCCCCCGCGCAGGCGTTCGAGGGCTGCCCGCCCGAGCCTGCGGGTAGGCCGCTGGAGGTCGCCGGCGACGGCGGCCCGAGATGGATGGTCGCCACGCCTCGCGAGGGGCGTACAGAATCCGGCTTATCGGCCGACTCGTCCGCCTTGTTCGTAGCCCTTCGGGCTCCTTCCCGGGGGGCCGGCCTTTCGTGTTGCCCGGGGGGACGACCCCCCGGAGCCCCCCGCCCAGGGGCTGCCGCCCCCGGACCCCCTGCCCGGGTTCAGACGTCCCGGCCCATCCGGTCCGGAGCCGCAGCCGCCCCCCGGCGTCGTCCCCTCCCCCACGTCACCCGTCGCCTGCCGTCCGGGGCCGTCGGGGTGGGTCGTGGTGGTTGGCGTTTGGGGGTGGGGGAGGCGATAGCCTTCGGGCCGTGTCCACCGCTGTCGGTTCGTATGCCGTTCCCACGCTCGGGCAGGTCGTTGACGCCTTTGAGGGGTTGTATCCGCCTGGGTGGGCGGAGGAGTGGGACGCCGTGGGGCTTGTGTGCGGTGATCCCGAGGCGCCGGTGCGGAAGGTGTTGTTCGCCGTTGATCCGGTCGGGATCGTGGCGGATGAGGCGCTCGCGTGGGGTGCGGACCTGATCGTCGTGCATCATCCGTTGTTTCTGCGGGGGGTGCATTCGGTCGCCGCCACCGGCCCGAAGGGGCGGCTTGTGCATCGGCTGATCCGTGAGGGGGTCGGGCTCTACACCGCGCATACGAACGCCGATGTCGCCGATCCGGGCGTGTCGGACTCGCTGGCGCGGGCCGTGGGGCTCGGTGGGGAGCTGTCGCCGTTGCGGCCTGCCGTGGAGGATCCGCGGCGTGGGCTGGGGCGGGTGGGTGAGCTGTCCGTGCCGGTGTCGTTGCGTGAGTTCGCGGCGCAGGCCGCCGCCGGGCTGCCCGGTACGGCCGCGGGTGTGCGGGTGGCCGGTGATCTCGACCGGCCGGTGCGGCGCGTCGCGGTGAGCGGTGGTGCCGGGGACTCGCTGCTGGATCTGGCGATCGCTGCGGGTGCCGACGTGTATCTGACCGCGGACCTGCGGCATCACCCGGCCTCGGAGTTCGTGGAGCGGGCGCCGACGGCGTTGATCGACGCCACCCACTGGGCCACCGAATGGCCGTGGCTCGCCGATGCCGCGCGCCGCCTGGAAGAGGCGTTGCGGCCGCTGGACACTACGGTGGAGACGCGGGTGTCCGCCATCGTCACCGACGCCTGGACGCGCACGCTCCCCGGCGACGACTCCCCCGACCCGCGCCACACCCCGGACCCACCGGCACGACGATTCGAGGACAGCCCGTGAAAGCCGATCCTGCCGCCCAGCTCCGCCTCCTCGACCTCCAGGAGCTCGACAGCGCCCTCGCCCGGCTCGCGCACCGCCGACGTACGCTCCCGGAGCTCGCGGAGATCGCCCGCCTGGAGGAGGCCGCCAACAAGCTCCGCGACACCGTCGTCGCCGCGGAGACCGAGGTGAGCGACCTGGAGCGGGAGCAGCGCAAGGCCGAGAACGACGTCGAGCAGGTGCGCATCCGCGCCCGGCGCGACCAGGAGCGCCTCGACTCCGGGCGGATCACCTCCCCCAAGGAGCTGTCCAACCTGCAGTCGGAGATCGGGTCCCTGGGCCGCCGGCAGAACGACCTGGAGGACGTGGTCCTGGAGATCATGGAGCGCCGGGAGACCGCGGAGTCCCAGCGGGTGGAGCTCGCCGGACAGCGTGACACCACCAACGCCGAGTTGGACGAGGCCCGTACGCGGCGGGACGCCGCCTTCGCGGAGATCGACAACGACGCGGCGGGCACCGGCAAGCGGCGCGCCGAGGTCGCGGCGGACATCCCCGGCGACCTGCTCGCCCTGTACGACAAGCTGCGCGACCAGTTCGGCGGGGTCGGGGCCGCCGCGCTGCACCGCGGACGCTGCGAGGGCTGCAAGCTCGCGCTCTCCACGGTGGAGCTGAACCGCCTCCGCGGCGCCGCCGAGGACGAGGTGCTGCGCTGCGAGGAGTGCCGCCGGATCCTCGTCCGTACCCCCGACTCCGGCCTGTGACCGGCCATTAAGGAGCGTCAGTGACCCAGCGACTGATCGTCGAGGCCGACGGCGGCTCCCGCGGCAACCCCGGCCCCGCGGGGTACGGGGCCGTGGTCCGCGACGCCGCGACCGGTGGCGTGCTGGCCGAGGTGGCCGAGGGCATCGGGAAGGCCACCAACAACGTCGCGGAGTATCGTGGGCTCGTCGCCGGGCTGCGGGCCGCGGCCGACCTCGCCCCCGGCGCGTCGGTGGACGTACGGCTCGACTCCGACCTGCTGGTCAAGCAGATGAAGGGCGTGTACCGGGTGAAGAACCCGGGGCTCCAGCCGCTGTACGAGGAGGCCAAGGGCCTCGCCGCGCGGTTCGCCGGCGTCACCTACACGTGGGTGCCGCGTGCCCGCAACGCGCACGCCGACCGGCTGGCCAACGAGGCCATGGACGCGGCGTCGGCGGGCCGCGCCTGGGTCCCCCGGGCCGGCGCGTGACCGGCTGGAGATCGCCGGAGTCCGTACCGACCCGGCTCGTGCTGCTGCGGCACGGTCAGACCGCGCTCTCCATCGAGCGGCGATTCGCCGGTGTCGGGGACGTGCCGCTCACCGAGGCGGGCGAGCTCCAGGCGGACGCGGCGGGGCGGCGGCTCGCGGCCCGGGGCGGCATCGACGCGATCGTCAGCTCGCCCCTGCGGCGCTGCGTACGGACCGCCGAGGCGGCGGCCGGGCCGCTCGGCCTGCCCGTGGAGACCCTCGACGACCTCAAGGAGACCGACTTCGGCGCGTGGGAGGGCCTCTCCTTCGCCGAGGTACGGCGCGGCTGGCCGGACGAGATGAAGGCCTGGCTCGCCGACCCCGCGGTGCCGCCGCCCGGCGGGGAGAGCTTCGACGAGGTGGCGGTACGGGTGACGCGGGCCCGTGAGGCGCTGCTGGAGCGGCACCCGCGGCGGACGGTGCTCGTCGTCAGCCACGTCACGCCGATCAAGCTGCTGCTCCGCGAGGCGCTGCAGGCGCCGCCGTCGGCGCTGTACCGGATGCACCTGGATACGGCCTGCCTGTGCGAGATCGACTGGTACGCCGACGGTCCGGCCGTGGTGCGTTCGCTCAACGACACCGCCCACCTCACCGAGGCCGGCGCCGGCTCCTGACGTGCGCGGCCCAGGTGCCTGATCGGGGCGGTCCAGGT
>WHSL01000045.1 GCA_009380095.1 Streptosporangiales bacterium | reverse complement strand
GCGGCTACGACGCGATCAGCGCGATGAAGTACAAGGACGTCGTGGACCACCTGGAGGACGCGCTGGACGCCTTCGAGCGCGCCGCGAACACGGTGGAGGCGATCACCATCAAGGAGCTCGGCGGCGAGTGACGCCCGGAACAGGCCGCCCGGAAAAGAGCTGCGGCCGGCCCGGGTCAGGGGGGCGTATTCCTTGAACCCGTACCGGCCGCAGCGTCGGCCACACGCTAGGCGCGCCCGCTAAGCAAACGCTAAGAGCCCGCGGTCAGGCGGCGAGCGGGGTGGTGCGCCGCACCTGGAGGAGCAGTTCGACGTTGGAGTCGGTCTCGGCGACCTTGTCGCGCAGCAGCACGGCGGCGTCCTCGGTGGACAGCGAGGCCAGCGCGCGGCGCAGTCCGCGTACGGCGTCCAGCTCGGCCCGGTCGAAGAGCAGCTCCTCGCGGCGGGTGCCCGAGGCGTCCACGTCGATGGCGGGGAAGATGCGCCGCTCGGCGAGGCCGCGGTTCAGCCGCAGCTCCATATTGCCCGTGGACTTGAACTCCTCGAAGAACAGTTCGTCGGCCCGGGAGCCGGTCTCCACCAGCGCGGTGGCGATGATGGTGAGGGAGCCGCCGCCCTCGATGTTGCGGGCGGCGCCGAGGAAGGCCTTGGGGCCATACAGGGCGGAGGCGTCCACGCCGCCGGAGAGCGTACGGCGGCCCGAGCCGAGGTTGTTGTACGCACGGGCCAGCCGGGTGATCGCGTCGAGCAGGATCACCACGTCGCGGCCCTGCTCGACGAGGCGCTTGGCGCGCTCGATGGTGAGCTCGGCGACGGCCACGTGCTCCTCGGCCGGGCGGTCGAAGGTGGAGTCGACGACCTCGCCGCGTACGGAGCGGCGCATGTCGGTGACCTCCTCCGGGCGCTCGTCCACGAGCAGCACCATGAGGTGCACGTCCGGGTCGTTCGTGGTGACGGCGCTCGCGATGTCCTGAAGGATCATCGTCTTGCCGGTCTTGGGCGGGGCCACGATGAGGCCGCGCTGGCCCTTGCCGATGGGCGCGATCAGGTCGATGACGCGCCGGGCCGGGCGGCGGGCCTTGCCGGCCTCGGCCGGGACGTCGGTCTCCAGGCGCAGCCGGTCCTGCGGGTAGAGCGGGATGAGGTCGGCGAAGGCGGGCCGCTCGCCCGCGCTGTCGGCGGGAACATCGTTGACCGTCTGCACCGAGGCGAGCTGGTCGTTGCGGGCACCACGGCGGCGGCCGGAGCGGCCGTCCTGCGCGTTGGTGGTACGGGTACGGGCCTGGCCGGTGATCAGGTCACCTCGGCGCAGCCCGAACCGCTTGGCGACGTTCGAGGGGATGGCGACGTCGGCGGGGCCGGGGCGGTAGCCGTCGGTACGGACCACGAGCGCACCGCCCGAGGTGTCGACGAGCCCGGTCACCGCGTAGTTCTGTTCGTCGCGGTCGTTCATGTCGTCTCCGGGTTGTGTGTGAGAGGGACGAGGTAATGCGTTGGGATGGGCCTGCCTGCGGCTCTTCGAGGAACCGGGCGGCGGTGAAGCCGGGAAAATCGACGTCCGGCTGAGAAGGGCGTGGGCCTCGCGATCACTCAACGAGGAATGGACCCTGAAGAGATGCGATGGTCGCTTCGTTCGCGACCCGCCACCGAGATTCGGTGGTTCACATTGGCGTCAACATACCACGCGACCCGATTGTTCCCGCACTGCCCTGGTCTTTCCGCCGCGGCGTCCGCGAGTGGCCGTCCGTGACCGGCCGTCCGTCTTGCCACCGCGCGCCCGGAGGGCTATCACCGTCGGTACATCGGCCGCCTCGACCCGCTCGCGGGGCCCTCTCCGTGCGAGGTCCGCATGTCACGAGGCGCGTGGCTCCGCCGCCACTGGCGGATCGTCTCCCTGATCTCCGTGTGGGTCGCGGTGCTGCTGGTCCTGGTCGGCTGGGGCCTGGGGGACCACGCCCGCGGCACCGCCGGCGCCCGGGGCTGCCCCGCGATATCGGCCGCGGCCGCGGCGGCGCCCACGCAGCCGGCCACCCTGGAGCCGCGTTCCGAGCCCCGTACCGCCGTGCCCTTCCAGCAGGACCGCGCGGTGCGGCGGCGGCAGGTCGAGTACGACGTGACCGATCCGGACCGGGTGCTCGCCGAAGGCGCCCGGCTGGAGGTCTTCGTCGGACAGTTCCTCCGTGAGGACTCCGCGCGCGAGCTGCGCGCCGAGAACATCGCGGCGGCGGCCCGGGTACGCGGCGGCCAGGTGCTGCTGGACGTCTGCTTCGACCGCACCGATCCGGGGTTCGGCGAGCCGGGGACGTACCTCGGCACGGTGAGCATCGTGGATCCGCGGGTGGCCCGTACCGACATCACGTTCAACGTGACGATGGCCTACCCGTACTGGCAGTTCGTGCTGGCGGTGCTGGTGGTGATGCTGCTGCCCGCCACGATGTACGTGTGGTTCCTGCGCGGTAGCTTCATCTCCCATCACGACATGAGCCTGAGCGACATGCAGAGCTGGCTGTTCAGCCGGACCACGCTGATGTCGCTGGGAGCGGGGTTCGCGGCGTCGTTCGGGCTGTTCTCCGCCACGTACGTGAGGTCCGGCGACTGGGGTGCCGACTACACGGCCGCGACGGCGCTGTTCGGCGGCACGTTCTCCGCGTTCGTCGCGGCGGCGACCGCGGTCACCGCGGCCGGCGCGGACCGGACCTCCGCCGATGCGGCGTGGCGCAACACCGGAGGCGGGAACGTCACCGCCCAGACCGACGGCGACGGGACCGGGACCTCCCGTGACTGAGCCCGCTCGGAGGGGCCGGGCCGGACATCACACCTAGGCCTCGGGGACGGCGCCGGGCACGGTGGACGCCTCCTCGCCGAGCATGGCGTGTTCGGTGCGGTAGAGCTCGGCGCTGTCGTGGTCGCCGATGGCGTCGCAGAGCCGGGCCAGGATCGCGACGGTACGGGCGATGCGGCGGAGCACCTGCAGCCGCCGCCAGACGCCCAGCGCGCGCAGCGACGCGTCGAGTGCGGCGTGCGCGTCGCCGCGCATGTCGTACAGCTCGCCGAGGGTGTCCAGCGCCCGGCCCTCGTCCCACAGGTGCCCCTCGGCGCGCGCCTGCCGCAGCACGTCGGTGACCAGCGTCTCGGCCTCGGCGTAGCGGCCCTGGCGCGCGTACACCAGCGGGATGTCGCCGAGCACGAAGAACGGCATGCCGGCGTCGTCACCGAGCTCGGTGACGACCTCCTGCGCGCGGTGCAGGCAGCCGAACGCCTCGTCGAAGCGGCGTGCCTTGATGTGCGCCAGGCCCAGCACCTTGAGCGCCGCCAGCTCCGAGAAGTGCGCCCCGCAGGCGCGGAAGGCGGCCGCCGCCTCGTCGAAGAGGTCCAGGTACCCGGCGTCCCGGCGGCAGGCCGCGCGCCACACGAGGGCGAGGTTGAAAGCGGCGAACCCGGTACGCGGCGTGTCGCCGGCGGCGCGCGCGGCGAGCAGCTCCCGCTCTTCCGGCAGCCCGCCGTCGAGCCGCGCCCGGCCGGTGCGCGGCCGCGGCTCCCCGCCGAGTTCGAGATAGCCGACTGCGGTGCGCGCCGCGTAGTCCATGCTCAGCTCGATGTGCTCGCGGTTGGACTCGGCGTCCACGAGCAGCCCGTACATGCAGATGCGGCCGGGCGTGTCCCCCGCGCGCTCGGCCGAGCGGAGCCCCGCGCTCAGCGCCTCGGCCCAGTCGTCGAAGCGCCCGCGCAGGTCGAGGCAGCCGCTGAGGCGCTGGGCCAGTGGCCAGGCGACCTCGTCGTAGCCCTCCTCCGCCGCCTGCCGGACCGCCGCGAGCAGGGCGCCGCGCTCCTCGTCCAGCCAGGCCAGCGGCTCGCGGGCGACCGAGATCCGCGCGTCCTCGGGGGCCCGCCAGCGCGGCGGCGGCGCATCGTCGAGCCCGTACCAGTGCGGGAGCCGGTCGTCGGCGACGCACGCCAGGTCGTACCAGCCGTGCAGCACCCGCGCCGCGATGTCGCGGCCGGCCTGCTCGCCGTCGCCGGCGGCGAGCTCGCGGGCCAGCAGCTGGATCAGGTCGTGCACCCGGTAGCGCGGGCCGGTGACGCCGCGGCCCGCCGGCTCCACCAGGTGCACGTCGACGAGGGTGTCGAGCAGCGTCTCGGCCGCGCCCTCGGGCCTGTCGAGCAGCGCGGCGGGCAGCCAGGCCGGAAACTCCGCGGCGCGGAGCAGGCCGATCGCGCGGAACAGCCGCCGCTGCGGCTCACCGAGCCCGTC
Organism: Streptosporangiales bacterium; assembly: GCA_009380095.1. Classification (GTDB taxonomy): domain Bacteria; phylum Actinomycetota; class Actinomycetes; order Streptosporangiales; family Streptosporangiaceae; genus WHSL01. The sequence goes on along the minus strand of WHSL01000045.1, from coordinate 28,044 downwards.
GTACGTCTCCGCGAGGCTCGCCCGCACCGCCTGGTCGCCGAGCTCCAGCCAGTCGAGCCGGTCGCGGTTGGCGGCGAGCCGGCGGGCCATGTCGGCCACCCGCCAGCCGGGACGGGAGGCGAGCCGGGCGGCGGCGATCCGCAGCGCCAGGGGCAGGCCACCGCACAGGTCCACGATCTCGGCCGCGGCCCGGGGCTCGGCGTCCACCCGGGTGTGGCCGACCACCCGGCGCAGCAGCTCCACCCCGGCCGAGCCGGACAGCACCGCGAGCCGTACCGGATGCGCGATCTCCAGGCCGGACAGTCGCCTCCTGCTGGTGATCAGCACGGCGCACCCCGGCTCGCCCGGCAGCAGCGGCCGGACCTGAGCCTCGTCGGCGGCGTCGTCGAGCACGAGCAGCAGCCGGCGCCCGGCCAGCAGCTCCCGCAGCAGCCCGGCCCGCTCGTCCGGATCGGCGGGCACGCCACCGGGCGGCACGCCCAGGCCGTGCAGCAGCCGGGCGGCCACGGCCTCGGTCGACCGCCGGCCCGCCCCGGCCCCGCCGAGCCGCGCGTAGAGCTGGCCGTCGGGGTAGTCGTCGGCGACCCGGTGGGCGAGCCGCAGGGCGAACGTGGTCTTGCCGGTGCCGCCCGGGCCGGTGATGGCCACGCAGGCCGGCAGCCCGCGCGCCGCGTCGGCCGCGACGAGCCGGATCGCGGAGTGCAGCTGGGTCTCCCGGCCCACCAGGACCGGCTGGTCGGGAGGGAGCTGCCGGGGGACCGTACGGGGTCGCGCCGCGGCGGCGGGGTCGGGCCGCGCTGCGCCCAGCGGAACGCCCCCGGTGAGGATCGACCGGTGCAGATCCTGGAGTCGTTCGGAGGGCTCGATGCCGAGCTCCTCCACGGTGCGCTCGCGCGCCGTCCGGTAGGCGGCGAGCGCGTCGGCCAGCCGGCCGGTGGCGGCGAGCACGGTCATGAGCTGGCCGGTGAAGCGCTCGCGCAGCGGGTGCTCCTCCACCAGCCGGGACAGCTCGGGGATGAGGTCGGAGTGCACGCCGAGGTCCATCTCCGCGGCGATGCGCTCCTCCAGGGCGGCGAGCCGCAGCTCCTCCAGGCCGAGCGCGGCCTGCTGCAGGGCCGGGGTGGACATGTCGGCGAAGGCGGGCCCGCGCCAGCGGCCCAGCGCGCCGCGCAGGGCCTCCGCCGCCGCGGCGGGTTCGCCGGCCGCCGCGCGGGCACGGCCCTCGGCGACCTCGCGGCGGAACAGCTCGAGGTCCACCTGGTCGGGCTCGACCCGCAGCCGGTAGCCGGGGGGACTCGTCTCGATCGGGGCGGCGCTACGGCCGGCGTCGGCGCCCAGCGCGCGGCGCAGCTCGGAGACGACGCCCTGCAGCTGCACGCGGAACGAGGCGGGCGGGTCGTCCCCCCACAGCGCGTCGACCAGGCAGTCGGTGGAGACGACGTCGCCGGCGTTCTGCAGCAGGAGGGCGAGCACCGTGCGCCGCTGGGGTCCGCCCACGCCGAAGGGCCGCCCGGCACGTTCGACGGTAACGGGGCCGAGCACGCGGAAGTACAGCTCGCCACGCAAGTAGGGCCACCCCCGTGACCTTGAGTCACCCTCGGTCATCACGCTAACGGAGATGTATGCAAGTGCCCGGAACGATGTCAGAACTGGCCGTCAAAGGCCAGAAACGCCAACGATCGCGCGGGGCCCGGTCGTACGCCGGTTCCCCCGGCCGCCGGGCTCGGCCCGCGCTCCCCCGATGCGGCCGCCCGAGATCTCCACGCGTAATCTCTGCCTCATGACGAAGCCCACGGACGCCTGGCACTGCAGGCTCGATCACATCCGCGGCGGCGACCTGACTTCCGACACCAATCAGACCTCGGGGATGCGGCGCTTCGAGGCCATCTCCGGCAAGACCGTTGGCTCCGAGCGGCTGTGGATGGGCCGCACGCACGTGGGGCCCACGGTCAACTCCGGCGACCACCACCACGGCGAGGCGGAGACCGCGATCTACATCGTCTCCGGCCACCCGGTGTTCGTGTTCGCCGAGGGGCAGGAGGAGGTCCGGGTCGAGACCGAGCCGGGCGACTACATCTTCGTCCCGCCGTTCGTGCCGCACCGCGAGGAGAACCCGTCTCCGGACGAGGAGGCCGTGGTGGTGATCGCGCGCAGCACGCAGGAGGGGATCGTGGTGAATCTCCCCAGCCTGTGGAGCACCGAGGGGCGCCCTGCCGGCCCGGACGACTGCGCCGGCGCCTGAGCCGGACGGCGGGCGCCCGCACGAGCCGAGCGCGCCGCCCTTGGACGGGAGGCCGCGCCCCGGCCCGGAGGCGGTAGAAAGTCCCGCCGCGCTGTCGGACTTCGATGGCCGAAATGGGATGATCGGGTCATGTCGACCTTCTCCCCCACGTCCTCCCACTGGGGGGCGTTCTTGGTCCGAGACGGCGCGAACGGCATCGAAGTCCGCCCCCACCCCGATGACCCGGCACCATCGCCGCTGATCGGGAATGTGCCCGGGGCGGCACGGCACGCGACGCGGGTGCGGCGGCCCGCGATCCGCCGCGGCTGGCTGGAGGACGGCCCAGGTCCTTCCGCCGCCCGCGGCCGCGACTCGTTCGTCGAGGTGAGCTGGGACGAGGCGATCGCCCTCGCCGCCACCGAGCTGGACCGGGTGCGGAGCCGGCACGGCAACCAGGCGATCTTCGGCGGCTCGTACGGCTGGTCGAGCGCGGGCCGGTTCCACCACGCGCAGAGCCAGGTGCACCGGTTCCTGAACGCGATCGGCGGCTACACCTCCTCCCGCAACAACTACAGCCAGGCTGCGTCGCTGGTGCTGCTCCCGCATGTGGTGGGTGACGCCAACGCGGTGATCCGCCGCGGCTCCACCTGGCCGTCGGTGATCGAGAACACCGAGCTGCTCGTCGCCTTCGGCGGCGTGCCCGGCAAGAACGTCATGGTCACCCCCGGTGGCGTGACCCGCCACCACACCCCCGGCCACCTGGCCGCGCTGGGCGCCGCGGGCGTCGAGGTGGCGCTGGTCAGCCCGCTCCGCGAGGACATGCCGGAGACCGTGCCGGCCCGCTGGTATCCGGTGGTGCCGGCCACGGACACCGCGCTGATGCTCGGCCTCGCGCACACCCTGCTCGCGGAGGGACTGCACGACACCGCGTTCCTCCACCGGTACTGCGCGGGCTTCGACACCTTCCGCGACCACCTGCTGGGCCGCCCGGACGGCGTGGTCAAGGACGCGGCCTGGGCCGCCGCCATCTGCGGCCTCGACGCCGCCGACATCGTGGAGCTGGCCAGGAAGATGGCGCGCTCCCGCACGTTCGTCACCGTCACCTGGTCGCTGCAGCGGGCCGAGCACGGTGAGCAGCCGGTGTGGGCCGGCATCGCGCTGGCCGCGATGCTCGGCCAGATCGGCCTGCCCGGCGGCGGCTTCGGGCACGGCTACGGCTCCATGGCGGACGTCGGCGACACCGGCCTGGACCTGCCGCTGCCCACGCTGCCGCAGGGGCACAACGCCGTGCGCGCCTTCATCCCGGTGGCGCGCATCGCGGACCTGCTGCTGCACCCGGGTGATGAGTACGACTACGACGGCGAGCGGCTGGCCTACCCCGACATCCGGCTCGTCTACTGGGCCGGGGGCAACCCGTTCCACCACCACCAGGACCTGAACCGGCTGCGTGAGGCGTTCACCCGCCCGGACACGGTGATCGTGAACGAGCCGCACTGGACGGCCACCGCGCGGCACGCGGACATCGTCCTCCCCGCGACGATCCCGCTGGAGCGCGAGGACCTCGGGGCGGGGCGGCGGGACTCCTCGCTGATCGCCATGCACCGGGCGATGGACCCGGTGGGCGAGGCCCGGGACGACTACTGGATCTTCAGCCGGCTGGCGGAACGGCTCGGCGCCGACAAGACGTTCACCGAGGGGCGCGACACCCGCCAGTGGCTGGAGCACCTGTACGGCAGGTGGCGCGAGGGGATGGACCGGCGGGGCCATGACACGCCCTCCTTCGCGGAGTTCTGGGCGGCGGGCGAGGTACGGCTGCCGCCGGGTGAGCCGCAGCGCACGCTCTTCGCCGACTTCCGTGCCGACCCGGAGGCGCACCCGCTGCGCACCCCGAGCGGCCGCATCGAGATCACCTCCGCGGCGGTGGCGGGCTTCGGCTACCCGGACTGCCCCGGGCACCCGGTGTGGCTGCCGCCGGAGGACTGGCCCGGGGCCGAGAAGGCCGCCCGGTTCCCGCTGTTGCTGATCGCCAACCAGCCGGCCACGCGGCTGCACAGCCAGCTCGACGTGGGCGGGTTCAGCCAGGCCGGCAAGGTGGCCGGACGCGAGCCGGTGCGGATCCACCCCGATGACGCCAAGGCGCGGGGCATCGTCGGCGGCGACGTGGTGCGCGTCTTCAACGACCGCGGCGCGTGCCTGGCCGGCGCGCTGATCACCGATCAGGTCCGGCCCGGGGTGCTGCGACTGCCCACCGGAGCCTGGTTCGACCCGGTGGACGACGGGGACGGGCCGCTCTGCGCCCACGGCAACCCCAACGTGCTGACGAGCGACCGGCCGACGTCGCGCCTGACGCAGGGGTGCCGCGGCCAGCACGCGCTCGTCGAGGTGGAGCGGCTCACCGAGGAGCCGCCGCCGGTGAACATGCTCGCGCCCCCGGCCGGGATCCCCTCCCCGGACTGAACGCCCCGCCGGAGCCGGTCAGAACTCCTGTCTGCGGTAGAACAGCCCGGGGACCGGCCAGGCGCTGAACCGCGTGCGCCGCGCCGGGCGGTCGGCGAACGCGGGGACCTTCGCCGTGGCGGCGGTCATCTCGTCGAAGGGCGCGCGCCAGAAGTCGTATATCAGCACCTGGCCGCCCGGGCGGAGCACCCGGCCCACCTCTGCGGCCGCGGCGTCGAGATCGGGCCAGTGATGCAGGGCCGATGAGGAGACGATCACGTCGAAGGAGTCGTCGTCGAACGGCAGGGCGCCGACGTCGCCGGTGACCGCGGTGGCACGGTCGCCGAACGGCTCGAGATGGCCGCGCGCGATCGCCACCATGTCGGCGGAGAGGTCGACGCCGGTGACCCGCAGGTCGCCGCGGATGCCGGCGAGCTCGACGAGCAGGTGGCCGGGCCCGGTGCTGATGTCGAGCACGTCGGCGCCGGACGGGACGAGGTTGGCGACATCGGCGGCGATCCGCCGGTAGGTGCCGCGGAAGATCCGGCCCACGTGGCGGTCGTAACGGTGGCTGCCCTTGCCCTCGAACGCCTCCTGAGCCGCGTGCCCGTGGCCGTGCCGGTGTTTATGGGAGAGCTTCGTGAGCAGGCGCATGACGGACCCCCAGGGAGGTTGTGTGCTACAACTTCATGAGGAACAGTACGCGGGAAAGTTGTAGGGCACAACCCTTGAGGGATGATTCTCCGCAAGCGCGGGCGACGGACGACGACGGCAGAGATCCCACGGCGCGGCTGCACGACCTGATCATGCAGCTGGTGCGGGCGACGGGCATGCTCCAGCCGGAGCATACGGCCGAAGGGCGGCCGATCTCGCTGTCGGAGGTGTTCGCGCTGCACGAGCTCGACGGCCCCGAGACGCTGTCCCAGCAGTCCCTGGCCGACCGGCTGCACCTGGAGAAGAGCACGGTGAGCCGGCTCGTCGCCGGCATGGTGGAGAAGGAGCTGGTGGCCCGCGAGCGCGACCCCGGCAACCGGCGGCACTACCAGCTGCGCCTCACCGAGCACGGGCGCCGCGCACACGTGGAGGTGGCCGCCGCCTTCCACGAGCACCACGAGAAGCTGCTGCACGGGCTCTCCGACGAGGAGCGGGACGGCCTGACGGTCGGCCTGCTCGGCCTCATCCGCACCCTCGGCGGCGCGCCCCACCCCTGAGGCCGGTCCCGGGGCCCGCGCGGGCCCCGGAGGAGCCCCGGGTCAGCCCTCGTTCTGGCAGAGCTGGTCGGCGGTGTAGCGCTGCGCGTCCTCCGCGGAGAAGCCCCACGGCTTGAGGATCTCGGCGAACTCGCCGGACTTCTTGATCTCCCGGAAGGCCTTGTTGTACGCGTCGCGGAACGTCGTGTCCTGCTTGTGGAAGGCCGCACCGGCGCCGGTCGGCCGGATGTCCGGGATGGGCTCGGTGATGTCGAACTGCGGATCGTCCTTGCCGACGAGGTCGTTGAGCGACAGCGTGGGCAGCGCGAACGCGTGCCCGCGCTCCGCCTTGAGCGCGTCGATGGCGTCGCGCGCGTCCTTCACCCGGACGAGCTGGTCGCCGGGGATGCCGGCCTGCTTGGCGAGCCCGTCCTCGTACCCGCCGTTCAGCACGATCAGGCTGATCGACTTGTCGGCCTTGATGTCGCCGTACTTGAGCAGGTTCTTCGGGTTGCCCTTGGGCACCAGCAGCGACTCGCTGGAGACCACATCCGGGTCGGAGTAGAGCACCTCGGCGCAGCGCGACTTCTTCATGAACAGGCCGGCGGTGATGAGGTCCCAGCGCCGGGCGAGCAGCCCGGGGATCATCGCGTCGTACGGCGTCACGATGCCCTCGACCTGCGGCACGCCCAGCCGCTTCAGCACCGCCCGGGCCACCTCGGGCGACGCGCCGGTCACCGAGCCGTCCGTCTTGATCTTGGTGTACGGCGGCTCGTTCGCGATCGCCAGCCGTGCGACTCCGTTCTTCTTGACCTGCTCCAGCGTGCTCACGGCGGCCGTACCGCCCTCGGTACGGCTGCACGCGGCGACGCCGAGCAGCGGCACCGCCAGGCTCAGCCCGCCCGCTCTGGCCAGGAAACCCCTCCGGTCGAGCTCGCGCATCGTACGCCCTCCCATCCCCGCGGCCGCCGATCAGGTCGATCAAGATCGCCGCGTCGACCGGTCACCCTAGGAGAGGTCCCAGGGTGATGACCAGGCTTCCGTCCGTAAAGAACCTGTTACGACCGGTCTATACCCCATGCCCGGTTCAGCCGAGCAGGCGGGGCCCGTCCCACCTGCGGTGGGACGGTTCAGGGTCGGTAGAGGTGAAGGAAGAGGGTGATCCATTGGCCGGGGTGGACGTGGCCGACAAGGATGTCCCGATCCAGGCCGGCGGTGCGGAACGCGGTGTCGAGCCGTCGCCGTGGGTGCAGGGCGCGGAGCGAGGCGTGCAGCGAGCCGCCGCGGCCGGTGAACCCGAGCTCCACCAGGTCGCGGTAGGCGGGCAGGGCCTCCCCCGGCAGCAGCGGCCTGCTCCGCCGGTCGAGCCGGAGGATCGCCGAATCGACCGCGGGCACGGGCGGAACACCCGGCGGTCGATCCTGCCGGCCAGCCGCCACCCGAACCGCGGCCAGCTGAGCACGGTGACCTTGCTCCAGCGGCCGTAGTCCCCGGTCCGCTTGCGGGCGTACTCCAGCTGGGTGACGAGGGTGGCGGAGGTCAGGGACCGGGCCGTCAGGCACCAGTCCACGATCCGTGAGGTCACCGCGTACGGGAAGTTGCCCGCCACGGCGAACGGCTCGCGCGGAGGGCGCGCGGAGGCCGGCCCGCGGGCAGTCGCGGTCCGTGCGATGAGCCGGAGCACGCCGGTGTCGGCGAGGAAGTTCTGGGAGAGCGCGAGGCGCTTGCGGCGCGATGACATCGCCGTCCTTCGCTCCCGGCACCGGGCCGGGCGAGATGGGTCGAGGGCGTGCGAAGGCCCAGGACCCGCGGAGGGGATCGGCGATCAATGGTTCGGCCGGCTCGGCGCGTCACGCGCGGACGGACGTCGGTGCGTGGTCGCCAGACCGTGTCGCGGCTGAGCCGCGTCACGGAGCGTGCCGGCAGGGCTTAGGCGCCGGAGTTCACCTGCGGGACCAGGGCGTGGTGCCGCATGCGGGGCCGTCGCAGGGCGACGGCGCAGGCGTGGGCGGCCACGAAGATCCCGCCGTTGGTTACTGCGCACATGCCGGCCAGGCTATGAGCCGCCCTCGCAACCGTTCAAACGATTTTCCAGGGGCCCGCTGCGTCAGTGGGCCTGGTGTTCGAGGGTCGTGGCGGTGTGGTGGGCCAGGGTGAGGAGGGCCTCGCGGGCGGTCGTCCGGTCGGCCTTCTCCAGGCGGCCGGAGATGTCCACGATCACGTTGCTCACCCGGAACCGTACGTGCAGGTCCTCGGTCCTCGACCCCCACGGCCCGAACGAGAACGTGCTCACGTCCACCCGGGTGTCCGCCTCCTCACCGAGCCCGGACACCGGCCGCACGTCCGCCGGTTCCGCTGGCCGCGCAGGAACTCGGCGTGCGCCCGCTCCGGCGCCGAGGTGGACGGCGCGTCCTCGACCCGCTGGTGCACCCGGATCACGACGGCGCGCAGCGGCGAGCCCTCCCGCGTACGGTCCCATTTGCACCGCGCGTCGCGGTCGCCCTCGCCGAACCCGAAGAACGTCCGCGACGGCCGGCTGTCGGCCGTGTTCCGCTTCGGCGCGTGCGGCATGGCCGCAAGGTCGGACGGGACGGCCAGGTCACAGGCCTGGACGGGCTCGGTGAACCGGCCGTCGTCGGTGAACGCGCCGGTGTAGTACGCGCCCAGCCCGGCGAGCACGGCCAGCGAACCGGCAACGGAGACGAATACGACAGAGCGGGCACGCATGATCGGAGAGAGTAGCCTCGGTCCGTGAGCGGGACACCTGCGTGGCGGGCCGAGCGGACGGTCGGAGCCGGCGAGGCGGCGGCGCTCATCGAGGCGAGGTTCCCGGATCTGCGCGGTGCGCCGGTGGAGCCGCTGGCGACCGGCTGGGACAACACCGTTCACCTGGTCGGCGGGGAATGGATCTTCCGGTTCCCGCGCCGCGAGGTGGTGCTGCCCGGCCTGCGGCGGGAGATCGCGTATCTGCCCCGGCTGGCGCCGCGGCTGCCGCTGGCCGTCCCGGTCCCGGAGCACGTCGGCGAGCCCGGCGAGGACTTCCCGTGGCCATTCTGGGGCGCCCGCATCATCCCCGGCCGCGAGCTGGCGGAGGCCCCGGCGGCCACGGCGGCCCAGGACGTACGGGTCGCGCGGGAGCTCGGCGCGTTCCTGCGCGCGCTGCACGATCCCGCGCTCGCGGCGGAGGCCGGGGCGGGGCTGCCGTACGACCCGCTGCGCCGCGGCGACCCGGCCGTACGCGCCCCGCGCGCCCGCACCGACCTCGACGCCCTCGCCGAGCAGGGGCTCTGGACCCCTGACCCTGCGGTCCTGGACGCGCTCGACGCGGGCGAGCGGTCGGGTGCTCCGGACGGTTCCGTGGTCTGCCACGGCGACCTGCACATCCGTCACCTGCTCGTCCAGGACGGCCACGCGACCGGCGTGATCGACTGGATCGACCTGTGCCTCGGCGACCCCGCGCTCGACCTCTCGCTCGCCTACTCCGGCTTCGCCGGCCCGGCGCGCGCGGCGCTGCTGGAGGCGTACGGAGAGGTGACGGCCGGGAGCGAGGCGGCCGCCCGAGTGCTGGCGATCTTCTTGTGCGGCGCCCTCGCCCGCTACGCCGCGGACGAGGGCCACCTCCGGTTGCTTGAGGCGGCCCTCGCGGGCATCGGCCGCGCGGCGCGCTAGGGTGTCAGCGCACGTCGGCGGCGGTGCCGACCCTCCGGTCAGGCCTTCTCCTCCGCCACCGGCACCCCGTGATCAGCCGGAGTGGCGCCCATGTCCACGTCCCGGGTCTCCGGGCCGATCGCGGCGCCCACGATAATCAGCGCACCACCCAGCACGAGCAGGATCAGCGGCGTGTACTCCAGCGACACGAACGCGGTCAGCCCGCTCTGGTAGAAGGCGTAGAAGGCCGGGATGATCACGGCGAGGCTGTACCCGAGCCCGTATCCGGAGGCACGCACGCCGGTGTGGAAGCGCTCGTTGATGTACGTGGTGATGATCCCCCACACGGAGAGCGTCACCACCCCGACGAGCACCACCAGCAGCGTCACGGACACGATGCCCGTGACCGCCCCGCCCACGATGAGCGCGTACCCCAGCGGCGAGACCGTGGCGGTCAGCACGCCGAGCACGATCAGTGACGGCCGGCGGCCCACCCGCTGCGCGATGACGCCGGCGGCCACGTACGCGCCCGCGACCACCAGGTAGGCGATCACCAGCACCACCGAGATCTGGCTATCGTCGAGCCCGACGGGGTCGGCGAGCAGCCCCGGCAGCACCGCCGACACCATGTTGAGGCTCAGCCAGATGCCGGTCATCAGCACGAAGACCTGCAGGAAGTTGCGCCGGTTGGCGCCCCGGAAGAGCTCCAGCACCGGCGACTTCTCCTTGGTGCCGGCCTCCCAGGCGGGCGACTCCTTGACCTCGCGGCGGAACCACCACACGAAGCCGAAGGCGAGCAGCGCGCCGATCACGAACGGGATCCGCCAGCCCCACTGCACGTACGGCGAGTCCAGCCCGCCGGCCGGGACGAACGCCAGCGTGGCGAACGTGACGGCGGCGACGGCGCAGTACGCCAGCGGGTAGCCGGTCATGATCAGCGCACCCACGAGCCCGCGCCGGCCCTTCGGCGAGTGCTCCAGCGCGAGCGGGGTGGCGCTGGTGTACTCACCGCCCAGGAAGATCCCGTCGACGAAGCGCAACAGGATGAGCAGCACGACGGCCGTCAGCCCGATCGTCTGATATCCGGGGAGCAGCGCGATGAGCCCGGTGATGACGCCGAACCCGGTCACCGCGACGATCGCCGTACGGCGACGTCCCACCCGGTCCGCGAGGTGCCCGAAGAGCACCGCGCCGATGGGCCGGCCGAGCAGGGTGGCCGCGAAGATCATCGCGCTGATGATCGCGGCGGTGCCCTTCGACACGTCGGTGGCCTGGAAGTACGCGGCCGCCGGCGCGAGCGCGACGATGGGCAGGTAGATGTCGAACATGTCCACGAAGAACCCGAGCCAGGCACCGAACACGGCCTTACGGCCCTGGGGGGTCAGCGTCTCCGCGGCGGTGGGGGTGTTCATGGAAGATCTGCTTAACGTCCGTCCGCCCGCGTGTCCAGCCTCGTTCCGCTCGGCGGCACCGCCGCCGCCGACGGGTGACGGTCAGGGGGTGACGTCGAGGAGGGTCTTGCCGAGGGTGGCGCGGGTCTCGATGGCCGCGTGCGCGTCGGCGGCCCGGTCCAGCGGGAAGCACTGGCCGATGACCGGCCGGAGCCGGCCCGCCGCCGCCTCGGCGAGCGCGCTCTCGGCGTGCGCCCGCAGCTCGGCCGGGCCGGGCCGGGGTGCCACGAGCGTGACGCCCCGCTCGGCGGAGGCGACCTCCTCGATGCCCGCCCACTCCCCACTGGCCAGGCCGAAGCTGAGCATCCGCCCGCCCGCGCCGAGCAGGCGGAACGCCGTACGGCCGGCCTCCCCGCCCACGCCGTCGAACACCACGTCCACCGACCCGACGGCCTCAGCCACCCGCTTCTCCCAGCCGGGCTCCCGGTAGTCCACCAGGATCTCCGCGCCGAGCTCGCGGGCCAGCGCACGCTTGCGCGACTCCCCGGCCAGCGCCACCACGGTCGCACCGGCCGCCCGCGCGAGCTGGACGAGGAGCGTGCCCACCCCACCGGCGGCCGCCTCCACGAGCACCCTCTCACCGGGCCGGGGCGCGGCGGCGCTGATCAACATGGTGGCCGTACGGCCGTCGGCCAGCACCGCCACCGCGTCGTCGAGCGCGAGCCCCTCGGGGACCGGGATGGGCGCCCGCGGCGTCCACCACGACCCTCTCCGCGTACCCGCCCGACCCGCGTAGGCCGCTCACCACCCGCCGGCCGAGCAGCGCCGGATCCACGCCGGCGCCGAGACCGGCGATCACCCCGCCCACCCCGTTACCGGGGATCAGCGGCGGCGACCCGGCGAACGGCCCCGGCAGCCCCGCACGGAACCGCGTCTCGATGAAGGTGATGTTGGCGTACGCCACGTCGATCAGCACCTCGCCGGCGCCGAGCGACGGATCCGGCGCCTCCCCCGGCACCAGCACCTCCGGCCCGCCGAACCCGGTCATCCACACCGCACGCATCGCCCCGCCCCCACCGATCAGTCCGTCGCGGTCAAGCCTGCGACTTCAACCGCGGTCGAGGTCAAGCGCGGCCCGGCGCGGCGGGAACGCGGGTGCAGGGGTGCTGGCAGGCCTGGTTGACGCCGGGCAGCGTGTGCTGGTCCACGGGGGTGGTGCGGCGGATGGTGAACCAGGAGACGAGCCCGCCGAGCGCGCAGAGCACCGCGGAGATCATCATGGCCCGGGCGAATCCGGGGCCGAGCGTGTCGCCGCCGCCGGTGTTCACCCCCGCCGTCACCGGCAGCACGGCGACCGCGAGCAGGCTGGCCAGCCGGGACACCGCGTTGTTGGCCCCGGAGGCGGCGCCCACGTGCTCCTCGTCCACCGAGGCCAGCACGGTGGAGGTGAGCGGCGCGACCGTGATGGCCATGCCGAGGCCGAACACGAGCACCGCGGGGAGCACGCCGGTCACGTACGAGCTGCCCGGCCTGGCCATCGTCATCAGCGCCAGCCCGAGCCCCGCCACCACCGGGCCCACCGTCATCGGCAGCCGCGCCCCGACCCGCTGGGTGAGCCCGCCCATCCGCCCGGACAGCAGCATCATCACGACCGTCATGGGCAGGGTGGCCAGCCCGGCGGCGAGCGCCGTGTAGCCGAGCGTGGTCTGCAACTGCAGGGTGAGCAAGAACAGCGCGCCGCCCAGCGCCGCGTACACCACCAGCGTGGTCAGGTTCACCCCGACGAACTGGGTCGACCGGAGCAGTTCCAGCGGCAGCAGCGGGTTCGGCTGGCGCCGCTCGATCAGCGGGAACGCCACCAGGCCGACGACGCCGATCGCGGCCATGACCGCACCGCTGGGGCCCCAGCCGTGCGCCGGCGCCTCGATCAGCGCGTAGATCGCGCCGCCCAGCCCGGCGGTGATGGCGATCGCCCCGGCGAAGTCGAGCCGGCCCGCGCCCGCCCCGGCGCGGCTCTCCGGTACGTGCCGCAGCGTCACCAGCAGCGCCACCGCCGCCAGCGGAATGTTGATGTAGAAGACCCAGCGCCACGACACGGCGTCCACCAGCCAGCCGCCGAGGAACGGCCCCAGCGCGGCGGCCACCCCGGACAGCCCGGCCCAGCGGCCCACCGCCTGTCCGTGGTCCTCCCGGGCGATGACCGCGTCGATCAGCGCGAGGCTGCCTGGAACGAGCAGCGCGCCGCCCACCCCCTGCAGCAGCCGCGCCACGATCAGCTCGGTGGCGTCGCGGGCGAACCCGCAGCCGAACGAGGCGATGGTGAAGAGGACGAGGCCGATCACGAAGACGCGCTTGCGGCCGTACCGATCACCGAGGGCGCCGCCGAGCAGCAGCAGCGCGCTGAGCGTGAGCATGTAGCCGTCGAGCACCCACTGCAGCACGGAGAATCCGCCGCCGAGCTCGCGGCCGATCGCGGGCAGCGCCACGTTCACCACGGACCCGTCCAGGAACGCGATGCCGGAGCCGAGCACGGTCGCCAGGATCACCCAGCGCCCGGCGCTCGAGCCGAGGCGCACCGGGCCGCCGCCCGTCCCGTTCGTCCCCTGGGCCATGCCTCCCCCTCCGGGCGGTGCGTCGTCGGACGGGAACCTACCCGCCTTGGCGGCGCGCCGGAGTAGGGACCGGTCAGATGGGCAGGACGGCCGTCGCGACCGATCCGTCGCCGGCCCGTACGGGCGCCCGGCCGCGGACACGGAAGCGCAGGTCGGCCTGGTCTCCCGTACGGGTCACCTCGACCGTCTCCAGCCGGGCCCGTACGGCCCCGCCCTCGCCGTAGAGCCGGACGCCGCCGCCGAGCAGCACCGGCGCCACGTGCACGACGAGCTCGTCGACGAGCCGGAGCGCGAGCGCCTGACGTGGGATGTCGGCACCGAAGAGGACGACGTCCCTGCCGGTCGCGGCGATCAGCGCGGTGTGGATCGCCCGCTCCACCCCGCCGGAGAGGAAGGTGATCGCGGGGTCCTCGATCGACTCCGGGGGACGTGGCGGCCGGTGCGTCAGCACGAACACCGGCCCCCTCCAGCGCCCGCCGTAGATGCCGGCGGTGCCGCCGAGGCGCGTACGCGTCAGCTCGTACCACCGCCGGCCGGCCAGGATGGCGCCGGTGCCGGCCACCACCCGCTCCGCCACGGCTGCCCGCTCCGCGGACGGCGCGCGGGCGGGGACCCAGTCCATGGAGTCGTCCGGGCCGGCGATGTAGCCGTCCAGGGACATCGTCACGTGCCAGAGGACCTTGCCTGGCATCGTCGTTCTCCTTCGCGGCGGATGAGTGACGTCACGGGGGTGGACCCGCACCGCCCGCCGAACTCATCGCCGCGCCCGAAAGGGCTCCGACCTGGGCCCGCGACCGCTCAGAGGATCTCGAAGTCGGCCATCATGGCCATGTCCTCGTGCTCCAGGTTGTGGCAGTGCATCATGTACCGGCCGCGGTGCCCCGCGAAGCGGACGAGCACGTCCACGACCTCGTACGGGCGCACGTCCACCGTGTCCTTCCAGCCGCCGTCGGTGGCGGCCGGCGACCGCCCGCCGCGGGCGAGCACCTGGAAGTGCGCCAGGTGGACGTGTATCGGGTGGTGGAAGTCGGAGCTGAACCGCCACAGCTCGGTGGTGCCCAGCCGCGGCCGCGCCAGCGGCGATCCGGGCCGGAAGGGCTCGCCGTTGATGGTCCACGCGGCGTGCGGCCCGTCGCCGGTGCGGCGGAAGTCGAAGCGGCGCACCGCCACGGCGTCCGTACGGACCAGCGGCCGCACGTCCGCGAGCCGGCGGGGCACGGTGGCGTCCTCGGCGGCGCGGCGGGCCACACGGAACCGCATCACGGTCCGGGTGCCGCCCGTCCCCAGGGTGTTGACGAGCGTGACCGTGCTCCCCACCGGGTGGCGGGCAAGTCGACCACCACGTCGAAGCGCTCGGCGGGCGCGATCGGCAGCGCCGGGTAGCGGAAGGAGCCGTCCTCGGCGAACGCCCCGTCGCAGATCATCAGCGGGATCTCCCGCTCGCCCTTGGGGAGCGGCAGCGCGTCCTCGTCGTCGTCCCGGACCAGCGCCATGCCGGCCAGGCCCCGCCAGACCTGCGGCGCGGTGAAGTCCATCCGGTGGTCGTGATACCAGAGCGTGGCGGCCGGCTGGTCCACCGGATAGGCGTGGTCCTTGGTGCCGTGGTGGTAGCGCCACTGGTCCGGGTCCACCCGCATGCCTCCGTGCCCGGCGCCGGGGCCCGTGTGTCCCCAGCCCGGGGGTACGACGAGGTGGGTGGGGTAGCCGTCGGAGTCCGGCGGGGTGACGCCGCCGTGCAGGTGGGTGGAGGTGGGCACGGGCAGCTCGTTGCGGACCCGTACGGTCACCGGGTCCCCGCGGCGCAGCTCCAGCGTCGGCCCTGGGAACGTGCCGTCGTAGCCCCACACCTCCGTACGGGTGCCCGGAATGATCTCCACCCGGGCGGCGCGCTGCACGAGCTCGTACCGGCCGGGCGCCACCGGCCGCGCCACCCGCGGGATCCGCCCGGGATGTGCGCAACGGTGCCCAGCCGCCGCCGGGTGCCGTCGGCCGGCAGCATCGCCACCGGGAGCCGCAGCTTCCGGCCATCCGGCCGGGACCATTCCAGCGGCACGGTGACCGTGGCACACCGCAGGTCCGGCGGCGCGTCCTTGCCCGGGCAGGCCCGCCACGCCAGGGCGGTCTCCGGCGGGGCCGCCGCGGCCGCGGCCGGCACCGCCAGCACGCCCAGCGCCACCGACGCCACGGCGCCCGCGGCGGGCGTACGGAGCCGCAGGCCGCGCAGGGTGATCGCGACCGCCCCGGCGGCCAGCGCGACGTGGTCGGCGGTGAGCGCCATCTCGTTCATCAGGTGGCTGGAGACGAGCACCGTGCGGCCCTCGGCCGCCATGCCCAGCGAGAAGCCGCCGATCCGCCGGTCCGCCGCGACGGCGAGCCCGACCTCCTCGAGCACCTCCGCCACCCGGGCGGCCCCGATCCCGTTGGCGCGGGCCAGGCACCCGAGTTGGGCGCGGGCGCTCCGCCCGTCCTGCACGTCGCCCGCGTCGAGCAGCGCGCCCACGTCGCGCATCGGCCGCCGGCGCGGCCCGTACGGCAGCCCGTTGATCAGCGCCGCGCCCGCGTCGGCGGCCTCCAGCGCGAGCGCGATCCGCAGGGTCGTGGTCTTGCCCGCGCCGTTCGGCCGTAGCTGAGGAACGCGTAGCCCGCGACGGACATCCGGTCGGCCGCGGGCGCGGGGCCGGACGGGTTCGCCAGGTGCGCTCCCATGCAGTCCAGGTCGCCGCTGATCCGCGCGTCGAACAGCCGGATCGTGCCCGCCGCGCCGCCGCCGTGCCCGCGCAGGCCGCCGAGGTGCAGGTCGCCCGCCACGGTGAGCCGGTCGGCGTGCAGCGCGGGCAGGCGCGTATCGGTCAGGTCGAGCCAGGGGATGGTGGCGTCGTCGGCGTGGATGCGCTCGTCGAGCCGGCAGCGCGACAGTGCCAGGCCGGCACGGCAGGACATGCCGCGCAGCTCCAGCGACCCGGTGACGTGCGCGCCGGCGAGCTGGACCCCGCGCGGGTCAAGGGCCTCGCCGCCGAGCCGGCCGAGCAGGATCTCGCGCAGCACGTCGGCCCGTACGACGCGCCCGCCGGGCTCGGAGCCGTCCGCGTGCTCCGGGCCGCCGAGGCCGAGCGGCCGCCCGTACGTCGCCGCGTCGAGCACCGCACGCTCCACCGCCGACAGATCGCCGATCTCCACGCGGGCACGGTATCCGCCGCCACACCGGCTCCGCGCGCCGCCTCCCAGAGGTGGCCGTGCGCGGGAGGGCGGGCGGGACGGCGCGTGCGGGGCCTGTGGGAGGGGGCGTGACCTGTTTGGGCCCTCGGATTGGGTCTGGGGACCCACTCACCGGCGCCGATATAGGCGTACGTTTCCGGCTCGGGGGGCGACCCGATCTGCGCGGAGTGAGGCCATGACGACGAGTTGGACACGGATGCCGAGTCGGCGCCGTGGGCGCCGCGACCGCGGCATGAACATCCTCGAGGTCGTCGGGCTGGTGATCGTCAGCGTCATGGTCATCGTCGGCGTCGGCGCGGCCTTGGGCGTGCCGCTGCCGAGCGGCCTGGCCACGGCGGTCTGCAACGTCACGGGCGGGAACAACTGCGACGAGATCGGGACCCCGACCGCCGCCCCCGTGCCCAGCGGGACCAGCACCCCGTGCGAGGCCTTCTGCCCCGGTCCGGACAACCCGATGGTCCCCACCGACCCGACGGTGGCCGCCACCAAGGGCAACTACGTCGCGCTGGGCGACTCGTACTCCTCCGGCGAGGGGGCGGTCGACTACGACGACAAGAGCAAGGAGAACGGCTGCCACCGCTCGGCCAACGCCTACTCCCAGCACATCGGGAGCGACTTCGAGTTCCAGGGCGACAAGTCCTTCGTGGCCTGCAGCGGCGCCGTCACCGACGACTTCTTCAACAAGCAGAAGGCGGACGAGAACCCGCAGCTGACGGACTCCAACCTGAGCGACAAGACGACGCTCGTCACGCTCAGCATCGGAGGCAACGACCTCGGCTTCGCCGACGTCATCACCAAGTGCGCGACCGACCTGCACATCTCCTGGCCGCCCTGGGAGAAGAAGCAGGACCAGTGCCACGCGCAGGAGGGCAACATCCGGCAGAAGATGAAGGAGCTGTTCGGCCCTCCGGAGCCCAGCAAGTACACGAAGACGCTGGAAGCCGTGCACAAAGAGGCCAAGAACGCGCGCATCATCGTGACCGGGTACCCCCAGCTGTTCCCGACGCCGCCGGAGCACAACTGGCAGAACTTCAAGAAGGAGGACCAGGAGTTCCTCAACAAGATCGGCGCCGAGGTCAACGAGAAGATCAGGGAACGCGTCGAGGCACTGGACCGGAAGTACTACGGTCACGGCGAACAGAAGATGGGCAGCTTCGAGTTCGTCGACCCGAGCCCCTCGTTCAAGGGTCACGAGGCGTCCAACCTGCCGTGGGACGACCCGTGGATCCATCCCATCTGGGTGAACTGTCAGGACGGCTCGGCCAACTGGGAGGACAAGTGCGTCAATCCCGGTAGCTTCCACCCCACGGCGGAAGGCCAGAAGGCGATGGCCGACGTGATCAACAAGCAGATTCGCAACGGCCCCGGCCGCACCCTCTACGACCCGTGATCGGGCGGTGAGGCGTACGGTCAGGCGGGTCAACGCGAGTAAGGCGGTAACGATCGTGGGCAGCAAGCAGACGCCGGCGGGCCCGGCGCGGCGGCACCTCCCCGGCCTCCGGGCGGCGGTCCTGGCCGCCGGGCTGGTGCTCGCGGCGGGCTGCGGCATCATCGGCGGGTCCGGCACGCCCGAGGAGTCGGCGGGCGGCACCCCCGCGCCCGGGTCGAGCGGCGCGGGCGGCGCCCCGGGCGGGCCGGTCAAGCGGGGCGGCCCGTACAACGCCGACCAGCTCGCCGAGGCGCTCAAGGCGCCGATCCCGAAGCTGGTGCCGACGCACGACATCACGAAGGGCAGGTTCGGGGGGCTGCAGGTCGCGCTGGACGCGATCGACCCGAACACCATCCCCCCGGAGGTGAAGGTCACCCCGGCGAAGTGCAAGGCCGCGATCTGGAGCGGCCCGGGCAAGCAGGCCCTGGCGAACTCCCCGGCCGCGTTCGTGCAGTTCGGCGATCCGGAGGCGAGCAACCAGAGCGAGCCGGCGGTGTTCGCGTGGAGCGTGCTGATCGACGCGGCGGGCAAGGACCCGAAGAGCGCGCTCGGGAAGCGCGCCGAGGGCTGCTCGCGGATCAGGATCGGCTACCAGGGCGTCACCACCACCCTCGCGGAGCAGCCCGCCCCGGAGATCGGCACCGGCGCCCGGGCCACCATCCTGTCCACCTCGGACGGCTCCTCGCCCCGCACGTGGATCGTCACCTACGCGGGGAACGGGTATATCGGCGAGGTACTCGTCCAAGGCCCGGCCAAGCGCGCACAGGTGAACGCGATCGCGACGGCGGCCGCGCAGAAGGCTCAGCAGACCCTGGGGTGAGGCGATGACATCCACCGGACGGCTCGTCGCCCTTGTCGTGGTCCTCGTCGTCGTGGCGGGAGGTGTCTGGGTGGCGGTCAACCTGATCAACGCGGGCAACGCGTACCACGTCTCGATGGGGTTCAGCGACGACGCCGAGGCGCGGGGGCCGGGCACCATCAAGATCACCGTGGACGACGACGCGCTGACCTCCGGCGACGGCGGGTTCGAGCAGGTGGACCTGCCGCTCGAACGCACCGTCCAGGTGAGGCCCGGGCAGCGCGTCGAGGTCGAGGTCACCAGCACCGACCACGAGCCCTGGTGCATCATCGTGAGGCGTCCGGGCCCCTCCGAGAAGAAGGTCGCCCGGGCCGGGACCGTCACCCGGGACGCCTCCGGCGTCCGGCACGTCACCTGCTCCTGGACCCGGCCGGCCTCGGAATGAGACGCCCGTTCCTCCTCGCCGCGGCGACCGCCGTGCTCGGCATGACCGGCACGGCCTGCACGGGCATGGCCGACTCGGCCGAGACCTACACCGCGTACGTGACCCTGTACGACCTGGACGAGCACGCGGCCGGCGGAGAGGGCACGGTGAAGATCACCGTGGACGGCCGAGCGGTCACCGGCGGTGCGGCGGGTTTCCAGACGTTCACCAAGGGCCTCACCCGCACCGTCGCGCTGCGGGCGGGGCAGCGTGTGTCCATCGAGGTCGTCAGCCGGGAGACCGGGATCGAGCCCGACTGCAGCATCGTCGGCTCCTCGACGCTCGGCAGGAGCAAGGAGGCCTCGGCCACGCCGCCCCGGCCGAACCCGGGCGGTGGGCTGCGTACGTCCTGCGACTGGACCCGCCCCGCCGACTAGCCGGCCGACGCTCCGGTGCGCGGCCCTCGACCGGGGCCGGGCCACGGACGAACCGCCGTATCACGTGCTGGTCACGGCGGCTGAGGGAGGCCGCCGTCGGTCTACGATGCGGGAAACGGCTCGACTCGGATCTCGCGACCGGCCCGCGACTCCCGGTCGTGCGGGCGGAACCGGCAGGCGGTGGGTGACACCCGGTGAGGATGTTCGTGGCACTGACACTGCCCCCGCCGGTCCGTGACGATCTGGCGGCGTACCTCAAGCCGCGGCGCACGAACAGCGCGGGCCTGCGCTGGACGGCGCCCGAGCACTGGCACGTGACGCTCGCGTTCATGCCGCAGGTGGCCGAGGACGATCTCGACGACCTGGTCAAGCGGCTGCGCCGCGCCGTACGGCGCCGTCCCACGCTCACCCTGAACGTGTCCGGGCTCGGCGCCTTTCCGAACCCGGCGCGCGCCCGGGTGCTGTACGCCGCCGTGCACAGCGCCGACCCCGGCGAGCTGCGCCTGCTCACCATGGCCGCACGCGCGGCGGCGAACAAGGCGGGGGTGGAGACCGGCCGCGGCGGCTTCCACCCCCATGTGACCCTCGCCCGGCTGAGCCGGCCCGCCACCGCGGCGTGGCTGAACGGCCTCGACCCGTACACCGGGCCGAGCTGGCAGGCCGAGGAGATCGCGCTGATCCGCTCGCACCTCGGAGAGGGGCCGCAGCGCCGTCACCGGTACGAGCTCGTCAAGTCGCTCTCGCTGAGCCGGACCATGCGGGTGCCGGGGGACGGCTGAGCCGCCGCCCCCGCTCCCTCAGCCGTTCCGGTCCGCGTTGGCCGCGATGGCGTCGCGCAGGTAGGCGGCCATGCCCGGCTTGATCGACTCGTACGTCGCGGTGAACCTCGGGTCCGTCACGTACATCTCGCCGAGCCCGCGGTGGACCTCGTACGCGCATTCGTAGTAATGACGGCTGATGTGCCGCCGGTGCTCCTCCGCGAGGTCCATGGCGGCCGCGGAGTCGGCGGTGGCGCCGGAGTCCATCAGCGCCGTGAAGCGCCGGCCCCAGTCCTCCTGCTCCCGATTGATCCGCAGCCAGTCCTCCTTGGTGTAGGCACCGACCTTGCGCTGGATCTCCTTGTAGCCGTCCATGTCGCCCCAGCGCTCCTCGGCCTCCGCCGCGTGCGCGTCCGGGTCGAAGGCACCGAACACCTCGAACTTCTCCTCGGGCGTCAGTGAGATGCCCATCTTCCCTGCCTCCAGTGCGGTCTCCACGGCCGCGGCCATCTCGGTGAGCCTGGCGATCCGGGCGGTCAGCAGGTCGTGCTGACGGCGCAGGTGCTCCTGCGGTTCGGCGTCCGGGTCATCGAGCATGGCCGCGACCTCGTCGAGGGGGAAACCGAGCTCGCGGTAGAACAGGATCGTTCGCAGCCGGTCCAGATCGGCGTCCGCGTACCGGCGATGGCCGGCCCCGGTGCGGCCGCTCGGTGAGAGCAGCCCGATCTCGTCGTAGTGGTGCAGCGTACGCACGGTGACGCCGGCGAGGCCGGAGACCTGTCCTACGGAGTACCCCATCTCCCCCGCTCCCTCGTTCTCCTCGTTCCGGCGCCATCCTGCGGCCTCACGCTACGTGAGGTGCAAGTCCGTTTCGCCGCCCGCCGCGGAAGGGAATTCTCTTCGTGAGGAATTTCTGTCCTCCGCCCTCTGGACCTCTGGGACGGGCCGGGGTTAGCGTATAAATCACCAAGTGTTGAATTAGTGATCCGGCGTTGGCCGGAGGATCGAGGTGCGACGATGCGCCGTTCTCATGCCGCCATGGGCACCGCGCTGTTCTTCGTGGTCGGCCCGGGCACCGTGCTCGGCCTGGTGCCCTGGTGGATCACCGGCTGGGAGTTCCGGGAGCCGCTGCCGAACTGGTGGGCCGCCCAGACCGTGGGCGTGCTGCTGATCATCGCCGGGCTGGCCCCGCTGGTCGGCGCGTTCATCGAGTTCGCCAAGGCCCGGGGCGTTCCCGTCCCGGTGACCCCGACGCAGCACCTGGTCGTGGACGGCTTCAACCGGTACGTGCGCAACCCCATGTACGTCGGGCTCTCCACCGTGGTCCTCGGCGAGACCTTGCTGTTCGGGCGGTTCGAGCTGCTGTGGTGGGTCGCGTTCATCGTCGTCATCACGATGACGTTCGTGCGCTTCTATGAGGAGCCCGCGCTGAAGCGCCTGTTCGGCGCGGAGTACGAGGAGTACCTGCGGAACGTGCCCGGCTGGATCCCGCGGCTGCGCCCGTGGCGGCCCGTGGATCGCGTGTCCGGGCACTGATCCTGCCGGTGGCGGTCCGCCGCTGACCCTGCCGGTGGGGTCCGCCCCTGATCCTGCGGGTGGCGGTCCGCCGCTGATCCTCAGGGGCGGCGGGCCCGGAGCCGCTGAGCGGTCAGGGGCGGCCCGCGTGGGGGACGTCGACGCGTATGGCGAGTAGCTCGGCCTCGCGGGCCGCCTTGCGGGGCTCCTCGAAGAAGTCGGGCGCGGCGCAGGCGTAGAGGGTGCGGCCGTCGGCGCCGCCGAGCATGCAGGCGAACACGGCGGTGCCGGGGGGGTCGATCTCCTCCACGATCTCGCCGCCCTCCCTGACCCGGAGGAGCCGGCCCGCCGCCCCGTCCGCGATCCACATCGCGCCCTCGGCGTCGAGACAGCACCCGTCCGCGCCGACGCCGCCACCGGCGATCACCGTGG
The DNA here is from genome assembly GCA_009380095.1 of Streptosporangiales bacterium. Taxonomy (GTDB): domain Bacteria; phylum Actinomycetota; class Actinomycetes; order Streptosporangiales; family Streptosporangiaceae; genus WHSL01. The sequence goes on along the minus strand of WHSL01000045.1, from coordinate 5,536 downwards.
CCAGGTCCCGCTCCGCACCCGGGGGGTCGCCGAACGACGCCCAGATCCGGTGGCCGCTCAGGGACCCGTCCGGGGCGATGTCGAAGGCGCTCACCCGGTTGCCGAACGTCTCGTCCACCAGCAGCACGCCGTCGTCGGTGATCACGCTGCCGTTGGGGAACCAGAGTTCGTCCGCGACCTGCGTGACCTTGCCGTCCGGGTCGACGCGCAGCAGGCAGGCCGTCTCCAGCGGCGCCCCGCCCATCAGGTCGAAGCCGAAGTTGCCCACGTAGGCCCGGCCTTGGTCGTCCACGACCATGTCGTTGGCGTACCCGGCGACGTGCTCGGCCAGGTCGGCGTGGGTGACGAGGGAACCGTCCGGCTCGCGGCGCAGCAGCCGGGTGTCGCGCATCGAGACGATCAGCAGCCGGCCGTCCGGCAGCCAGCCCAGCCCTGACGGCTGGCCCGGCACCTCCGCCTCGACGCGAAGGTCACCGCCGTCCTCCTCGGCGGAGAGCACGCGATGGGTGTAGAAGTCGCTGAACCAGATGCGGCCGTCGTGCCAGCGCGGGCCCTCCAGGAACGAGAAGCCGGTGGCGACGGTGGTGATCTCGCGGCTCATGATGCCTCCCGGTGAGGGTCGGGTCCCCGTATTTCCGGCACGCCGCCAGCATCCTCACATACCCCGGCGGGGAAAGTGATCGTTTCGCCCTGTCGACGGGCGCCGGGCGGGCTTTCGCACCGGGGCCCCGCCCCTGACCGGCCCCCTGCTCACAGAAGGTACGAAGTCCGCTACAAGGTGCCTTCGAAGTTCGCTCGGCACGCTCATGAACGAGGCGGTGTACGTAGGCCGCCCGCTGCGACAACGCGTCGCGGACGACGAGAGGAATGCGCGCCATGAGCGGACCGCGAAACGAGCAGAACGAGAACACCCCGGACGAGGCGACGGCCAACGAGAGCCCTCCGAACGAGAGTCCCGCGGACGAGCCCGCGGTGAACGAGGCCGCAACGAGCGAGGGCGCGGCGAACGAGGGCACGGTGCATGAGGGCACGGTGCATGAGGGCGCGGGCAGCCAGGCTGCGGCGGGCTCCGGGAGGGCCAAGTGGAGGTTCCGCAGGCCGGGTGGCAAGGTCGCCATGGCGGTGGCCGGTGCGGCCCTGTTCGTGGTGGGGCTCGGTGGCGGCGTGGTGATCGGCCACGCCAGTGCCGGCGACGGCCCCGGCCGGGACGGACCCGGCGTGGCCGAGGAACGCCGGGCCGGCACGTCCGGTGAGCGCGGTCCGGGCGGCGACGGCCGCTTCGGCGGCGACCCGGGCGATCGCGCCTTCGGCAAGGGTGTCGGCCACCCCGGCGCCCCCGGCGGCTCCGACCCCGCCCGCCAGGACGACTCCAGCCGCCCCGGAGCCCCGGCCGCCGCCGGCGGGTGATGGCGGCGGGTAATGGCGGCCGGTAATGGCGGCGGGTGAGATCGGTGGGTGACGGTGGCGGGTGGGTCGGGAGGTGGATTTTTCGGCACCGAGAGTCTCGACGGGGATACGGGGTGCAGTTACTCTCACGGTGTCTTCGGGGGTGAGCCGCCGACCTCTGGAGGCAGCCCGCCATGTCTCGCCGGATCCACCTACGCAGACTCCCCCTTCTCATCGCCCTCGCATCGGCACTCGTCCTGGGCACCCTGCCCGCCGCGGCGGCCGCCGGCGCCGCGCAGCCCGTCACCGGGCCGGCCCCCGCGATCCTGGGTGAGGGCGACGGACACGCCCCGAGCCACGACGCCCGCGACGGCAAGGTCACGCCGAGCGCCGCCCAGCGCGAGGCCGTCACGGACCTGAACGCCACCGTGCGCTGGAACGACTTCGGCACCCCGCACGTGCTCATGCGGCACGGCGGGTACCTGTCCGGCCCGCGCGCCGGCTCCGCCGCCGATCTGGCGCGCGGTTTCGTGCGCGACCACCGCGAGCTCTTCCGGCTCAGCGAGGGGGCCGTGGACGACCTGGAGGTTCTCCGCGACACGCCGCTGTACGACAGCCCGGACCTGGTCCGGGTGCGCGACGGCGCCGAGCCCCGGGATCCGGACGTGCCGCACGTCGTCCTGTTCCGGCAGAACTTCGGCGACCTCGCCGCGGCCTGGGACGGGCTGCTCACCGTCGGCGTACGGCAGGACGGGCGCGTGGCCTGGGTGTCGTCGTCCGTCACCGGGGACGACACGGTCACCGGGCAGCGGCGGCTTGCCGCGGCCGACGCGGTCCGGGCCGCCGCCGCCAACGCGGGACTGAACCTCGGCGATCTGACCGCCGTACAGGCCGCCGACGGCTGGAGCACGTTCACCGCGGCGACGGTCCGCGACGTCCAGCGGGCCCGGCCGGCCGCGCTGCCCACCCCCACCGACGGCGTACGGCCCGTCTGGGAGGTCACCCTGCTCAAGGGCACCTCGGACGAGCGCGGCGGACCGGCCGCGTACATCAGCTTCGTCGACGCGGAGACCGGCGCCGTGCTGCTGCGCGACGACCGAGTGGACCATCTCGCCCAGGGCGCACGATCCGCCTCGGTCCCGGCCGCGCCGGCCGCACCCGCCGCGCCGGCCACCACACCCCTGGCCGCCCCCACCGCGGCCCCCTTCACCGGCGCGACCGCCCCGGACGGCGGCTGCACCCCCGAGCGGCACGGCCCGTTCGACGTCCCCGAGGGCTCCGGCCAGATCACCGTCGCCGTCGCCACGACCCTGCCCGCCGGGCTCGACGACGACATCACCGTGAAGCTGTACTTCGGCGACGACCCCGCACCCGTGGCCGAGCAGGACCTGCTGACCAGCCCCGAGGTACTGACGTACGCACCCGACGGCGGCGTGCCCGCGGGCGGCTACCGGGTCGAGATCTGCCCGTTCAACGCGGGCGCCGGCAGCATCGCCTACACCGGCGTGTTCACGGCGCACGAGAGCGCGGACGCGGACGTCCCGCTGCCGCGCTGGCGCGTCTTCCCGGCGAACCCCCCGTTCACCGACTCCGCCGAGCCCGGCGCCGACACCCGGCGGCTGTGGTGCTGGGTGAACGACGACCCGGCCTGCCAGGAGGAGCAGCGCAACCTCGCCTCCCGCGTGCCCTGGGACGTGCAGGCTCCGAGCGTGCCGACCTTCACCACCGACGGGAACAACGCGTCCACGGCGATCTCCGAGGTCAGCTTCCTGACGCCGGACACGGTGGTCAAGCGCCCGGTCAGCCCGACGCGCACCTACGACTTCCCGTGGACCAACAACTGGTTCGCCTCCAAGTGCGACCCCACCACCTTCGACCGGCCCGGCGGCAACGACGACGACGCGGCCAACGCCAACCTGTTCGTGATGCACAACCGGATGCACGACTGGAGCTACCACCTCGGCTTCACCGAGCTGACCTCCAACCTGCAGCGGTCCAACTTCGGCCTCACCGGGCCCACCCGCGAGGGCGACCCCGAGGTCGGCAACGCCCAGGCCGGACGGCGTACGTTCAACGGCCGGGACAACGCCAACCAGATCACCCTGCAGGACGGCATCCCGCCGATCACCAACCAGTACCTGTGGCAGCCGCTGGCAGGCGCGTTCTACGGCGCCTGCGCCGACGGCGCGTACGACATGGCGGTCGTCGCGCACGAGTACGGGCACGCGATCAGCAACCGCATGATCGCCGGCCCGGACACCGGCACCGGCGAGACCCAGGGACAGACCGAGAGCTGGTCCGACCTGATCTTCGCCGAGTACTTCCGCGGCTTCGGCATCACCGCCGGGGCGGGCGCCAACCCGTTCGCGCTGGGCCCGTACGTGACCGGCAACAAGCAGCGCGGCATCCGCAACCACGCCATGAACGACAGCCCGCTGAACTACTCCGACCTGGAGTACGACGGCAACGGCACCCTCTCGCCGCACGCCGACGGGGAGATCTGGAGCGCGGCCAACTTCGACATCGCGGAGGCGCTGAATGCGAAGTACGACGGCGTGTTCCCGTCCGGCGACGCGGCGCTGCAGGAACGCTGCGCGCGCGGCGTGCTCCCGGCCGAGGAGTGCCCGGGCAACCGGCGCTGGGCGCAGCTCATGTTCGACGGCTTCCTGCTGCAGCCCAGCGGGTCCACGATGATCGACTCCCGGGACGGCATGCTCGCCGCCGACCTGCTCCGCTTCGACGGCGCCAACCAGGCCGAGCTGTGGGACGGCTTCGCCCGCCGGGGCCTCGGCGAGACCGCCGCCTCCACCGGCGCGGCGGACCGCGACCCCACGCCCGGCTGGTCCTCGCCGGAGAGCTCGGACGAGGCGACCGTACGGTTCGAGGCCGTGGACGCCGGGGACGGGGTGCCGGCGAACATGACCGTCCACACGGGTGCGTACGAGGCCCGGGTCAGCCCCACCGCCGACACCGACCCGGCCACCGGCCGGTCCGACACGGTGGAGTTCGTGCCGGGGACGTACGACTTCATCGCCCGGGCGGACGGGTTCGGCGCGTTCCGCTTCAGCCGGACCTTCGAGGCCGGCAAGGACCAGGTCGTCCAGGTGCCGCTGCGGCGCAACCTCGCCTCCGCCAAGAGCGGGGCCACGGCGGCCGGCGACGGCGTCAACGTGGACCGGCTCATCGACGACACCGAGTCCACCAACTGGGCGTCGCTGACCTCCGACGACACCGCCACCGAGGGCAACCCCGCGGGGCGGCAGGTGGAGGGGCGGCAGGTCACCGTGCGGCTCGGCGACGCGCCGGTGCACGTGGCCGAGGTCCAGGTGAGCGCGGCTCTACGGCCCGCCGACCCGGACGACGCCGCGGACCCGGAGGCGCAGAGCCGCTTCTCCGCACTGCGTTCCTTCGACATCCTCGCCTGTGACGCCACCGCCGGCGGCGACTGTGCGGACGAGGCCGACTTCGGCGTCATCTTCTCAAGTGCGCCCGACGCGTTCCCCGGTGTCCGGCCCCGGCCGGTGGCGCCGGACCTGACGCTGCGGAACTTCGACGTCCGGGACGCGCAGGCCACGCACATCCGGCTGCGCGTCCGGGACAGCCAGTGCACCGGTGGGCCCGACTACACCGGCGCGGCCAACCCGGTCAACGACCCGGTGTTCAGCAACCCCGACTGCGCCAGTGAGGAGCAGACCCCCGACCGCGCGGTGCTGGACCCGCCTCGGGAGCAGGTCCGCGCCGCCGAGCTCCAGGTGTTCTCCCGGCCGGCCCCCGCCGTCGCCGCCCGGGGCGGGCACTAGTGTTCTCCGCCTGAAGTTTTGAGGGTTAGTTGCTACTCTGCTGGCATGTCGCATCCTGGGCCGTCCGCTGTGGGGATTTCGCTGTCTGAGGCCGAGCGTGTCGAGTTGGTGCGTCGGGCGGGGTGGCCGGATCGGCGGTCGGCGGTGCGGGCTCAGATCGTTTTGGCGTGCGCTGATGGCATGTCGAACGCGGGTGTTGCTCGGGTGGCCGGTGTCGCGGTCAAGACGGTGGCCAAGTGGCGCCGGCAGTTCGCCGTGGAGCGGATGGCGGGTCTGGAGGACGCGGCCCGTATCGGCCGGCCGAAGGCCGATCTGGTCCTGGAGGAGGCCGAGCGGGCGCAGTTGGTTCG
>WHSL01000066.1 GCA_009380095.1 Streptosporangiales bacterium | reverse complement strand
GGCGCCGGTGAGCAGCCCGGCTTCAGTGCGGGTGAACAGTCCGGCTTCGGCGCCGGTGAGCAGCCCGGCTTCAGTGCGGGTGAACAGTCCGGCTTCGGCGCCGGTGAGCAGCCCGGCTTCAGTGCGGGTGAACAGGTGGCCCCTGGAACTGGCGGGCAGCCTGGGTTCGGTGGGGATGAGTCCGCGTTCGGTGGGGAGTCGGGCAGTGGGCTGCACATTCCGCCGCCGTATGGTCCTTCGCCTGGTGACGGTGGGGTCGGCGCGGCGATGACGCCTCCGCTGGGGTCCCCGGCGGGCTTCGGGCAGTCGCCGTACGGGACGCCGGGCGACATGCCGCCGCCTCCGCCGTACGGTGGCCCGCCACCGCCCGGAGGGTTCGGCATGGGTCCAGGTATGGGCCCCGGCACCGGCCCTGGCGAGATGGGTCCCGGTGGCCCCGGCGGTATGGGCCCGGGCGGGCCCGGCGCCGGCGAGTTGGGGCCCGGTGGTCCTGGTGCGATGGGCCCGGGCGGCCCCGGTCCGAGGGGCATGGGCCCAGGAGGCATGAGCCCAGGAGCCATGGGTCCCGGAGGCATGGGCCCGGGCGGCATGGGACCCGGCGGCCCTGGCGCACCCGGCGCACCCGGCGCACCCAGCGGCCCTGGCGGACCCGGCGGGCCCGGTGGCCCTGGCGGCTTTGGTGGGCCTGGTGGCTTTGGTGGGCCTGGTGGCCCTGGTGGCTTTGGCGGTCCTGGGGATATGGGCGGCCTCGGCCCCGGTGGCCTTCCGATGGGCGGTGGCGCGCCTCCGTCCTCGCCGAAGAAGAGTAAGAAGAAGCTGTTCGCCATCCTTGGCGGCGGTCTCGCCGTGGTGGTGATCGCCGGCGGCGTGGCCTTCGCCACGATGCAGCCGGACGAGCCCGGCCCGGTCCGTCCGGCCGGTGCGCAGGAGACGCCGAAGTCCACGCCGAGTCAGACTCCGTCGACCCCATCGCAGCCCGCTGCGAAGATCGACAGCGAGCAGACCGATCCCAAGGTCATGACGATCCGCGAGGCGTTCCCCGTGCCGGTCATCCGGTCGAGCACGGACGCCTACAAGCGCGTCAAGGTGGACGTGGAGCAGGACTGCCCACGGGCGGCGAGCGGCGGCTTCGCGCGGGCCCTGATCGAGTCGGGGTGCCAGCGCATCCTGCGGGCCACGTTCGTGAACAAGGACAAGAAGTACGCGATCACCGCGGGCATCGCGGTGATGCCCACCAAGGAGCAGGCGGTCGCCGCCAACCGCAAGCAGAACCTGCGGGGACAGCAGTGGTTCTCGCCGCTCCCCGGGCCGAAGGGCAGCGGCGCCGAGCGGATCGGCTCCACCGGCGGCTACGGCGCGGGCGGCGTGTACGGGCGCTACATCGTCTTCTCGTTCACGGTGTACGCCAACGGCAAGTCCCCGGAGAAGGCCGACAAGGCGCTCGTCACGGTCGGCAACGCCTTCCGCTCCGCCAGCATGTCCGCCATCCGCAAGCGCGCCCAGCAGTAACGTACTCGCCGCGCCACCCGGCCAACGCGCCACCCGGCCAACGGGCCCGACGGTCAGCGGGCCCGACGGTCAGCGGGCCCGACGGTCAGCGGGCCCGACGGTCAGCGGGCCCGACGGTCAACGCGCCGGACGGTCAGCGGGCGGGCGGTCAGCGGGCCGCCGGCGCAGCGCACCGCACCGCCCGGTCGAGGGCCAAGCGGTCAGCAAACCGCCCGGTCAACGCGTCGGGCGGACGCGGCGGGTCGCGACTGCGCGGGCGGCGAGCTCGGCGTCGGGCGGGTAGGCGACCTCCTCAAGCGTGAGCCCGTGCGGAGCGACGACGTGCACCGCGGAGTCACGGACCCCCGCCGTCAGCACCGCGGCCGGCCACTCGACCTCCCGCCGCCCGTCCCCCACGGCCAGCATCGCGCCGACGAGCGCGCGGACCATGTTGTGGCAGAACGCGTCCGCCTGCACCGTCGCCACCAGCAGACCCTCCCTGCGGGCCCACTCCAGCCGCAACAGCTCCCGTACCGTCGTCGCGCCTTCCCGGCGACGGCAGAAGGCGGCGAAGTCGTGCTCCCCGAGCAGCAGCGCGGCCGCCTCGTTCATCCGCGCGGCGGAGAGCGGCCGCCGGTGCCACAGCACGTCGTGCCGGCGCAGCGGGTCGACGCCGCCCTCGGTGTCGGACACCCGGTACGCGTACCGCCGCCACAGCGCGGAGAAGCGCGCGTCGAAGCCGTGCGGCGCCCGTTCGGTGCAGCGGACCCGCACGTCCGGGGGCAGCAGCCCGCCGAAGGCCCGTACGGCCCGTCCGGCCACGGCCTCCCAGGCCGCCGCCGGCACGTCCACGTGCGCCACCTGGCCCCGCGCGTGCACCCCGGCGTCCGTACGGCCCGCGACGGTCAGCTGCGGCGCGGGGTCCAGCCCGAGCAGCCGCCCGAGCGCGGTCTCCAGCTCCCCCTGGACGGTCCGCCGGCCCGGCTGCCGCGCCCACCCGGAGAAGTCCGTGCCGTCGTACGCGATCCCGAGCCGCAACCGCACCCCGAGCCCGAGAACGTCACCGGACACGCCCCCCGGCCCCGGCCCCGGCGCGTCCTCGTCCACGGCCGGGCGGGGACCGTCGGCGGGATCCCGGCCCTCGGATCGGTCCATGCGTTCATCGCCTCCTGGGTCGCCTGGGAACCGACGAGCCCGGCGCCCCGTGAGGGAACGCCGGGCTCATCCGGTCGGGCAGGGCGAGAACTACTTCTTGTCCTCGGCCTTATCGTCGTCGCCGTCCGTGGAGGCCTCTGCGGCCTCGGCGGTGTCGGCGTCGTCCGCGGCCTTGGCCTCGTCGCCCGAGTCGGCGTCCGCAGCCGCCTCGTCCTTCGCCTCAACGGCGTCGTCCGCGGCGGTCTCCTCGTCCTTGGCCGGCTCAGCGGCCGGCGCGGAAGCGGGAGCGGCGGACGGCGCGGGACCCCGCGCGGTGGTGGCACCCATGGCCTCGGCCACCAGCTCGATCACGGCCATCGGCGCGTTGTCGCCGTGCCGCGGGCCGATCTTGGTGATCCGGGTGTAGCCCCCGGGACGGTCCGCGAACCGCGGGCCGATCTCGGTGAACAGGGTGTGCACGACGCTCTTGTCCCGGACGACGGTCATCACCTGGCGCCGCGCGGCGAGGTCGCCCCGCTTGGCCTTGGTGATGAGCTTCTCCGCCAGAGGACGCAGCCGCCGCGCCTTGGCCTCGGTGGTCTTGATCCGCCCGTGCTCGAACAGCGAGGTGGCGAGGTTCGCCAGCATCAGCTTCTCGTGCGCGGGGCCGGAGCCGAGACGCGGGCCCTTAGCGGGCTTGGGCATGGTTCTCTCCCTTTCCTGCACCGGCCGTATCAGGTACCGGTGTCAGTCGGGCCGGACGGTCCGGCCACGGTGTCGATCAGTCAGTGTCGATCAGTCAGTGCCGTCGATCAGTACTGCTCGGTCTCGACGTAGCTCTGGTCGTCGTCCGCGTAGTTGTCCGCGGCCGCGCTCGGGTCGAACCCGGGCGGGGAGTCCTTGAGGGACAGCCCCATGTCGACGAGCTTCTGCTTGACCTCTTCGATGGACTTGGCACCGAAGTTGCGGATGTCGAGCAGGTCCTGCTCACTGCGGGCGACGAGCTCACCCACAGTGTGGATGCCCTCGCGCTTGAGGCAGTTGTACGAGCGGACCGTGAGGTTGAGCTCCTCGATCGGCAGCGCCAGGTCCGCGGCCAGGGCAGCGTCCGTCGGGGACGGGCCCATGTCGATGCCCTCGGCGTCGACGTTCAGCTCGCGGCACAGCCCGAACAACTCGACCAGCGTCTTGCCCGCGCTGGCCACCGCGTCGCGGGGGCGCATGCAGGGCTTGGTCTCGACGTCCAGGATGAGACGGTCGAAGTCGGTGCGCTGCTCGACTCGCGTCGCCTCGACCTTGTACGTGACCCGGCCGACGGGCGAGTAGATGGAGTCGATCGGGACACGCCCGATCTCCTGGCCCGGCTGCTTGTTCTGAGCGGCGGAGACGTAGCCACGGCCACGCTCGACCGTCAGCTCCATCTCCAGCTTGCCCTTGCCGTTGAGCGTGGCGAGGTGGAGCTCGGGGTTGTGCACCTCGACCCCCGCGGGCGGCGCGATGTCCGCCGCGGTGACCTCGCCCGGGCCCTGCTTGCGCAGGTACATGACCACGGGCTCGTCGTGCTCCGAGGAGACGACGAGGTCCTTGAGGTTCAGGATGATGTCGGTGACGTCCTCCTTGACGCCCGGCACGGTGGAAAACTCGTGCAGGACGCCCTCGATCCGGATGCTCGTCACGGCGGCACCGGGGATCGAGGACAGGAGCGTACGGCGCAGTGAGTTGCCGATGGTGTAGCCGAAGCCCGGCTCCAGCGGCTCGAGGACGAACCGGGACCGGAACTCGTCGACCTGCTCTTCGGCGAGGGTCGGACGCTGAGCGATGAGCACTGGACTTCCCTTCCGCGACGCCCGCTATATGACAGTCGCGTACCTAGCCACTCCCCCGCGTCACCCCGCGGAGGTGGTGCGGAAGGCCGGCCGCACGGCGGCCGGCCCCCCGCTGCCGAGTCCTACTTGGAGTAGTACTCGACGATGAGCTGCTCTTGCACCTGCGTGTCGATCTGCTGACGGACCGGCAGCGAGTGCACGAGGATGCGCATCTTGTCGCCGCTGACACCCAGCCACGCCGGCACGGGACGTTCCCCGACCTCGGCCTTGGCCACGATGAACGGCGTCATCTCCTGCGACTTCCCACGAACCTCGACCATGTCGTGCTCGCTCACCCGGTACGAAGGGATGTTCACCTTCTTGCCGTTGACCACGATGTGGCCGTGGCGGACGAGCTGGCGCGCCATGTCGCGGCTCTTGGCGAAGCCCGCGCGGTAGACAACGTTGTCGAGCCGGCTCTCCAGGATGGACAGCATCGCCTCGCCGGTCTTGCCCTCGACGCGGTTCGCCTCTTCGTAGTAGTTCCGGAACTGCCGCTCCAGAACGCCGTAGATGCGCGCGCACTTCTGCTTCTCGCGCATCTGCAGCAGGTACTCGCTGTCCTTCGGACGCCCGCGCCCGTGCTCACCCGGCGGGTACGGCCGGATCTCGATCGGGCACTTGGGCGACTCGCACTTCGCGCCCTTCAAGAACAGCTTGGTCTTCTCGCGACGGCAGCGCTTGCAGTCGGGGCCGGTGTACCGAGCCATCTCTATATCCCCCTCAGCCTCAGACTCGACGCCGCTTCGGCGGGCGGCAGCCATTGTGCGGAACCGGAGTCACGTCCTGGATGGACCCGACCTCCAGCCCCGTCGCCTGCAGGGACCGGATGGCCGTCTCACGCCCGGAGCCGGGGCCCTTGACGAAGACGTCGACCTTGCGCATGCCGTGCTCCTGGGCACGGCGGGCGGCGGCCTCGGCCGCCATCTGCGCCGCGAACGGGGTGGACTTGCGCGAGCCCTTGAAACCGACCTGGCCGGCGCTCGCCCACGAGATCACCGCACCGTTGGGGTCGGTGATCGTCACGATCGTGTTGTTGAACGTGCTCTTGATGTGGGCGTGCCCATGAGCGACGTTCTTCTTCTCCTTGCGGCGCACCTTCCGGGCGCCGGTACGGCTCTTCGGAGGCATCTACGAACCAAACTCCTGGAGGTCATCGGTCCGGAACAGGACCGGGGTCCCGTACGGACTACTTCTTGCCGGCCTTCTTCTTGCCGGCCACGGTCTTCTTCTTGCCCTTGCGGGTACGCGCGTTGGTCTGCGTGCGCTGACCGTGCACCGGCAGCCCGCGGCGGTGGCGGATGCCCTGGTAGCACCCGATCTCGATCTTTCGACGGATGTCGGCGGTGATCTCCCTGCGGAGGTCACCCTCGATCTGGTAGTTCCCCTCGATCCAGTCGCGCAGGCGGACCAGCTCGTCGTCACCGAGCTGGTGGACCCGGAGGTCGCCACTGATGGACGTGGCGCTCAGGGTCTCCAGTGCCCGGGTACGGCCGATGCCGTAGATGTAGGTGAGTGCGACCTCGAGCCGCTTGTCACGCGGCAGGTCGACGCCGACAAGGCGTGCCATGTGGGCAGTTCTCCTTCGATTCGAGCGGAGGTCCTACGCGTCCCCTCCCCGCCTGCCCTGCCGTACGGCCCGCTCACGGACCGCCCGGCGGCGGGGCCCCGGCCTCCGACCGAGGGCGCCTCCCCGAAGGGAGTCGGGACACGCGCTTACTTACGGGCCTTTCAGCCCTGGCGCTGCTTGTGCCGCGGGTCGCTGCAGATGACCATGACTCGGCCGTGGCGGCGGATCACTCGGCACTTCTGGCAGATCTTCTTGACGCTCGGCTTGACCTTCACTGGGTCTCCTCATGGAAAGGGTCACCCCCATGTCGCCGAGTCGGGCCGCACGCGGCCCGAACATCACGGGGAAGGCAACCCCAGTGGGTGTTACTTGTAGCGGTAGACGATTCGCCCGCGGCTCAGGTCATAGGGACTCAGCTCCACGACCACGCGGTCGTCGGGCAGAATCCGGATGTAGTGCATGCGCATCTTGCCGCTGATGTGGGCGAGGACCTTGTGCCCGTTGTCGAGCTCGACCCTGAACATGGCATTCGGGAGCGACTCGATAACGGTGCCCTCGATCTCGATGGCGCCGTCCTTTTTGGGCATGTCCTCCGCGCTTCACTATCGACCGTCTGTGGTGGGTGCGCCCGGGCCGTGGGTGTGCGATCACATCCGGCCGGTCGATGCCGACGGAGAGCGATCGCAGACGGGCCACGGGGGCCGACGCGCAAGCTTACGCGACACGCCGCGAAGATGCGAAACCGCCGAGCGGTAGGGATCTGCTAGGTGTAGCGCAAGGCCATCCTACCCGCTTCCGAACCCTCCGCGGACCAGGTTCGGGACAGGGCCGCACCGCTCGCCTCCACGGGCGGCCCAGCGGGGGCTCAGCGGCGGGTCAGCGGCGGGTCAGCGCTCCTTGAGCCGGTCAGCGCTCCTTGAGCCGGTCGGCGATGGTGCCGATGAGCAGGATGGCGCCCCACGGACCGGCCACCCACACCCACCAGGGATAGACGCCGGCCCCGCTGGTGAGCACGACGATCAGCCAGATCACGAAGTTGATGCCGCTGGCCATCGCCCAGACCGACCAGTGCCCGATCTCCTCACGGGAGAGCCTGAGACCTCGGGCGGGGGCGGTCTGCTGCTGGGGCGGGATCGGCAACGCGTACAGATCCTCTTCGGGCAGGTCGGCGGTGAGACGCTGCAACTCGCCCAGCGTCTTCGCCGTGTACGCGTCGCTCAGCCGCTCGTTGAACTCCTCGTCGTCCAGGCGGCCCTGGGCGAAGTGCTCGCGGAGGGCCTGCGCGACCCGGTCCCGGTCATGGTCCGATGCGCGGATCTCGGGGTTACGTTCCATCGGCGCATCCTCCGAAGGGTCACGAGCCGCCGGCAGTGGCGCCGGCGGAGAATCGTGCCAGCCGGTCCTTTCCCCCGTCGAAGGCGGTCAGCACGTATGGGCCGTCTGCCGTCAAGGCTACCGAGTGCTCGAAGTGAGCAGAACGGCTTCTGTCGGCCGTAATCACCGTCCAGTCGTCCGCGAGCAGCAGCGTCTCGTCCCCGCCCAGGTTGACCATCGGCTCGATCGCCAGGCAGAGCCCGGTGACCAGCTTGGGCCCTTTGCCCGGCTTACCGAAGTTGGGCACGTGCGGGTCCTGGTGCATCTCGGTGCCGATGCCGTGGCCGCCGTACTCTCGCACGTTTCCGTACGTCCCCCGGGAGCAGATGTAGCCGTCCACCGCGTGGCCGATGTCGCCGAGCCGGTTGTCCTGCCGGATCGCGGCGATGCCGCGCCACATCGCCTCCTCACAGACGCTCAGCAGCGCACGGGCCTCGTCGTCGATCTCGCCCACCCCGACGGTGACCGCCGAGTCGCCGTGCCAGCCGTCCAGGATCGCGCCGCAGTCGATGGAGACGAGGTCGCCCTCGCGGAGCTCCTTGTCCGGACGCGGGATGCCGTGCACGATCTCCTCGTTCACCGAGGCGCAGATCGTGGCGGGAAAGCCGTGATACCCCTTGAAGGACGGTACGGCCCCGGCGTCACGGATGTGCCGCTCGGCGATCGCGTCCAGGTCGGCCGTGGTGATGCCCGGTTCGACGGCCGCGCGCAGCTTCTCCAGCGTCTCCGCGACGACGAGCCCCGCCTCCCGCATCTTGGCGATCTCGGCGTCGCTCTTGATCTGGAACTCGGACTTGCCCCTGCGCAACACCGCCACGTCCTTCGGTCCTCACTGGCAGCCGCTGTCGCGACCGGCCCACACGCCCTACGAGAGGAGCCGCCCCCGGTCAGTCCATAAAGGGACGCAGCGCCGCCAGGGCGCGCTCCGTGACCTCCTCCACCGGCCCGGTGGCGTCGATCCCGACGAGGATCCCCTCCTCCGCGTAGAACGAGACGAGGGGGGCGGTCTGTTCCTGGTAGACCTCCAGGCGGTGCCGGACGACCTCCTCACGGTCGTCGTCCCGCTGGTAGAGCCGGCCGCCGCAGTCGTCGCAGACGTCGTCCCGCTTGTCGTCGAAGACCACGTGCCAGATGCGCCCGCACGTGTCGCAGGTGCGCCGCCCGGACAGCCGCCGGACGACCTCCTCCTCGTCGACCACGAGCTCGAGCACGACGTCCAGCCGGGCGTCCCACTCGGCCAGCATCTTCTTCAGGGTCTCGGCCTGGGGGACGTTGCGCGGAAACCCGTCGAGCAGGAACCCGTCCCGCGCGTCGTCCTCCGACAGCCGATCCCGCACCATGGCGATGGTGACCTCGTCGGGGACGAGGTCGCCACGGTCCATGTAGCCCTTGGCCTTCCTCCCGAGCTCGCTACCACCGCTGACGTTGGCACGGAAGATGTCCCCTGTCGAGATCTTCGGGATCGACAGGTGCGAGGCGATGAATTGGGCCTGTGTCCCCTTGCCCGCTCCGGGGGGCCCCACCAGCACGACACGCACTATCGCAAGAAGCCTTCGTAGTTCCGCTGCTGGAGTTGGCTCTCGATCTGTTTAACCGTGTCCAGCCCGACGCCGACGATGATCAGGAGACTCGTACCGCCGAAGGGGAAGTTCTGCGCGTTCGCACCGGACCCGCCGGTGAAGCTCAGAGCGACCATCGGCAACAGAGCCACCACCCCGAGGTACAGCGCACCGGGCGCGGTGATCCGGGAGAGGACGAAGTCCAGGTACTCCGCGGTCGGCCGGCCCGGACGAATACCCGGGATGAACCCACCGTACTTCTTCATGTTGTCGGCGACGTCAGTGGGTTGGAACGTAATCGCCACGTAGAAGAACGCGAAGAAGATGATCATCACGAAGTACGTGGCCATGTAGATCGGGTGAGTTCCCTGGATGAAGTACTGGTTCAGGAACCTGGCGACGGGGTTCGTGGACTCCGGGCCCATCAGGCCGACAGCGAGCTGCGGCAGGTAGAGCAGCGAGGAGGCAAAGATCACAGGCACGATGCCGGCCTGGTTGACCTTCAGCGGGATGTAGGTCGAGCTGCCCCCGTACATCCGGCGGCCCACCATGCGCTTCGCGTACTGCACGGGGATACGCCGCTGCGCCTGCTCGATGAAGACCACGGCGGCGATGATCAGGATGCCCGCCACGATCAGCATGACGAAGACGAACGTCGGGGCGGTCTTGAAGATACGCAGGATCTCGGCCGGGAACACGGCCACGACCTGGGTGAAGATCAGCAGCGACATGCCGTTGCCGACACCCTTGTCGGTGATCAGCTCGCCCAGCCACATGATCATCGAGGTGCCGGCGGTCATCACGAACACCATGACCACGATCGTGAAGACCGACTGGTCGGGCATGACCTGCGACGGCGGGCAGGCGTTCTGGAAGAGCTGGCCGCTACGGGCCAGCGCGATAATGCTGGTGGACTGGAGAATCGCCAGGCCGATGGTGAGGTAGCGGGTGTACTGCGTGATCTTGGCCTGCCCGGACTGGCCCTCCTTCTTCAGGGCGTCCAGACGCGGGATCACGACGGTGAGCAGCTGCAGGATGATGCTCGCCGTGATGTAGGGCATGATGCCCAGGGCGAAGATCGCCAGGTGCAGCAGCGCGCCGCCGCTGAACAGGTTGACGAGCTGGTAGAGCCCGGCGTTGGCCCCGCTCTGTGCGGCCTGGAAGCAGTCACGCACTCCGCTCGCGCTGACGCCCGGCGCGGGGATCTGCGACCCCAGCCGGAACAGCACGATGATGCCGAGGGTGAAGAGCAGCTTCTTCCGCAGGTCGGGCGTCCGAAACGCTCGGGTGAACGCGCCTAGCACGGCTCCTCCAGCGCGGTTTCGACGGTCCGCACGCGTACGGCCATCGATCCTGATTCGACGGTGCGGGTGAGGGGACGACGGCCAAAGGTCATGGCCCTCGAGGCTCGACGAACTCTAACAGCCGTCACGTTCCTCGGGCTCCTTCCAAGGGAGGGGCTGTCCCGCCGCCCGGCGCTGTGGCCGACGCCGGACGCGATCAACGACCGGACCGGAGCGTCGCGGGCGGGGCCGCGATGGCCCCGCCCGTACGCTCCGGTCCGGGTCGCTTGTTCACAGCTCGGTGACGGTCCCGCCGGCCGCGGTGATCTTCTCCTGCGCGGAGGAGGAGAACTTGTGCGCCCGGACCTGCAGCGCGACGGAGACCTTCCCGTCGCCGAGGACCTTCACGAGCTCGTTCTTGCGGACCGCGCCCTTGGCGACGAGGTCCTCGACCGTGACCTCGCCACCCTGGGGGTAGAGCTCGGCCAGCTTGTCGAGGTTCACGACCTGGTACGTGGTCTTGAACTTCAGGTTCGAAAAGCCCTTGAGCTTCGGAATACGCCGGATCAGCGGCATCTGGCCGCCCTCGAAACCGGCGGGCACCGTCGAACGGGCCTTCGTGCCCTTCGTGCCCCGGCCCGCGGTCTTGCCCTTGGACGCCTCGCCGCGGCCCTTGCGGACCTTGGACTTGTTGGCACCCTTGGCAGGCCGCAGGTCATGGAGCTTCAGAGGGTTGCCCTCCGCCATGTCAGTCGACCTCCTCGACGGTGACGAGGTGCGACACCGTCGCGATCATGCCGCGGAACTCGGGCCGGTCGTCCTTGACGACGCTCTGCCCGATCCGCCGCAGCCCGAGCGAACGCAGGCAGTCGCGCTGGTTCTGCTTGCCGCCGATCTTGGACTTGACCTGGGTGATCTTGAGCCGCGCCATGTCAGCTCACCGCCCCGGACGCGGCCGCGCGCGCACGGAGCATGGCGGCGGGCGCGACGTCCTCGACCGGCAGACCGCGGCGGGCCGCGATCTCCTCGGGCTGCTTCAGGTCCTTCAGGGCCGCGACGGTGGCGTGCACGATGTTGATCGGGTTGGACGACCCGAGCGACTTCGACAGCACGTCGTGGACGCCGGCGCACTCCAGCACCGCACGCACCGGGCCACCGGCGATGACGCCGGTACCGGGCGAGGCGGGCTTGAGCAGCACCACACCGGCGGCGTCCTCACCCAGCACCTGGTGGGTGATGGTGCCCGCGATGCGCGGCACGCGGAAGAAGTGCTTCTTGGCCTCCTCGACGCCCTTGGCGATCGCCGAGGGCACCTCCTTGGCCTTGCCGTAGCCCACACCGACCATGCCGTTGCCGTCGCCGACCACGACCAGCGCGGTGAAGCTGAACCGCCGGCCGCCCTTGACGACCTTGGCGACCCGGTTAATGGTCACCACGCGCTCGATGTACGACTGTCCCTTGTCGGCGCCACCCCGGCGGTCGTCACGGCGGTCACGCCGCTCGCCGCCACCGCGCCGTGGAGCTGCCATCAGTGGTTCCTCATCTCAGTTACGTGAGTGGGGTTCTTGGTGAACTTCATCAGAAGTCGAGACCCCCCTCGCGAGCGCCGTCCGCCAGGGCGGCGATCCGCCCGGCGTAGCGGTAGCCACCGCGGTCGAAGACCACGGAGGTGACGCCGGCGTCCTTGGCGCGAGCCGCGACGAGCTCGCCGACCTTGCGGGACTTGGCGCTCTTGTTCCCCTCGGCGGCGCGCACGTCGGCCTCCATGGTCGACGCGGACACGAGGGTGTGACCCGCGGTGTCGTCCACGAGCTGGACGAAGAGGTGCTTCGCCGAACGGGTGACGACAAGGCGAGGCCGTACGGTGGTCCCGGAGATCTTCTTGCGGACCCGCAGGTGCCGGCGCAGCCGCGACCTGCTGCGCTCGGACGTGCCCTTGCGAGCCAGCGTCTTGGTGCCAGTCATGGCTACTTACCAGCCTTTCCGACCTTGCGGCGGATCCGCTCGCCCTGGTACCGCACGCCCTTGCCCTTGTACGGGTCGGGCTTGCGCAGCTTCCGGATGTTGGCGGCGACCTCGCCGACCTTCTGCTTGTCGATGCCCTCGACCACGAGCTGGGTCGGACGCTCGACACGGAAGCTGATGCCCTCCGGCGGGGCCACGACGATCGGGTGGCTGTAGCCGAGCGAGAACTCCAGGTCGGAGCCCTTCGCCTGGACCCGGTAGCCGACCCCGACGATCTCCAGCGTCTTGCTGAAGCCGGTGGTCACCCCGGTCACCATGTTGGCGATCAGCGCCCGGGTCAGACCGTGCAGCGCACGGATCGGACCCTCGTCGTTGGGACGGGTCACCACCAGGGTGCCGTCCTCGTCCTTGTCGACCTCGATGGGCTCGGCCACGGTGTGGCTCAGCTCGCCCTTCGGGCCCTTGATCGTGATGCCCCGCCCGTCGATCGTCACCTCGACGCCGCTCGGGATCGGGATCGGCAGTCGGCCGATACGCGACATGCTCCTATCCCTCCCGTCACCAGACGTAGGCGAGGACTTCCCCGCCCACGCCACGCTTCTTGGCCTGCTTGTCGGTCATCAGACCGCCCGACGTCGAGATGATGGCGACCCCGAGGCCACCCAGCACACGCGGCAGGCTGTCCTTCTTGGCGTACACGCGCAGGCCCGGCTTGGACACGCGCCGCAGCCCGGCGATCGAGCGTTCCCGGGTCGGCCCGAACTTGAGCTCGACCACGAGGTTCTTTCCGACCGTCGCGTCCTCGACGGACCAGGTCTGGATGTAACCCTCCTGCTGGAGGATCTCGGCGATGTGCGCCTTGATCTTCGAGTACGGCATCGCCACGCTCTCGTGGTACGCCGAGTTCGCGTTACGCAGACGCGTGAGCATGTCTGCGATCGGGTCGGTCATCGTCATGGCCTACTGGCCCCTCCTCGCCGCGGTTTCCCCATCGGGACCTACGGCGTGGTCATGCGCCACCTGGGATGGCACGGTCTGTTCGGTTTCGGTTCGTGGTCGGCGGCGTGCGCCGCCCGACCTTTACCAGCTCGACTTGGTGATGCCGGGCAGCTCGCCCCGGTGCGCCATGTCACGGAAGCAGATGCGGCACAGGCCGAACTTCCGGTAGACGGCGCGGGGCCGACCGCACCGAGAACACCGAGTGTATGCACGCACGGCGAACTTCGGCTTGCGGGCCGCCTTGGCGATCAGCGACTTCTTGGCCACTGGTCACGCCTCCTTGTACGGGAATCCGAGACGACGCAGCAGCGAGCGGCCCTCGTCGTCGTTGGTCGCCGAGGTCACGATCGTGATGTCCATGCCCCGCTGACGGTCCACCTTGTCCGGGTCGACCTCGTGGAACATGACCTGCTCGGTGAGCCCGAAGGTGTAGTTGCCCTTGCCGTCGAACTGCTTCGGCGACAGCCCGCGGAAGTCGCGGATGCGCGGCAGCGCGAGGGAGAGCAGCCGGTCCAGGAACTCCCACATGCGGTCGCCGCGCAGCGTGACGCTGGCGCCGATCGGCATGCCCTCGCGCAGCTTGAACTGGGCGATGGACTTCTTGGCGCGGTTCACCTTCGGCTTCTGGCCGGTGATCGCGGACAGGTCGCGTACGGCGCCCTCGATGAGCTTGGCGTCCCGGGCGGCATCGCCGACGCCCATGTTGACCACGATCTTGGTCAGCGTGGGCACCTGCATGATGTTCGCGTAGCCGAACTCCTCACGCAGCGCCGACAGGATCTCCGACCGGTACCGCTCCTTGAGGCGCGGCTGCGGAGCCGTCTGCTTCTCAGTGCTGGCTTCAGTAATCTCGCCAGTGGTGGCGGTCATCAGATGTCCTTACCGGTACGGCGCGAAATCCGGATCTTCTCGCCGTTCTCGTCGAAGCGGTAGCCGACGCGGGTCGCCTTGCCGTCCTCGACCAGAGCCACGTTGCTCACGTGGATCGGCGCTTCCTTGGTCACGACCCCGCCCTCCTGCGCACCGCGCGGGCCGGTGTGGGTGACCTTCGTGTTCTTCTTGATCAGATTGACGCCCTCGACGACGACACGCTGCTCCTTGGGGATCGCCCGTACGACGGTCCCCTCGGCGCCCTTGTCCTTGCCGGCGATGACGATGACCCGATCGCCCTTCTTGATCTTCATCGTCACAGCACCTCCGGGGCGAGCGAGATGATGCGCATGAACCTCTTGTCCCGCAGCTCGCGGCCCACCGGGCCGAAGATGCGCGTGCCGCGCGGGTCCCCACCGTCTCGGATGAGCACCGCGGCGTTCTCGTCGAAGCGGATGTAGGAGCCGTCCGGACGGCGGCGCTCCTTGCGGGTACGCACCACGACGGCCTTGACGACATCACCCTTCTTCACGCCGGCGCCGGGAAGAGCGTCCTTGACCGTCGCGACGATGATGTCCCCGATGCCCGCGTAGCGCCGACCCGAGCCGCCGAGGACACGGATGCAAAGGATCTCCTTGGCACCCGTGTTGTCGGCGACCTTGAGTCGCGACTCCTGCTGGATCACGTCAACTCCTGTACGTCACACCGGTTCTCGCGGCCGCCCCACAGGGTGCCGCCGCGAGCCTGGCGGATCGATTCTGTCTTCGGCTCACCGCGGGGGCCGGCGGCCCCCGCGGGTGTCACTTGGCCTTCTCGAGGATCTCCACGACGCGCCAGCGCTTGGTGGCGGACAGCGGCCGGGTCTCCATCAGGAGGACCCGGTCGCCGACGCCGCAGGCGTTCTGCTCGTCGTGCGCCTTGTACTTCTTCGTACGGCGGATGACCTTGCCGTACAGCGGGTGCTTGACGCGGTCCTCGACGGCGACGACGACGGTCTTGTCCATCTTGTCGCCCACGACGAGGCCCTCACGCACCTTGCGGCTGGTCCGCGTACCCTGCTCACTCACCGCTGGTCTCCTTCGCGGACTCCTGGGCTCCGTCGGTCTCCGTGTCGGCCGTCTCGTCGGTCTCGACGACCTCGACGATGCCGAGCTCGCGCTCCCGCATCACCGTGTAGATCCTGGCGATGTCGTGACGGACCGTCCGCAGGCGGCCGTGGCTCTCCAGCTGGCCGGTGGCGGCCTGGAAGCGAAGGTTGAACAGCTCCTCCTTCGCCTCCTTCAGCTTGGTCACCAGCTCGTCGTCCGTCTGTGTCCGCAGCTCGTTGGCGGTCAGGCCCTGTGCCATCAGCCCTCACCCACCTCTCGCTTCACGAACTTGCATGTCCTTGGCTGGCAGAGCATGGGGAGCTTGTGCATCGCCATCAGCCCTCACCAACCTCACGCTTTACGAACTTGCACTTCATCGGGAGCTTGTGCATCGCACGGCGGAGCGCCTCGCGGGCGATCGGCTCCGGGACACCCGAGAGCTCGAACATCACGCGGCCGGGCTTCACGTTGGCGATCCACCACTCCGGCGAACCCTTGCCGGAACCCATCCGGGTCTCGGCCGGCTTCTTGGTCAGCGGACGGTCCGGGAAGATGTTGATCCACACCTTTCCGCCACGCTTGATGTGCCGGGTCATGGCAATACGGGCGGCCTCGATCTGCCGGTTCGTCACGTACGACGCCTCGACGGCCTGGATCCCGTACTCACCGAAGTTCACCCGGGTGCCGCCCTTGGCCATGCCGGTGCGCTTCGGGTGATGCTGCTTCCGGTGCTTGACCTTGCGCGGAATCAGCATGGTCAGCTCCCTTCAGCCGGTGCCGGCGACTCGGCGGGCGGTGCCGCCTCGGCCGGCTTCTGCTCTGCGCCCTGCGCGGCCGCCGCGCCCTGGCCGCCGCCCGGACCACCGGGACCGCCGGGACCGCCGGGACCGCCCTGGCCGCCACGGCCACCGCGACGGCGCTGCGGCCGCTCACGACGACCGCCGGCGCCACCGCCACCACCGGCGCCGGCGCGTGCCTGCGCGGCCTGGGCCTCGCGCTCGGCGCGGGTCTGGGCGGCCTCGCCCTTGTAGATCCACACCTTCACACCGATCCGGCCGAACGTCGTACGGGCCTCGTAGAACCCGTAGTCGATGTTGGCGCGGAGCGTGTGCAGCGGCACGCGGCCCTCGCGGTAGAACTCCGAGCGCGACATCTCGGCGCCGCCGAGGCGACCCGAGCACTGCACCCGGATGCCCTTCGCGCCGTTCTTCATCGCGGTCTGCATGGCCTTACGCATGGCCCGTCGGAACGCGACCCGGCTGGACAGCTGCTCGGCGACACCCTGGGCGACGAGCTGAGCGTCGATCTCCGGGTTCTTCACCTCAAGGATGTTCAGCTGAACCTGCTTGCCGGTCAGCTTCTCGAGCTCCCCGCGGATCCGGTCGGCCTCCGCACCGCGACGGCCGATGACGATGCCCGGCCGCGCGGTGTGGATGTCGACGCGGACCCGGTCACGGGTGCGCTCGATCTCCACCTTGGAGATGCCGGCCCGCTCCATGCCCTTCTGCAGCATGCGCCGGATCGCGACGTCTTCCTTGACGTAGTCCTTGTACAGCTTGTCCGCATACCACCGGCTCTTGAAGTCGGTGGTGATGCCGAGCCGGAATCCGTACGGGTTGACCTTCTGCCCCACTAGCGGGTCCTCCCCTTCGGCTTCCTTGCGGCTTCCGTCTCGTCGTCGTGCGACTCGAGGATCACCGTGATATGGCTTGTGCGCTTGTTGATCCGGTAGGCCCGGCCGAAACCGCGCGGCCGGAACCGCTTCAGCGTCGGACCCTCATCGACCCAGGCGCGGCTGACCACGAGGCCGTCGCGCTCGAGGTTGGCGTTGTGCTCGGCGTTGGCGATGGCGCTCGCGAGCACCTTGCCCACCGGATGACTCGCAGCCTGAGGCGCGAACCGCAGCACCGCCTGTGCCTCGTCAGCGGGCAGCCCGCGAATAAGGTCCACCACGCGGCGGGCCTTCCGGGGCGTAACGCGGACGAACCGCGCCTGTGCCCTCGCTTCCATCGCTCTTCCCTCGCTCACTCGTAAGGCTTGCAGTACCGCGGCCGCTAGCGGCGGCTGCGGCGGTCGTCCTTGACATGGCTGCGGAACGTTCGCGTCGGGGCGAACTCACCGAGCTTGTGGCCGACCATGGACTCGGAGACGAACACCGGCACGTGCTTGCGGCCGTCGTGGACGGCCAGCGTGTGCCCGATCATCTCCGGGATGATCATCGACCTACGGGACCACGTCTTGATGACGTTCTTGGTGCCCTTCGTGTTCTGCTCCTCCACCTTCTTGAGGAGGTGTTCGTCCACGAAGGGGCCCTTCTTCAGGCTACGTGGCATCTGAGGAGCTCCTTACCGCTTCTTCTTGCCGCGCCGACGGATGATGAGCCGGTCACTGGCCTTCTTGGCCTTGCGGGTACGGCCCTCGGGCTTGCCCCAGGGGCTGACGGGGTGCCGGCCACCGGAGCTCTTGCCCTCACCACCACCGAGCGGGTGGTCCACCGGGTTCATGGCGACGCCGCGGACGGTCGGGCGCTTGCCCTTCCACCGCATGCGGCCGGCCTTACCCCAGTTGATGTTGGACTGCTCGGCGTTGCCGACCTGGCCGACCGTGGCGCGGCAGCGCACGTCCACCATGCGCATCTCGCCGGAGGGCATACGCAGGGTCGCGTGCGTGCCCTCCTTGGCCAGCAGCTGGATCTGCGCCCCGGCGGAGCGGCCCAGCTTGGCGCCGCCGCCCGGCTTCAGCTCCACCGCGTGCACGAACGTGCCCGTGGGGATGTTGCGCAGCGGCAGGCAGTTGCCCGGCTTGATGTCCGCACCGGCGCCGTTCTCCACGCGGTCGCCCTGCTTGAGGCCGGCCGGGCAGAGGATGTAGCGCTTCTCGCCGTCCGCGTAGTGCAGCAGCGCGATGCGGGCGGTGCGGTTCGGGTCGTACTCGATGTGCGCGACCTTGGCCGGCACGCCGTCCTTGTCCGCCCGGCGGAAGTCGATCAGCCGGTACTGCCGCTTGTGCCCGCCACCCTGGTGGCGCGCCGTGATACGGCCGTGCGCGTTGCGCCCGCCCTTGGAGTGCAGCGGGCGGACCAGAGACTTCTCCGGCCGGTCCCGCGTGATCTCGGCGAAGTCGGCCACCGTCGAGCCGCGGCGGCCCGGCGTGGTCGGCTTGTACTTACGAATGCCCATCTTTTTCGTGCATTCCTATCCGTCGCTCCAGCCCTGGCTCAGGCCGGGGCGGAGAAGATGTCGATACGATCGCCCTCGGCGAGGCTCACGATGGCCCGCTTGGTGTCAGGACGCTTGCCGTAACCGGTGCGGGTCCGCTTGCGCTTGCCCTTCCGATTGATCGTGTTGACGGTGGTGACCTTGACCCCGAACACCTGCTCGACCGCGATCTTGATCTGGGTCTTGTTGGCGTCCGGCCGGACGATGAACGTGTACTTGTTCTCGTCCAGCAGGCCGTAGCTCTTCTCCGAGATCACGGGGGCGAGCAGGATGTCGCGCGGGTCGGGGATCTTGTTCACTTGTCCTCCTCCCCGCTGCTCTGCGGTGCGCCGGAGACGTGCGCGAGGAAGGCCTCGTAGCCCTTCTCGGTGAACACCACGTCGTCGGCCAGCATGACGTCGAGGGTGTTGAGCTGGTCCGCGGCGAGCAGGTGAACGCCCTGCACGTTCCGCAGGCCGAGCCAGGTGCGCTCGTCGTCGCGGTCCACGACCACGAGCACGTGCTTGCGCTCGGTGACCTTGCGGAGCGCGGTCTGAGCGGTCTGCGTCAGCTTGCTCTCCACGTTCTCGCCGAGGAACTCGGCGATGACGTGCACCCGGCCGTGCTGGGCCCGGTCGCTGAGCGCGCCGCGCAGCGCCGCGGCCTTCATCTTCTTGGGCGTACGCTGCGCATAGCTGCGCGGCTGCGGCCCGTGCACGATGCCGCCGCCGGTGAACTGCGGCGCCCGGATCGAGCCCTGACGGGCCCGGCCGGTGCCCTTCTGCCGGTACGGCTTCTTGCCACCGCCGCGGACCTGGCCGCGGCCCTTGGTGGAGTGCGTGCCCTGCCGCGCGGCCGCCTGCTGGGCCACCACGACCTGGTGGATCAGCGGCACGTTCACCTTCGCGGCGAAGATCTCGTCCGGCAGCTCCACGGAGCGCCGGGTGGCGTTGCCCTCGGCGTTCACGACCTTGACGGAGCTCATGCCTGGTTACCCCCCTTCGCCGCGGTGCGGACCAGGATCAGGCCGCCCTTCGGACCGGGCACCGCACCCTTGAGCAGGATGAGGCCCTTCTCCGCATCGACGGCGTGGACGGTCAGGTTCTGGACGGTCTTCCGTACGGCGCCCATCCGGCCGGCCATCCGCAGGCCCTTGAACACCCGGCCCGGGGTGGCACAGCCGCCGATGGAGCCCGGCGACCGGTGCTTGCGCTGCGTACCGTGGGAGGCGCCGAGGCCCTTGAAGCCGTGTCGCTTCATGACGCCGGCGGTGCCCTTGCCCTTGCTGCGGCCGGTGACGTCCACCGACTGGCCCGCCTCGAAGGCGTCCGCGGTGATCTCCTGGCCGAGCGTGTACTCGGACGCGTCCTCCGTACGGACCTCGACGAAGTACCGTCGCGGCGTGAGCCCGTGCTTGCGCAGGTAGTCGCCCAGCGGCTTGTTGACCTTGCGCGGGTTGATCTGCCCGAACCCGAGCTGGACGGCGGAGTAGCCGTCGGTGTCAGGGGTGCGAACCCGGGTCACGACGCACGGCCCGGCCTGCACGACGGTGACGGGAACCATCTTCCCGTCCTCGTCGAAGACCTGGGTCATGCCGAGCTTCTCGCCCAGGACGCCCTTGACCTGCTTAATCTGCGCAGTCATGTCTGTCCCTTAGAGCTTGATCTCGATGTCGACACCGGCCGGCAGGTCGAGTCGCATCAGCGAGTCGACGGTCTTGGGCGTCGGGTCGATGATGTCGATCAGCCGCTTGTGCGTACGCATCTCGAAGTGCTCGCGCGAGTCCTTGTACTTGTGCGGCGAACGGATGACGCAGTACACGTTCTTTTCGGTCGGCAGCGGCACCGGGCCAGCGACCTGTGCACCGGTACGCGTCACCGTCTCGACGATCTTCCTCGCCGAGCTGTCGATGACCTCGTGGTCATAGGCCTTGAGCCGGATGCGGATCTTCTGTCCCGCCATGGTGGCCTTCTGTCCTTCGCTGAGTCGTGTGCCGCTGTGTGTCTCTGCACGGTTCGGCGGCCGGGCCTTGTGCGGCCCGACCGCCGGACCGCGGTCGTGTTACTTGTTGATCTTCGTGACCTGACCGGCACCGACGGTGCGGCCACCCTCACGGATCGCGAACTGCAGGCCCTCTTCCATGGCCACCGGCTGGATGAGCGACACCTTCATCTGGGTGTTGTCACCCGGCATGACCATCTCGGTGCCCTCGGGGAGCTCCACGACGCCGGTCACGTCGGTGGTACGGAAGTAGAACTGCGGCCGGTAGTTCTGGAAGAACGGCGTGTGCCGCCCGCCCTCGTCCTTGGACAGGATGTAGACCTGCGCCTCGAACTCGGTGTGCGGGGTGTTGGTGCCCGGCTTGATGACGACCTGGCCGCGCTCCACGTCCTCGCGCTTGATGCCACGGAGCAGCAGGCCCACGTTGTCGCCGGCCTGGCCCTCGTCGAGGAGCTTACGGAACATCTCGACACCGGTGACGGTGGTCGTCTGCTTGTCCTCCTTGATGCCGACGATGTCCACGGTCTCGTTGACGTGGATCACGCCGCGCTCGATGCGGCCGGTCACGACGGTGCCGCGGCCGGTGATCGAGAAGACGTCCTCGACCGGCATCAGGAAGGGCTTCTCGATGTCACGCACCGGCTCGGGGATGTTCTCGTCGCAGGCGTTCATCAGTTCGACGATCTTGCCGGCCCACTCCGCGTCGCCCTCGAGGGCCTTGAGCGCCGAGACGCGGATCACGGGGAGGTCGTCGCCCGGGAACTCGTACTCGGTGAGCAGCTCGCGGACCTCGAGCTCGACGAGCTCGAGGATCTCCTCGTCGTCCACCATGTCGGCCTTATTGAGCGCCACGACGATGTAGGGGACGCCGACCTGGCGGGCCAGGAGGACGTGCTCCTTCGTCTGCGGCATCGGGCCGTCGGTGGCGGCGACCACCAGGATCGCGCCGTCCATCTGGGCGGCACCGGTGATCATGTTCTTGATGTAGTCAGCGTGACCCGGGCAGTCGACGTGCGCGTAGTGGCGCTTCTCCGTCTGGTACTCAACGTGCGCGATGGAGATCGTGATCCCGCGCTCGCGCTCCTCCGGCGCCTTGTCGATCTGGTCGAACGGCGTGAAGGGGTTGAGGTCCGGGTGCTGGTCGTGCAGGACCTTGGTGATCGCCGCGGTCAGGGTGGTCTTACCGTGGTCGATGTGACCGATGGTCCCAATGTTTACGTGCGGCTTGGTCCGCTCGAACTTGGCCTTCGCCACTGCTTCTCCTAGTGGATCTAACGCCGTACGACGACGTACGAGGTTGCTTGCTTGTTGGTAACGCCCGCGGGCCTACTCGCCCCGCGCCTTGGCCACGATCTCCTTGGCAACGTTGGGCGGAACCTCCGCGTAGGAGTCGAACTGCATCGTGTAGACCGCCCGACCTTGGGTCCTGCTCCGCAGGTCTCCGACGTAGCCGAACATCTCCGACAGCGGGACGAGCGACTGGACCACCCGGGCCCCGTTGCGCTCTTCCATCGCCTGGATCTGGCCGCGCCGGCTGTTCAGGTCGCCGATCACGTCGCCCATGTAGTCCTCGGGCGTGGTGACCTCGACCGCCATGACCGGCTCGAGCAGAGTCGGGTCGGCCCTCCGTGCCGCCTCCTTGAACGCCATTGAACCAGCGATCTTGAAGGCCATCTCCGAGGAGTCGACGTCGTGGTACGCGCCGTCGAGCAGCGTCACCTTGATGTCGACCATGGGGTAACCGGCCAGCACGCCGAACTCCGCGGCCTCCTGGCAGCCGGCGTCCACGGACGGGATGTACTCCCGCGGGATGCGGCCACCGGTCACCTTGTTCTCGAACTCGTAGCCACCGCCGTCGCCGCCGGTGGGCTCCAGGCTGATGATCACGCGGCCGAACTGACCGGAGCCACCCGTCTGCTTCTTGTGGGTGTACTCGACCTTGTCGACCTTGCGCTTGATCGTCTCGCGGTAGGCGACCTGGGGGCGGCCGATGTTCGCCTCGACCTTGAACTCCCGCTTCATGCGGTCGACAAGGACCTCGAGGTGCAGCTCGCCCATGCCGTGGATGACCGTCTGACCGGTCTCCTCGTCCGTGCGGACCTGGAAGGAGGGGTCCTCCTCGGCCAGCCGCTGGATGGCGATGGACAGCTTCTCCTGGTCGCCCTTGGACTTCGGCTCGATCGCCACGTTGATGACCGGTGCCGGGAAGTTCATCGACTCCAGCACGACGGGCTGGGAGATGTCCGACAGCGTCTCACCGGTGGTGGTGTCCTTCAGGCCCATCACCGCGACGATGTCGCCCGCGCCGACGCGCGCGATCTCCTCGCGCTTGTTGGCGTGCATCCGGTAGATCTTGCCGACCCGCTCCTTGCGGCCCTTCACACTGTTCAGCACCTGGCTGCCGGTGTCGAGGTGGCCGGAGTAGACGCGGATGTAGGTGAGCTTCCCGAGGTGGGGGTCGCTCATGATCTTGAACGCCAGCGCGGAGAAGGGGGCCTTCTCGTCCGGCTCCCGGACCAGCTCCTTCGCCTCGTCCTTGGGGTCGTGGCCCTGAACGGCCTCGACGTCCAGCGGCGAGGGGAGGTAACGGATGATCGCGTCGAGCAGGGGCTGGACGCCCTTGTTCTTGAACGCGGTGCCGCACAGCACCGGCGTCAGCGCGCTGGCGATGGTCGCGCGCCGGATGGCCGGATAGATCTGCTCCACCGTGGGCTCCTCGCCCTCGAGGTAGAGCTCCATGATCTCGTCGTCGGCCTCGGCGAGCGCCTCGATCAGCTTGTCGTGCCACTCACGCGCGGCGTCCACGTGCGTGGCCGGGATGTCGATGGTGTCGTACATCTCGCCCTTGGCGGCCTCGAGGTTCCAGACCAGGGCCTTCATCTCGACAAGGTCGATGACGCCCTTGAAGTCGGCCTCGGCGCCGAGCGGGATCTGCATGACCAGCGGGGTGGCGTTCAGCCGCTCGACGATCATGTCGACGCAGCGGTGGAACTCCGCGCCCACCCGGTCCATCTTGTTGACGAAGCAGATCCGCGGGACGTTGTAGCCGTCCGCCTGCCGCCAGACCGTCTCCGACTGCGGCTCCACGCCGGCGACCCCGTCGAACACCGCGACGGCACCGTCGAGAACCCGCAGCGAGCGCTCCACCTCGACGGTGAAGTCGACGTGTCCCGGGGTGTCGATGATGTTGATGGTGTGATCGACGTCGTCAACCGACCAGTGAGTGGTGGTCGCGGCAGAGGTGATCGTGATGCCGCGCTCCTGCTCCTGCTCCATCCAGTCCATGGTGGCCGCGCCCTCATGGACTTCACCGATCTTGTAGTTCACACCGGTGTAGAACAGGATCCGCTCGGTGGTCGTGGTCTTGCCCGCGTCGATATGAGCCATGATCCCGATGTTGCGGACCTTGGCCAGATCAAGAGCTGTGGTAGCCATCGTGGTCTCTCGTACGTCCTCGCTCCGCCGGCTTACCAGCGGTAGTGCGCAAAGGCCTTGTTGGACTCGGCCATCTTGTGGGTGTCCTCGCGGCGCTTCACGCTGGCGCCCAGGCCATTGCTTGCGTCGAGCAGCTCGTTCATGAGCCGCTCGGTCATGGTCTTCTCGCGACGCTGCCGCGCGTACTGCACGAGCCAGCGCAGCGCGAGCGTCGTGCTGCGGGAGGCGCGAACCTCGACCGGCACCTGGTAGGTCGCGCCACCGACACGGCGGCTGCGGACCTCGAGGGTGGGCTTCACGTTGTCCAGCGCACGCTTGAGCGTGACGACCGGGTCGGTGCCGTTCTTCTCGCGAGCGCCCTCGAGAGCGTCGTACACGACGCGCTGCGCGAGGGAGCGCTTACCGTCCAGCAGCACCTTGTTGATCAGGGAGGTGACGAGCGGTGAGCCGTACACCGGGTCCGTGATCAGGTGGCGCTTCGGAGCAGGTCCCTTACGCGGCATGTCAGCTCTTCTCCTTCTTCGCGCCGTACCGGCTGCGCGCCTGCTTGCGGTTGCGGACGCCCTGCGTGTCCAGCGAACCGCGGATGATCTTGTAGCGAACGCCCGGCAGGTCCTTCACACGGCCGCCGCGCACGAGCACGATCGAGTGCTCCTGCAGGTTGTGGCCGACGCCGGGGATGTATGCCGTGACCTCGATGCCGCTGGACAGCTTCACGCGAGCGACCTTGCGCAGCGCCGAGTTCGGCTTCTTGGGCGTGGTGGTGTAGACACGCGTGCACACCCCGCGGCGCTGCGGACTCCCCTTGAGCGCCGGGGTCTTGTTCTTGGCGACCTTGGCCTGGCGGCCCTTGCGGACCAGCTGCTGGATGGTGGGCACCGCGTCTCCGTCTTCCTCGTACCGAGCCGGTTTTGGCCGATATCTTGCCTTCTGACCTGCTGGGTTTCCCTGCCCGTCCGACCCCCGAGGTCGGGCGTGTCGCGATCTGGTCCGCACCACGGCCTTCGCAACTACCCGAACCCCCCACCCATCAACAAGGTGCTGGCGGGTCGGATCTCTCTGGGAGGAGATTCACGCCGCTTCCCCATCGGCCGGGACACGGCGAGAAACGCCGAGAGCCACCAGCCTTGAAGGCGCGCGTGCGCGGCCCGCTGACTCACGGGCGCAAGGGATGAGACTACCGACCCCGCCCCTACAGGTCAAAATGAAACGGATTCAGCGCCCTCATCGGTAGCGCTCGGCGGGCTTTCGTGAGCGGCTGCGCGAGGTTCGCTTGGACCCTCGCTGTGCCGGACGCAAGCCCGCCGAACAACGACCGTCTACATCATATCGATGACGGCGAGGACAATGACCAGAACCGCGAGAACCAGCGCGATGACCGAGAGCACGATTCCCGTCGTGGCCATGCCGGCGCCCGACTTCATCCCGCCCGAGGCCGCGATGTTGCCCTTGGCCTTGAAGCCGAGGATCAGTCCGACGATCGCCGGGATCCAGCTGACCACCGCGAGGATGATCGAGGCGGAGGCGACCGCGGCGACGATGCCGATGATCAGGGAGGCCAGGGCCATCCCGTCCCGCCCGCCGGCTCCCGGCGGCTCGCCGTAGCCGGGCGCGTGCTGCTGGCCCTGCTGTTGTGGGTTGTGCGGGGGGCCGTAGGGCGGTTGTGCGCCGTAGGTGGGGGCGCCTCCCGGCCGGCCGCCTGTGGGACCGCCCGTGGGACCGCCGGTCGGGCCGCCGCCGTATGGGGGCTGGGCGCCGAAGGCCTGCTGTCCGCCGGACGGGCCGCCGTAGCCGGGCTGGGCTCCTCCTGCCGGGGCGTACGGGCCCTGTGGATCGCCTGCGGGGCCGTAGGGACCCTGCGGGTCGCCTGGCGGGCCGTAGGGACCCTGCGGGTCACCTGCCGCACCGTAGGGCACCTGCGGGCCGCTCGCCGGGCCGTAGGGGGAACCGCCATGCGGGGGTGTCCGTCCCGGAGGGGTACCGGGTCCGGCGCCGTAGGAGGTGGTCCCTCCCGGTGGGGTTCCCGGTCCTGCGCCGTAGGGGGCAGTGCCTCCTGGGGGCGTCCCCGGGGCCGCGCCGAACGCGCCGGGGCCGGTCGCGCCGCCCTCAGGGGGCTCGTCGCCGTAGGTGGGCCGGTCGCCGTAGGTGGGCCGGTCGCCGTACGCGGGTTGGTCGCCGAACGGCTGCTGGCCTCCGCGACCGGGGTGGTCGCCGTAACCAGGCTGGTCGCCGAACGGCTGCTGCCCGCCGGGTGGGGTGCCGAACACCGGCTGTCCCCCGCTGGGGTCGCCGTATGCCGGCTGCCCGCTGGACGGATCGCCGTATGTCGGCTGCCCGCCGGAGAGGTCTCCGTACGCCGGACGGTCGCCGGAAGGGTCTCCGTATGCCGGACGGCCGCCGGTGGGATCGCCGTAGCCGGGCGGGCCGTAGGGCGAGCCGCCCTGCGGCGGGGTCCCACCCGGAGGAGTGCCGGGACCGGCGCCGAAGACCGGCTCGTCACCGTAGGCCGGCCGGTCGCCGCCCTGGCCGTACGCGGGCCGGCCTCCGTACGTGGGTCCGCCGGGGGCGGGCTCATCGCCGTAGGGCGGCCGGTCATCCGGGGGGCCGTACGCCGGGTCGTTCCCGTATGCGGACCGCTCGCCCGGCTCCTCGTAGCCGGGATGGCCGGGGCCACCCGCGACCCGTGCGCCGGTCGGGGCGTCCGAGCCGGGGAAGGGGTCCGGGACGTCACCAGGCCGGCCGGGGCCGGCGCCGGGCGGGGCCGGGTCATCGGCGGGCGGAACCGTGGAGAACATCGCGGTCGCGGCCTCGGGGTGCGACTCCACGGGGGGCCGGTAGGGATCGTCGCCCGCGCCGTACGCCCCGGGCCGTCGCTCCGCACCGCCGTACCCGCCTGCGCGCTCCGCGCCCGGACCGTACGCACCACGACCGAAGTCCTCGCGCCCCGCTTCACCCGATCCGTACGCATCGCGGCCGGACTCATACCGGCCATAGGCATCGCGGCCGGAATCGCCGGGGCCGTACGGATCCCGGGCGTCGCCACGACCGTACGGGTCGCCTGACTCTCCCTCGCCGATACCAGAGCCGGGGGCTGCGGGCGACTCGCCCTCGGCGGAAAGCACGGGCCACTGCTCGGTGAGAGGGCCGTCGGACGGACGCGTCCTGCCGTACGGGCCCGGCCCCTCATCGCGGGCATCGCTCGCCTCACGAGCCAGGCCGGCCAACGCGGCCAACGCGTCCCCGCCCCGCCCGGGCGAAGGCGTCGCCTGCGACCCAACCGGCCCGTCCGGCCCGTCCGGCCCGTCCGG
>WHSL01000247.1 GCA_009380095.1 Streptosporangiales bacterium | reverse complement strand
GGGCGGGTACGGCCCGGACGGTGGCGAGCCGGGGTTCTACCGGGAGCGCGGGCTGCGGGCGCTGCCGGTCGACGGGCCGCTGGCGGTGGCCGTACCGGGGGCGATGGGTACGGTGGCGGCGCTTCATCGGGCCGCCGCCACCCGGCCGCTGGCCGAGCTGTGGGCACCCGCCATCGCCGCCGCGGCCCAGGGGGTGCCGTGTACCACGAAGACCCGCGGTGACGTGGTCGAACTCGAGGAACGGCTGAGTCAGGACGCGGGGCTCGCGGAGGTGTTCCTGCCCGGCGGGCGGCCGCCTCGGGTGGGCGAGCCGGTCGTGCACGCCGACCTGGCCGCGACGCTGCGTACGCTCGCCGCCGATCCGGGCGCGATGTATCGGGGGGCGCTCTCGGAGCGGGCGGTGGCGGCGCTGCGTTCCGCCGGGGCGCCGTTCTCCGGGGAGGAGTGGGCGCTGGCGGAGCAGGTGTCCGGGCGGCCCGCGCTGACGGGTTCGTACCGGGGGCACGCGGTGCATCAGACGCCGCCGCCCACGCCCGGCTGGATGGTGCTGCAGCAGGCCGGAATCTGCGACGGCGTGCTGGCCGGCCTGCCGTGGCTGGATGCCGAGGCGGTGCACTGGCTGGCGAGCGCCGCGCGGATCGCGTTCACCGACCGGTACGACGGCTGCGGCGACGCCAACGACCACTGGCGCGCGCTGCTGACCCCGGAGTCGCTCGCCTCCCGGCGCGACCGCATCTCGGCCGGCGAGCCACTGCCCGGCGCCCCCGCGCTGCGGGCCGGGGACACCACCTCGATGGCGGTGGCCGACGGCGACGGCTGGGCGGTGAGTATCATCAACTCGCTGGCCTTCACGTTCGGCGCGCGGATCTCCGTGCCGGGGACCGGGATCACGCTGAACAACCGGCTGGGGCGGGGCGCGTACCTGGTCGACGGCCACCCCAACGAGGTACGGCCCCGGCGGCGCCCGCTGCACACGCTGAACGCGTGGATGATCACCGACGCCTCCGGCCGGCTCCGGCACGTCGGCAACACGCCCGGCGGGGACGGGCAGGTGCAGTGGAACACGCAGGTCATCTCGCACCTCCTCGACCACGGCGCGGACCCGGCCACCGCGGTCGCGGCCCCGCGCTTCACGGTCTTCCCCGGCAGCGACGCCGACGTCATCGGGCAGCCGCCGCAGCTCCGCGCCGAGTCCCGACTCGGCCCCCAGCGCCTCGCCGCCCTGAGCGACCTCGGTCACGACGTCCGCGACCTCGGCCCCTGGGGCGCAGGCGGCGCCATGGAGGTCATCTCGATCGACCCCAACGGATCCCTGCAGGGCGCCTCCGACCCCCGCCAAGACGGCACCGCCCTCGGCCACTAACCGGCTGGGCCCTCCAGCAAATTGGGGGAAGGATTTCATGGGAGAACCCGCAGGTCGCGGCTGCAAAATCCTTCTCCAAAATCCTTCCCCTTAATTCGAATCACGAGGCGACACGAGAGGCGGCTGCGGAGTGACGGAGCGGGGACTGAACTTCATCGGCGGGGCGTGGGTTCCCGCGGCCTCGGGCGCGACGTTCGAACGGCGCAATCCCGCCGACGTGGACGACCTCGTCGGCGTCTTCCCTGACTCGTCCGCCGCCGACATGGCCGCCGCGGTGGCCGGGGTCGCCGAGGGCTGCGCGGAATGGGCCCGTACGACCCCGGAACGCCGCGCCGACGTGCTGGAAGGGGCTGCGGACCTGCTCGCCGCGCGCGCCGCCGACCTCACGGTGGAACTGGTCCGGGAGGAGGGCAAGACGCTCGCCGAGGCGTCCGTGGAGACCGGCCGCACCCCCCGCAACCTGCGCTACTTCGCGCAGCTCGGGCTGGGTCTCACCGGCACCACCTACCCGGCGGCCGCCGGCGGAGGCCTCGTCTTCACCGCGCAGGACCCGGTCGGCGTGGTCGGCGCGATCACCCCGTGGAACTTCCCGCTCAACATCCCGTCCCGCAAGCTCGGGCCCGCGCTGGCCACCGGCAACGGCGTGGTGTTCAAGCCCTCGCCGGTGACCCCGCTGCTGGCGCAGCGCCTCGTCGAGGCGCTGCTCGAGGCGGGGCTGCCCGGCGGCGCGCTGGCGCTCGTGCAGGGCGGCGCCGAGCCCGGGGCGGCGCTGGCCGGGGACCCGCGCGCCGGGGCGATCACCTTCACCGGGTCCGTACCGGCCGGTCACGCCGTACACGCCGCGACCGGGCCGATCCGACGTTGCCAGCTGGAGATGGGCGGCAAGAACCCGGTCATCGTGGCCGAGGACGCCGACCTCGACGTGGCCGTCGGGGTGATCGCCAAGGGGGCGTTCGGGCTGACCGGCCAGGCGTGCACCGGGACCAGCCGGGTCATCGTGCCGGACGCGCTGCACGACGCGCTCGTGGAGCGGCTCGTCGCCGCGGCGGAGAGCCGCAAGATCGGCGACGGGCGGGACCCGGGCATCGACATGGGCCCGCTCGCCGCGGATTTCCAGCTGGAGAAGGTGCTCTCCTACGTGCGGATCGGGCAGGAGGAGGGCGCCCGGCTGGTCACCGGCGGGCGGCGGCTCACCGGCGACGGCCGGGAGCGCGGGTTCTTCGTCGAGCCGGCCGTGTTCACCGAATGCGCGCCGGACATGCGGCTGGTCCGCGAGGAGATCTTCGGGCCGGTGCTGGTGGTGCAGCGCGCGGGCTCCTTCGAGGAGGCGGCCGCGCTCGCGCACGACACCCCGTACGGGCTGTCGGCCGGCCTCGTCACCCGCGACCTGGACCACGCGCTCGCGTTCGCGCGGACCGCCCGCGCGGGGGTGGTCAAGGTCAACCAGCCCACTACGGGGATGGGCATGACGGTGCCGTTCGGCGGGCTCGGCGCGTCGGGTTCGCAGACGTACAAGGAGCAGGGCGGCGGGCAGTTGCTGCCGTTCTACGTCCAGGAGAAAAGCGTCTACGTGTCGCCACACGGGTGATTCGCGTTCGCCAGGGCGATGTGCACACGAAAGCGCATCCCGGCTGTGCTGACCGACCGTAGGAATGCCGTCCTTCCGGAACTTGAATTGACATATCGACGAGGTCGATTCGATCCCCGGAAGGGAGCCGGAACATGCCGGAACTGTTGTCGCGCGACGAATTCCGTACGGCACTCGAAGAGGCCATCAAGGGCCGGGAGGCGAAGAACGCCTCGTTCAGCCAGGCGTGGGCCAACGGCGAGCTCAAGCGCGAACATTTCGCCCGCTGGGCGGAGAACCACTACCACTATGTGGGTCCGTTCGCCGACTATCTGAGCTACGTCTACGCCAACACGCCGGACGAGTTCACCGGGGCGAAGGACTTCACGCTGCAGAACATGTACGAGGAGGAGCTCGCCGACATCCGGCACACCGACCTCCTGATCCGCTTCGCCGAGGCCTGCGGCACGACGCGGGAACGCGTGGAGGACCCGGCCAACATGAACCCGGTGACCCGCGGGCTGCAGGCCTGGTGTTACGCGGTCGCGATGCGCGAACACTTCGTGGTGGCCACGGCGGCGCTGGTGGTCGGCCTGGAGTCGCAGGTGCCGAGCATCTACAAGAAGCAGATCGTGCCGCTGCGCGAGGTCTACAAGTTCACCGAGGACGAGATCGAGTTCTTCGACCTGCACATCACCTCCGACGTGGTGCACGGCGAGCGCGGGTACCAGATCGTGCTCGACCACGCCGACACCCCGGCGTTGCAGCAGCGCTGCCTGCAGCTGTGCCGGTGGGCCGCGGAGATGCGGTTCTCCTACACCCAGGCGCTCTACGACACGTACGTCAAGCCCGGCCTGGTGGCGGCCTAGCCGACGGCGCGGCCCCGCGTCCGCTCGTCCCGGCGGGCGGGGGCGCGGGGCGCGGCATCCCGACACGGAGGGGATCGACGTTGACGGAATGGGTGGACGTGGCCGCCCTCGCTCAGTTGCGCGGGCGGAAGCGGCTGCGGGTCACGGTGGGCGCCGAGGACGTGGCGCTGTTCCTGGTGGGCGAGCGGATCTACGCGTTCCGCGACATCTGCGTGCACAAGGAGCGCTCGCTGTCCAAGGGGACCGTGCTGCACGGGCGGGTGATCTGCCCGGGTCACCAGTGGGCGTTCGACCTGGAGACCGGGCAGGCGGAGGACCGCGAGGAGTGCCAGCCCACCTATCCCGTACGGGTCGAGGGCGAGCGTGTGTACGTCGGCGCGCGGCCCCGCCTCCCCCAGTTCGGCGCACAGAAGGGCGGGACGCCGTGACCATCGTGATCGTCGGGGCCGGGCAGACCGGTGCCGTCGCGGCCCGTACGCTGCGGCGGCGCGGGTACGCCGAGCGGATCGTGCTGCTCGGAGCGGAGGCCGACGGGCCGTACCAGCGGCCGCCGCTGTCCAAGGAGTACTTGGCCGGCACGGTGGAGCGGGCCGAGCTCGACCTGCTCGATCCGTCCTGGTGTGCGGAGAACGCGGTGGAGCTGCGGACGGGGTGCCGGGTGGTGCGGATCCGTACCGGCGACCGGGCCGTCGAGCTGGCCGATGGCGCTTCCGTGGTGGGGGACGTCGTGCTGCTCGCCACCGGCGGGCGGGCGCGCCGGCTGCCAGGCGTGTCCGGCGAGCGGGTGCACCATCTCCGTACCGTCGCCGACGCGGAACGGCTGCGTGCTTCGCTCCGGCCCGGTGCGCATGTGATCATCGCGGGTGCCGGGTTCATCGGGTCGGAGGTCGCCTCCACCGCGGTGGCGGCGGGGGCTTCGGTGACCGTGCTGGAGCAGGCTCCGGTACCGCTCGCCCACGCGATCGGCCCGCGCATGGGGGAGGTGTGTGCGGGCCTCCTCCGGGAGGCGGGGGTCGACCTGCGCACCTCGGAGCGGGTCGCGTCCGTGACCGAACGGTCCGGTGGCGTCGAGGTCCGTACCGCGGCGGGCACGGTGCTGGCCGGTGACGCGCTCGTCGTGGGGATCGGGATGCTTCCGAACGACGAGGTGGCGGCCGCGTCGAGGCTCGACGTGTCGGACGGAGTGCTCGTGGACGAGCACTGCCGGACCTCGGCGCCCGGAGTGTTCGCTGCCGGGGACGTGGCCCGGCACTACCACCCGCCGTCCGGCCGACACGTCCGCGTCGAGCACGTGGACAACGCCACCGCGCAGGGCATGGCGGCGGCGAAGAACATGCTCGGCAAGGCGGTCCCGTACGACGCGCCGCACTGGTTCTACTCCGAGCAGTTCGGGCACGACCTGCAGTTCGCCGGGGACGCCGAGGGCTGCGACGAGCTCGTGTCGCGCGGCGATCCGGCCTCGCGCGACTTCGTCGCGTTCTACCTGCGCAAGGGCGTCGTCCGGGCCGCGTTCGCGATCGACCGCGGCGGCGACGTGGCGCTGGCCCGGGCGCTGATCACCGCGCAGGCGGCGCCGGAGCCGGCCGCTCTCGCCGACGAGAGCGTCGACCTGGCCGACCTGCTGGACTGAATCTCTTGCCGAAACTCAAGGTGCTCCGGGCGGGACCCGGGAGAGGGGCTTCGATGGACTTCGTGCGTGTGGCCCGGTCGGGGCAGGTTCCCGAGGGCATCGTCCGGCGGTTCTTCGTGGAGGACGTGGAGCTGGCGGTGGCACGCAGCGACGGCGTCGCGTACGCGATGTCGAACTACTGCACCCACCTGGACTGCCTTCTGTCCTCGGGCAAGGCGACGGAGGACGGGCTGCTCTGCTCGTGCCACGGCAGCATCTTCGACTACGAATCGGGTGAGCCGCTGTCCCCTCCGGCGACGCGGCCGATCCGCACGTACCCGGTGAAGGAGGAGGGCGGCCAGATCTACGTGGCCCTCCCCGCCGACGCGGCCGCTCAGGAGCGCTCCCGCCGCCGGGCCCAGCGCTGATCATCCCGTGGGGCGGTTGCCGGATGTGAGGTCTAGGATCTTCAGCCCTCGTTCGGCCGCGGGTGGGCCGGCGGCGCTCGGGTGAGGGGGTGCTGTTAGCACTGTGGGCATGAGCGAGCGCCGCGCGTGGATCGCGCTCATCCCGCTGCTTGCCGGCACGTACGCCGGCACCGTCAGCAGCAGCGTGGTCAACGCCCCGCTGAACCTGATCCGCGCCGACCTGGAGGCGTCGCTGGCGGCGACGGCCCTGGTGGCGATCGCGTTCAACATCACGCTGGCGGTGCTAATGCCGGTGTCGGGCTGGCTCGGCGACAGGTTCGGCCGACGGCGAGTGTTCGCCATCTCCATGGGGGTGATGGCGGCTTCGGCCGCGGGCGCCGCGCTCGCGCCGGGGCTGGTCAGCCTGGTGATCTTCCGGGCCCTTCAGGGTGCGGCCTGCGCGGCGATCCTGCCAACGGTGATGGGCCTGATCGCGGGCACGATCGGGGAGCGGTACCGGGGCCGCGCGATCACGTTGGCGGCAACGCTGGGCTTGGGTGGGGTCGCGGCGGTGGCTCCTCTCGGTGTGGGCTCGCCGGTCGTGTGGTGCGGGCTCGGGCTGAGCCTTGTCGCGGCGCTGGCGTTCGTGCTGGTGGAGCGGGGTCGTGCGGAACCGTTTCTGCGTCCGCGGGCGCTGATGGAGACGCGTTACCTGCGGTCGTGCGCGGCGGTGTTGGCCCAGATGTTCGGCCTGGGGTGCTGTCTTCTCGCGGTGCCGCTCTACCTGACGGGTGTGCACGGCCGAACCGCGGCCGTGGCGGGCCTTGCCGTACTCGTCGTACCGCTGGTCATGGCCGTGCTGGCGCCGTTCGTGGGGCTCGTCATCGAACGCGGATTTCCGCGGCTGGCCTTGCGCGGCGGGCTCGTGGTGCTGATCGCGGGACACGCGGCGGTCGCGGCCGCGCTGTCGGCGGGCGTCGCGATCGGACCGGCTCTGCTCGGCGTGCTGCTGCTGGTGGGCGTGGGCATCGCGTTCGTACAGACGTCGGCCGCCACCGGCGCCACCCGCTCGGAGCTGGGCCGCCAGGGCGCGGTCTCGGCGTGTTCAACCTGGTCCGCTTCAGCGGCGCAGCCCTGGGCTCTGCCTGGACCGCGGTCGCCATCAGCACCCTCTCCTCCTACGCCCTGGTCTTCACCGGCAGCGCCGTCCTCGCCGCCATCGGCCTCGCCCTGGCCTTCGCCGGCCCCTCCCAACCCCCTATCCGCAGCTGATCCCCATTCATCGCTGACCTCGGCTCCGCCGTCACCCCTGCCGTGCGGGACGTGCGGCTCTGCGCAGTCTTCGCCGGTCGCCTCAGAGCACTTCGGCGGAGGGAGGCGCGAGTTCCTCTTCGAGTTGGATGGTGACGGCGGAGAGGGTGTCGATGTGATGGGCGAGCCACACCATGAACTGGGTGTCGGCGGCCCGCACGTCCATGCGCAGCGCGCGTGAGGCGCGGTCGAGCTTGTAGAGCATGGTGTTGCGGTGCAGCTTCAGCTCCCGCGCCGCCGCGTTCAGGTTGCCCGCCGCCTTGATGTAGGTGAGCACCACCTTCTCCAGGTCGCCACTCTGACTCTGCACACCCCGCAGTGCCGACAGCATCTCGTGGGCGAACGCCCGCCCCTCCGCGCCGGCCGCCACGTCCTTGATCGCCGCGAACACCCGCAGGTCGTCGTACCCGCAGACCGCGTCCGCGCCGGTGTGCCGGGCCAGCCCCATGGCGACCCGCGCCTCGTAGTAGCCGGTCGCCACGCCCGCGGCGCCGAGGCCGGACCGCCCGTGCGTCACCCGCAGGTCATCGCCGAGGTGCCCGCGGAGCGCGCGGTGCAGCTGGCGGGAGAAGTGCAGGATGGCGTCGCCCTCCTCACGGGCGTCGACATACCCGGAGGTGTCTCCCGGCAGCTGCCGGATCACCACGAGAAGCGATCCGACCGTGGTGGCCAGCGTGCACAGGCCGGGGTGCGACTCGACGCCCTGCGCCACACGGGTCATGGCGGCGACGCGCTGCAAGTCGTGCCGGCTGGCGGGGAGGAGGCCCTGGGCCGCCACAATGTGCACGCCGTATCGACCCTGGACGGCGAAGCCGTGATGCCGCGCCCTTGCCTGTAGCTCGTGCGCGTCGGCGAACCGCCCATGAACGAGCGCCTGGATGAAGTC
>WHSL01000090.1 GCA_009380095.1 Streptosporangiales bacterium | reverse complement strand
GGAGCGCTCGGCAGGCAGCAGACCGGCACCCTCATAGAACCGCAACGTGGTCACCGGAACACCGGAACGCTCCGCCAGCTGAGATATCCGCATCGTGCTCACACCCGCGACGCTAAACCCTCGACCCGACTCCAAGGTCAAACCCCATCGGCCAAGCCGCACGGTTACACCGCACGGCCACACCCGGGCGCGGCCGGACAAGGCGGCGCCTGGGTCAGGGGCTGAGGTGCCGGGATGGGGGCGGCCAGGTCAGGGGCGGGTGCCGGCCGCCACGAAGCTCGGTACGGCGACGAAGAAGCGGTCCGCCACCGCGACGACCTCGCCAGGCGCATCACCGAGTTGCGTACGTCACTCGACCTCATCGACTGCGCACTGGCCTGCGACCACGATGACATCGCCGCATGCCCGCATTTCCAGGCCGCCGTCACCGAGCGGATCGGCACCGCCCTGGTGTGATCGTTTGGGGTTTTACCCGGATTCGTTTGGCAGCGCGCCGCGACTTCCTTATATTGCCTGGTAGCCGGTCGTCTCGTGACCCCCACGTGATGACCGGAACCGCCTAATTCCCGGGCCCATGCCCGGGGAGCCGGGGACCCACGTTCCTGGGGTGAATCCGCGATTCGCGTCGCGGTAGGGCCACCTCCTGGTCCGAACCCGTCAGCTAACCCGGTCGGCAGTGAGGAGACGAGCTCCGGGCCTTCGGCCCGGTAACCCCTGTTCTCGTCCGCGGCGCGTGCCGTCCCCGTACGCGCGCCCGCGGCATCACCCGGTGGAGCGGCCGCGCCCCCTGCCCCCAGGCGCGCCGGCTCGAGGCGAGCATCCAGAGCACTGCGCGTGTTCGCCGTGCGTTCCCCCGCGTACGGCGGCCCTGCGCCTCCCCCTGCCCTGGCCTCGCCATGCCCGGACGCGGCCGTACCCCCGGCGCGTCCCGGTCCGCGCTGGCCGCACACCGGGCGAACCCCCATGAACCCCCGTGACCCCCGCAGGAAGGACCCCCCGATGGCGTACAACGGTAAACACCGGCGCTTCAACCCGTTCGAGGACGGTGTCTCGCGCCGCGAGATGGTCGTCGGGAGCTCCCTCGTGGTGGCCGGTGTGGCCTTGGGCACGGCCGGGGCGATGGGAACGCAGACCGGTCAGGCCGCGTCCCGCAACGCCGCCGCGACCTCCGCCGCCGGCGGCTCACGCGGGCGGGAGGAGCAGCGGAAGACCGCGGAGGCCGCACCGCGGGCGGCGGAGAGTGAGCGCGCCTCCCGGGGAGAGTCCCGGCAGCCGTTACGGGAGCAGAGGAAGAAGGAGGAGCCCGAGCCCCGCCCGGAGAAGTCCCGCCCCGCGCGCCGCGCCAAGAAGGCGTCGGCGGTCCCGATCATCCTGTCCACCGGGGAGTGGAAGGCGCGCAAGCCCGAGCGGAAGGCGACCGTACGGTCCGGGCCGCCCAAGTTCATCGTGATCCACCACACCACGACCGACAACGTCGACGACTTCTCGCTCTCCCGGGCGAAGTGGCTGGCGCGCGCCATCCAGAACGCGCACCTCAAGCAGGGCTGGGGCGACACCGGCCAGCAGTTCACGATCAGCCGCGGCGGCCACATCCTGGAGGGCCGCGCGGGCAGCCTGGACGCGGTCCGCGCGGGCGACATGGTCGTCGGCACCCATGTGGCCGGGCTGAACGACTTCGCGGTCGGGATCGAGTGCGAGGGCATGTACAGCAACGTGCTCCCGCCGCGGGAACTGCGGGCCTCGCTGGTGCGGATGTGCGCCTGGCTGTGCCGGGAGTACGACCTCAACCCGCACAAGGTGATCGTGCCGCACCGGAAGTTCAACCCTACCGACTGCTGCGGGCGCAAGTTCGCCCGCACCATCCCGCAGCTCCGCCGCGCCGTCGCCAAGGCCCTCTGAGCGCCACCGACCGGCGGAGCCGCCGAGCCGGACGGGTCTCCTCGATCACGGAGGGCCGGGCGGTCGCAGCCCGGCGAGGACGAGCGTGACCAGCCGTCGTACCGCGGCCTTCGAGGGGAGGTCCCGCGAGGCGGCCAGCGCATGCCGGCAGTAGCCGGCGAGCTCGTCCGGGGCGACGTCGGCCCGTACCGCGCCGCTCGCGGCCGCCTCGGCCAGCACGTCGCGGATCAGCTCGTGCAGCCGCCGCTGCGCGTGCCCGGCGTGCTCGTCCGAGTGCACGAGGGCCACCGCCTCGGTGCCGTAGCGCTGGTGGGCCAGCCCGTGGGTGATCAGTGCGTACGCCTCAAGCACGGCCGTGAGCCGCCCCTCGGGGTCTTCGGCCTTGTCCCGTACGGCGGCGAGATGCTCCAGGTGGGCCGCGACGTGACGGTCGTGCCAGGCCACCAGGATGCTCTCCACGTCGGGGAAGTACTTGTACAGCGTCGCGCGGCCGATCCCCGCCTGCTCGGCGATCTGCGACATCGACACGGACCGCAGCCCGTGCTCGGCCACCAGGGCCGCCGTCGTTTCGAGGATCGCCGTACGCACTTCGAGGCGATGCGTCTCGATCGTCCGGTTCCACAGCCTGGGCACGCCGGACAAGGTCGGCGCCCAGGGCTACTTCGAGGAGCTGAGCTGGGAGAACGCCGGCAAGTACGACGCCGACGTGATCTACCTCGACGACCGCGCGGCCGCGCTGCAGCCCAAGGACCTGGCCGCCAAGCCGACCTGGTCGCAGCTGCCCGCGGTGAAGGCCGGCCAGGTCGAGCCGTGGGCGAGCGAGCCGCGGTTCTCCTACGCGGGCTTCGCCCCCAAGGTCGAGGCCCTGGCCAAGGCCATCCGGGAGGCCAAGAAGGTCTCCTGACCCGGACGTGGCCGCCGCCCCCTCGGGGGTGGGCGGCGGCCACCACGCTCGGCGGGACCTGCCGGGGACGGGAGGAATGCCGCGAAGTACCGTGATCCGCAGACTCAGGCTCGGGGGGCGTAGCGAGGAGGCGCGATGCGCGCGGCGTTCATGCCGGCCGCCGGACGGCTCGAGGTCGGCGACTTCCCCGAGCCCGTACCCGGGGAGGGCGAGGTCGTGGTGGAGATGCACCACGCCTCGATCTGCGGTTCCGACGTCCACGTGGTGTTCGACGGCTTCCACACCCCGGAGCGGCTCGGCGCTCCCGGCTATCCCGGGCACGAGGGCGTGGGCGTGGTCGTGGAGAGCCGCTCACCCCGCTTCACCCCAGGGACGCCCGTACTGACCGTGCCGTTCGGCTACCTGGGCGGATGCTTCGCCGAGTACCAGCACATCGACGACGGTCACGTCATCGCCCTGCCCGACGGTGCCGGCCTGCGCGGCCTGCTGCCCGCGCAGCAGCTCGGCACGACGATCTTCGCGATGAAGAAGTTCACCGGCGGGCGGACCATCGAGCCCGGCACCGCCGTGATCATCGGGGCCGGTTCGGCGGGCCTCTACTTCCTGCAGCTCGTGCTGCGTATGGGGTTCTCCCAGGTGATCGTCTCCGATCTGAACGAGGGCCGGCTGGCCATCGCGAAGTCGCTCGGCGCGACGCACACCGTGCACCATCCCGCCGCGTCGGTCACCGAGGCCGCGCTCGACCTCTCCGGCGGGGTCGGCGCCGACCTGGTGATCGAGGCCGCCGGGTACGACAGCTGCCGCGCGGACGCGGTCCGCATGGTTCGGTACGCGGGCGTGATCGGCTGCTTCGGGTTCCCGGAGAGCCGCGACGATGCGCCGTACCCCGCGTACGAGGCGTTCCGCAAGGCCGCCACCATCGAGTGGGTGGTGGGCACCCAGTCCGAGCCCGGCCTTGCCTCCTTCCGCGCCGCCGTGGACGAGATCGCCCGAGGGACCATCGAGGTCGCGCACTGCCTGGACTGCGCGTATCCCCTGGAAGAGGCCACGGCG
This sequence comes from Streptosporangiales bacterium, assembly GCA_009380095.1. Classification (GTDB taxonomy): domain Bacteria; phylum Actinomycetota; class Actinomycetes; order Streptosporangiales; family Streptosporangiaceae; genus WHSL01. The sequence continues at coordinate 18,293 of WHSL01000090.1, read as the reverse complement.
GCCATGGATCTCGCGCACATGCAGGGTGGCGGCCACGCCAAGGTCAACCTCACGATGTCCGCCGCCCGCTCCGAGCCCGCCTGATCACTCCCGGCTCGGCGGCTTCCTCGGTCCCCGGCGAGGCGTCCACGGGCCGGGCGGACGTCGATTATCGGTGGATGGCGGCGGGTAAGGCCGCTGATGCCGGACACCGGGCCGTATTGCCCGCCTGGGGGAACGCGTCCCGCTCGGATCTCGAGGACGGCGCGTCCGGACTGGAGGAATGAGACCGATGAGCGGCTTCTCGCCGGGGTTTCAGCGACGGCCCTCGGGAGACCGTGATCTCGCGGGCGTGGCCGCGCGGCTGCCGGCGGTGAACCGCTCCATCCGAAGCACGGCGGCCCGGCCCGGCTGCTGGTCCCGCACCTGTACTTCTGGAAGTCGGCCAAGTGGATCAAGGGCCTCCGTCTTCTCGACCACGACGAGCCGGGGTTCTGGGAGACCGCCGGCTACCACAACCACGGCGAGCCCTGACGCGAAGAGCGCTGACAGAGGACCGAGGACGCCGCGGTGTCACCAGGGGCGCCTCCAGCGGTCGCCGGGCGCTCGGTGCCGCCGGGGCCACGCTGGCATGCGGCGGAGTTGGTCGCCGACCGGTGGGAGAACCCGGCCAACCGGACCTTGATCCTCCGCGTCCCCGACTAGCCCGGCCACCTGCCCGGACAACACGTCGACGTCCGGCTCACCGCGCCCGACGGCTACCAGGCCACGCGCAGCTACTCGCTGGCCGCGCCCGCCGACGGGGACCGGATCGAGCTGACCGTGCAGCGCGTCCCGGACGGCGAGGTGTCTCCGTACCTTGCCGACGTGCTCCCCGTGGGGGCGTCGATCGAGGTGCTGTGGCCGGTCGGCGGCTGGTTCGTCTGGCACCCCGAGGACGACGTGCCCACGCTGCTGCTCGCCGGCGGCGCCGGCATCGTGCCGGTCATGGCGATGCTCCGGGCGCGCCTGGCCACGGGAGGTGCGGCACCCTGGCGCCTGTTCTACTCCATGCGCTCACCCACTCTTCTCTGCTACGCCGACGAACCGGGGCGGCTGACCACGAGGGAGGGCGACACCCGCGCACTCCTCGCCTACACCCGCCAGGCCCCGCCGGGACACGCCCGCCCGCCAGGCCGGCTGTCGGGCGCGGACCTGCGGGAGCACGGCCTGCCACCCGAGTCCTCACCCGCCTGCTTCGTGTGCGGCCCGACCGGGTTCGTGGAGGCCGTCGCCGGCCTGCTCACCCGCACCGGGCACGACCCGTCACGCATCAAGACCGAACGCTTCGGCCCCAGCGGAGGCTGACCATGAACAACGTCGAACCGTCCCACCCCACCGTCCCGCCGCCGTCGGCGACGCCAGGGCCGGAGACTCCAGGGCCTGCGACGCCCGGGTCGGCGACGCCAGGGCCTGCGACTCCGGGTCCGACGACGCCCGGGCCGCGGTCACGGCACGAGCCTCGGCCGAGCCCGGGGCCGCTGGACGACCGGCATGTCGATGGCAACGCGCTGGCCGGCCCGATGAGCCGGATCTTCGCCCTGGACGCCACGGTCGCGGACTGCCGATGCGGCCACTGCGGCGCCATCGCGGCCCTCGCGACCGCACGCGTCTACACCCGCTGCCCGGGCAACGTCTTCCGCTGCACCACCTGCGGCGAGGTACTGATGCGGCTGACCGAACTGCCCGATCGCATGGTCCTCGACTTGGGGGGCGGCACGGCCCTCACCTTCCGCTCCCCGCCCGGCCCCGCCTGATCGGGCCCGAGGTCAGCCGAGGAGCACGAGGAGCAGGACGGCGATGATCGCCGCGAACGTGATGCCGAGCAGGATCCGCCGTTGGCGGCGCGTGCGCCGGGGGACCGGATCATCCCGCTCCAGCTCGGACAGGAACAGTTTCGCGCTGTCCTCGTTGCGCGCGCGGACCCAGTGGCCGCTGCCACCGCCGCCTAAGTCGCCCATGGGCTCTCCCCGAATCCCGGGTGTCCTGTTGTCAGCCTAACCGCCGCCGGGCCGCCGGACGGGCCCAGCGCCGGGCACCCGGCTCGGCGCCGCGAGCTCCGCGACCTCCTCCGCCTCATGTACGACCAGCCCACCCCCGACTAACCCCACGAGGACCGGGCGGGCGCCCGGCATGGCGGTGGCGGTCACCGGTACGGCCCCGGAGTCGGTACGCTTACCCCTACGGCCCGGCGGATTCTCCACCGGGCCACGCGGGTGTAGCTCAATGGCAGAGCTCCAGCCTTCCAAGCTGGCCATGCGGGTTCGATTCCCGTCACCCGCTCCCACACAAAGGCCCAGGTGAACACCGTTGCCTCGGTGCACCTGGGCCTTTGCTTTGCGGTCAGACGCCCTGGTCGTGCAACTACCGTGCAACTACGCGGCCGGAACGGTCGTTCCAGAGCCCTCGTCGTCGTCCTCGTCGCGGCGCTTCCTCTCACGCCGGACGTGTTCGTCGAGCGCGTTGGTGATGCGCCTATCGGCGTCCCGCGAGCGGTGCTGATAGATCATGGCGGCGCGTTCGCTGTCGTGCCCCATGCGCGCCATCAGGTCCCGCAGGCCCGTACCGGACTGTGACGCGAAGACGTTGCCGGTGTGCCGAAGGTCGTGGAAGTGCAGCCCCTCCGCTCCGATCGCACGAACCGCGTGTGGCCAGGCGGTCAACTTGTTGAAGTTGCTCCGGCGCAGCGGCGTCCCCTTGGGGCCAGGGAAGACGAGAGCGTCGTCCTCCGCCGTCACATACGCCGCCAGGTGGTCCCGGAGGATGGGAACGATCGCCTCCGGGATGCCGACCACCCGGTTGCCGGCCGCCGACTTGGGCGGCCCGAGAACCAAGGGACCCGCTGTTGAGCGCTGTGTGTAGGCCACGCGTACCCTGACGACGCGACGCTCGATGTCGAGGTCGCAGCGGCGAAGTGCCGTCGCCTCTCCGTAGCGAAGGCTCGCGAACGTGGTGAGTAGGACCATGGCCTTGAACCGGCGGTCGTGCCGGTGGTCGGCCTCGCCTGCGTCCGCCAGGTCCCACAGGGCCGCCTCGGCCGCTGGTCGGGTGGCGAACGACTCCGGATGGCGTCGGCGGACACCGTGCCGGGCGTATCGGACCTCGTACTGTCCACCTGGCCGTTCGTACACGCTTCCCTCCGGCCGCTTGCCGATCCGCTCCGCCAGCTCGAATACCTGCGCCACGGTGAGCACCGGCCGCTCGCCCGCCTTTTCATCGCCCGCGCCCCTGATCCGGCAGGGGTTGCGTGGCAGAACGCCATCGTCAACGGCGGTCATCATGACCGCACGGAGTAGCCGGTACGCCTTGGCGGCCTGAGATGTGGAGACGCCTTCCTTCCCGATGAGACGGGCACGCCATTCCCGGACGAGCGCGGGGGTCATCTTCGAGAGCGGTACGCCGCCGAGGTACGGAAGGATGTGCTTGCGGAGCAGTCCGCCGTACAGGTCGATGGTGCGTGGGCGCAGGTTCGGACGCTCCTGAATCCACCGCTCCGCGTAGTCGCCGAGCCGCACCGCAGACAGCTCCGGGTCGATCCACTCGTGACGGCTCATCTGGGTCTCGATCAGCGAGAGGAAGCGGTCGGCGTCCCCCTTGCGTTCGAAGGTGTTCGGGGCATAGCGCCTTCGGCCGTCTGGGCCTAGATAGCTGGCCTGGACCCGGCCGGAGGCCAGCGTGCGAATCAGTCCGAACCGGCGGCGGCGTCCCTTGTTGTTGCCCATCTAGGCGGCCCTCCTGGGGCTGTGCACGGTGCTTGCGGTCATGGGCTCGACGAGCCCGGCGGCGATGAACTCACGCAGCGCGGAAGCCGGGATGCGCACGAAGCGCCCGACCTTCACGAACTCGATGCGACGTTCTGCGATCAGCCGTCGCGGGAAACGGGTGGACGTGCTTAGCCACTCGGCGGCCTCTTCCACGGTCAGCAGGCGCTCATCGGGGCTCACGTGCGGACTGACTCCCTTCGTCGGGGACCTTGGGCTCCAGGTGTGACACCCGGCCGGACTGTCACACCGCTGTCACGCCTTCTGACCTTGGGGAATGACAGGTGTGACAGGTGTGACACCGTCATGCGGCAGCCTCCTCGTCGAGGAGCGACAGGTGCGCGACGCGGTCGGTGATGGAGTACCGGCCGTCTTGGGCTGTGAGCTGTCCGGCCTTCGCCATGCGGGTGCAGACCTGCCGGACGTTGTCGGCGCGGAGGCCGAGACCTTCGGCGATCTCGGCGGGACGCATCGGGCGGCCGGTGTCGCGGAGGTACTGGGCGACAGCTCGCCGGGTGTCGGACAGGTCGTAGTCACTGGCCGGACCGTCGAGCAGCGACCAGGCGCCGCAGGAGGGGTCGAACTTCAGTGCGTGCTCGGCTTCTTCGACGTCGCGGCCGGTGATGTGCAGGACGGCGTCTGCGGTGTTCCGAGAGCGGCGGAGTACGGCGATCGTGTCGGAGGCACCGGCCAGGCCGTTGGTGCCGGACACGGTTTCGAGGAAGTCGTCGCTTCCGCTTTTGCGGACGTGGTGGACGACGACCACGGCGACGCTGTGCGCGTCGGCAACGGTCTTCAGGTGCCCCATCGCGGCATAGTCGGCGTCGTACATCGACCCTCGGGTGTCGACTCCTCCGCGCACTTTGGCGAGCACGTCGACGACGACGAGCCGGATGTCTGGGTGCTCGGTGAGCATGCCGTGTAGCTTCTCGGCGCCGCCGTCGGGCATGGCGGGCCAGTGGACGGCGAAGGCTAGGCCGGCGGGCGCGTCGCTGGTCGTCAGGACGGTTTCAAGGCGGCTGCGCAGACGGCGCGGGGTGTCTTCCAGCGCGAGGTACAGCGCGCGGCCGGGCTCGACGTCCACCGCGCCGAGAGCGCGGCCGCCGGTGGAGATGGCTACGGCCAGGCCGAGCGAGAGCCACGACTTGCCGACCTTCGGCGGACCGGCGAGCAGGGTCAGTCCTTCGGGGATGATGCCGGGGACGGCCCACCGCGGTTCGGGAAACTCGGCGGCGAGAAGGTCGGCCGCGTTCCACAACGTCCGTGCTTGGTTGCCGGTCACGCGGCCTCGCTTTCGGTGTCGTGGTTGGTGAGTGGTCGGCCGGTCCAGTAGTCGACCGGCCCGCCCGGGTGGTCAGCGGGGCGTCCGTCTGGCCGTGTGGCGGCCTGTCGGCGTTCGGCCACCTGGGCAGGGGTGGGCAGCCGCCGCAGCGCGCGTACGGACTGCTGGATGGCGGCCCAGTCCTCGGCGTCGCGCTGGTCCTGTGCCCACTGGGTGGCGGCTAGCTCGTCGCGTAGCCGGGCGGCGATCTGGACCGGGTCGGTCTCGCGTCGCCAGGTTTCGGCGGCGATGACGAGCGCGGCGAGCTTCACGGGCCCGAACGGGAGGGCGAGCCATTGCGGGGAGCCGTAGGCGGGGATGTCGGCCCCGGGCGGGAGGGCGGACCGGGCGGCTCGTACGGTGGCGCTGGTCCACCGGTTGAGCGCGGTGTGGTGTGCGTCGCGGTTGGCGTTGTGCGGCACGGTCCGCCGCTCCCTTCGTTGTTTGCGGGCTTGGGTGGCCGGGTGTGGGTCAGGTTGGCCAGGCGCCGAACTCGCGCCGGATCGCTGTGTGGAAGCGCAGTGCGACGCCGTACGGGCAGTAGTGCGGCCCGGTCAGGCGGGTCATGGCCCAGCCTTGGATCTCGGCGGTGGCGGCTTCGGTGATGGCGCCGCAGCGCTTGTCGTCACAGATGACGAGGTCACTTCCGTCCTCGGTGAAGATCACGGGTGGGCTCTCTTTCTTTCTGGGTCAGGTGGGTCTGGGTCAGCGGGTGAAGCGGTCGCGAGTGTCGAGCAGCGCGTTGACCACACGGCGGCCGGACCGGAGACGGCCGCCGGTCCCGTGGCAGCGGCGGCACATGACGAAGGCGCTCTTGCGGCCGGTGCCGCCGCAGCGGCGGCAGGTCCCGAACGGGGAGGCTGCGCACACGAGCAGGTAGCCAGTGGTCGCACTGAGCGCCATCACGGCGAGGAAGTAGCTAGCGGCGGCGGCGAAGGTCACGAGTCCTCCTGAGAGCGGGGTTTCGGCTGTGCTGCTGTTGGGGTGATAGATCGCTTGATCGCTGGTCACGCACGGGATCTGTCGCTAGCAGGGGCGCTAGGTCTAGCGGCATCGGGTGCTAGATCAGCTCGCCTGTTGGCGGCGGGCGCGGGCCGCGGCGGCGATGTCGTCGCGGACGATCCCGCGCTTGTTGGCGCCTTGGCCGTCGTCGCCGGTTCGCCAGACCTGGACGGTGGTGACGCCGTACGGCTTGAGCGCGGCGGCGAGCTGGCTCGGCTTCCACCCGCCGTAGATCTCGGGCCGCAGCTCGGCCAGGCGGGCCGTGACGGTCTCGGACCACACGCGGGTCTCGGTGGCAGGCAGGACGGCGAGAAGGTCGTCGAGCAGGGACACGGTCGGCTCGTCGACCACCGGGGCGTGCCCGGCGGCATGCCCGGTGATGAGGTCGGCGGCCTCCCGCAGAGCACGAGCCCGGACGACCACAAGGGCCGTGTGTTCGGAGTCGCACAGATCGGCACGGGCGAGCTGGGAATCGACGTCGTCGCTGGCGCCGACGAGGTAGCCGATGCCCTTGTCCGCGCGGGTGAGGGCGGCGGCGTTGGTGCCGGATTTGGCCATGCCGGAGCCGAGGACCATGTCGGAGACTTGCCAGGTCATGACGCGCATCCCGAATCGGGTGCCGACGTTGTCCCGGATGCCGGAGGGGATGCTGTCGCCGTCCGGCTTCTGGGTGGCGAGCGCGATGATGATGCCGACCGCCGGACCGCGCTTGATCAGGTCGGTGACGATCTCGGCGAACTCCTCGCCGTGCTCTTTGTGGGTGAACCAGACCTGACACTCATCGGCGGCGACCACGATCGGGAACAGGTCGAGTGACCGCTTGTCGGCGAGTTCGCGGGTGACCTTGGACTCGGGGCAGATGTCGGCGGGGAGGTCGCGCAGGGTGCGGTACCGGTCCTGCATCCGCTTACGCAGCTCCCGCAGGTCGGTCAGGGCGTAGTCGATGGCGGGTGCCTCGTTGCCAACGGCGAACCGATGCGCGATCTGCTCAAACGCCATGAAGTCCTGCCCGCCCTTGAGGTCGTATACGTGCAGCTCGGCGGTCGGGTCGAGCCCGGCGGCGAGCAGGACCAGGCGCAGGGCGAAGGTCTTGCCCATGCGGGGCACGGACCCGACGAGGAGATTGGTGAACATCAGCGACATCGGGACCTCGGTCCCGCGCTGGGTCCGGCCGAACGGGAACGTCGCGAACAGGTCGACCTTCCCGCGCTTGATCAGCGGCCACAGCGCGGGCGGGGACTGCGACAGGTCCTCATCTCCCACCCACAGGACGAGCCGCCGCAGCGACCCGCCCGGTACCGGCTCGGGCCAGACCTGACCGAGCGGGAGGTCCAGGCCGGAGGCGAGCTGATCGCGGCGGGCTATCACCTTGCCCGAGGTCACCCCGTGCGGAAGGTCGACGGTGGCGCGCCACCCGGGGCCATCCCGCATGATCGGCGCCGGAAACGAGATGTCGGCGGCGTCTTTAACCAGGCCGGTCGCGAGCAGGGCACGGGTCACCACGTCGGCGGTGAGCTTGCGGGCGCGCGGCTTGATCCGCGCCACATCCAGGAGTGGGCGGTCGGCGGGGCCACCGGCCAGGCCGAGCCCGGCGAGCAGCGCACCGGCCAGCATCCAGCGGACCGCCTCAGGGGCGAGGACGAGCACGATGGTGACGAGGACGGTCCCTCCGATACCGGCGAGCATCGCCATGGCCAGGCGGGAGCGGACGCGGTCGTTGCGCATCCGGGCGAGCTTCAGATAGGTCTCCACGTCGCCCCGCCGTACGGCCTCCGTGCGCAGCGGCGCGGCCTCCCGGTCGAACAGCCACCGCGCCGTCCCGACCGTGATGCGCCCGGCGCCGCGCGGCACGCGGGTCAGCAGTTTCGCGCTGTACTTCGGCGTGCGGGCCAGGTGGTAGGCGCCAGTGTGGGCGCTGTAGCGGGCGGCCCAGCGGGCCACGTAGCGCGCTTCGTCGCGGTCGCGCATCCACACCGGCACGACCGGCCGTAGCCCCTTCAACCGCTCGTCTAGGGCGGCGTGGAAGTCGGGCTTGGGTGCGTCGGCCGGGTCGACCGGCAGCTCTACGACGGTGCCCTCGATCGTGTTGTCGTCGCGCTCGTCGTCGAGGTTGACGGTCCAGTCCTCCGGGGCGATCCCGTCCTCGGGTCCGGTGTCGGTGGTCCGACCGGTCCGGTCCGCTTCGCCGGTCCGGTCGTGGTCCGGGAAGCCCAGGACGGTCGCGGACTCCTCGCGGTCGGCGGTGGCGTCGAACTCGGCGGGGAACTCGTCGCGGTCGTACATGGGATGTCCTCTCTGGTCCGGTCGGTCCGCTTCAGGCGGCGTCGGTGGCGGGGCCGGCGTGGATCTCGGCCTTGAGCAGGCGCAGCAGGGCGCCCGCCTTGTCGGTGGAGCAGGAGTGACCGGCGGCCCGAAGACCCTCGATCAACGCGGACCGGGTCAGCCGGTCTCCTCGGGCCTCGACCTCGGACCGGACCGCGCGCCCGGCCTCCAACAGGTCCGAGACATCCGGTCCGGCCTCCGGGGACGCGCCGGTCCGCTTCGACGGACCGGACCGGCGGGCCGTGCGGGGGTCGGACAGGTCGGTCATCTCGCGGACCGTCACAGGTGACGCAGCGGGCTCGGGCTCGGCCTCACGGGCCGCCTCCGCGTGCGCCCGGTCGAGCTCGGCAGCGCGGCGGCCGATGCTGCGCTGCACGCTCCCTGCGGCTTCGGCCACGACGAGCAGCAGCACCGGCCCACACGAGTGGATGAGGACGCCGACCATGTCGCCGCGAAGGGCGGGGCCTGCGACGTTGAGGCACCACGTCATCAGGCCGGCCGTCCACCGCAGCACGGTCAGCCACCGGTCACGGACCCCGTACCGGTCCAGCGCTCGCCCGCCGACCAGGGCGACCACGAGACCAAGGTCGACCATCGGCGACAGCATCCACGCGATGCCCACGTGCACCCCGTGCGCGGTCAGAAGCGCGGTCACGTTGCCCGCGCCGTAGACCATCACCCCGGCCGCCACACCCCACACCGCGCCGTACACCGCGCGGCTCGTACGCCGCAGCCCGGCAAGCTCGGCTTGCAGCTCGGTGGCGGTCACTTGCCACCGCCGAACAGCGACGAGCCGAGGGAGTCGATCCCGGTACGGATCCCGGCGACGAGGTCTTCCGTGGGCTGCTCCAGGGCGCCGCCGCTCCCGGCGATGGTCAGGCCGAGCATGACCCCGACCACGGCGGCCGCGACCGCTCGGCCGTTCTTGTAGCCAGCAGCGGCGGCCGCGAGGATCAGGAACAGGCCGAAGACCGCGAGACTCATGGTTTCCCCTTTCAATGCAGGTCACAGAGATTCAGTGCGTGGACGCGGAGGGGTCACCTGAGCTGGCCGCGCGGCTGCTGAGCGGCGGCGACGTGCTCGGCATGGGCGCACACGTGGCGCACCGCGTCACCCACAGACAGGGCAGGAACCAGCACCATCCGGTGGCACGAGCCGCACAGGGTGACGCACAAAGTTCCGACCAGCGAGTCCGCCTCGAACACGTCGAGGTCTTCGGTTGCGGCGCAGCTCTCGCACAGGTCGCATACTGGGCACTCAATCGGGCGAAAGAACATGTCAGGCCGCCTCCGGCCCGTCGATCGCGGCCGCTTCACGCAGCCGGAGTAGTTCGGCCAGGACGCGAACCTGGGCGCGGCGGATCCGGCGGCGGTCGAGTTCTGTCACTGGCCGGTCGATCGTCGCGATCTCCGCGTCCAACAGAGCGATCTCCGCCTCGATCAGCGGCATCTCACGCTCAATCTCGGCCAGGTCCGTCGCCGTGGGGTCCTGCTCCTCGTCCCAGGGACCAGGTGCGCTGCTCATCCGGATACCTCCAGTGGGGTGGCGAGTCGTCGACTCCATTAACTGAACAAGTAGAACATGTACAGCTAACGATGCGTGCGAAGCTCGTGTCAAGTCCCTTGGCTGTTTCGCCGGGCCTTCGTTCCGGCTCCGACGTGATCCAGATTGCCCCGCGTTCGGCGCACTCAACAGATGACAGAGGCTGACAGTGGGTGACTGTCATCCCCTTGTCCTGATACCAAGATCCGGCAGAATGGCCGGGTCATGATCATGTGCAACTTGTCCGTAGGGGTGTTGTGACGGCTCTACGCGCCCGCCGGGAAGAGCGCGGATGGACCAAGACCCAGCTCGACGTACGGCTCCGCACCGCTGCGAGGGCGCGCAACGAGGTCCTTCCGCAGCCCCAGAGCCTGGCGAGGCAGATCGCCCGTTGGGAGAACGGGCATGGCGCGGTCAGTGAGCTGTACCAGCAGCTTTTCTGTGAGGTGTACGCGTGTTCCCCGGCCGAACTGGGCTTCGGAGAGCCGGACGCACCGGGCCGGGCGACGGGGGACGAGTTCGCTCTTGAGCTGGCGCGGGCGTCGACTGTGGACCCGGCGGTCGTCTCACTCCTCCAGGACCAGACGGACGGCATCCGCCGTCTGGACGCGCGGCAGGGAGCACTCCTCATTGCCGCGCAGATGGACGCGCACATCGTCCACATTGATGAGCTGCGCAGGCACGCGGTCCGGCCCGGCATTCGTCAGCAACTCGCCAAGGTGCAGGCCGACGCCTCGACCCTGGCCGGTTGGCAGACGCTCGACATCGGCACGCCACGTGAAGCATGGGAGCACTTCGAGCGCGCCAAGGCCGCAGCACTTGAGGCGGAGGATGCTGCGCTTCTCGCCTTCGCCACGGCCGAACAGGCGTACGTGCTGCTCGACGTCGGCGAAGCGGAGCAGGCCGCGGAGCTTGTCGCCTACGCCCGCGACCGGACCGCCGGCCAAGTCCCGGGACTCATGCGCACCTGGCTCTCCGCAGCTCAGGGCGAGATGGCGGCAGCGGCAGGACAGCGCGATGTCACCCGGTCGGCGCTCGACGAGGCCACGGCGCTGCTGCCCGATGAGCCAGACGCGGAGTTGCCGTTTCTGGCGTTGAACGCGACGCACCTCGCACGCTGGCGAGGCAACTGCTTCGCGCGGCTCGGTGATACTCAGGCCATTGACGAGCTGACGTCGGCCCTGGCAGCGATGGACGGCACGTACACCCGCGCCGAGTCCGGCCTACGGATCGATCTGGCGGGCGCGCTGCTCGTACGTGGTGAACACCGGACGGCAGAGGAACACCTGGGAGCCGCACGCCTCCTCGTGAACCGCACAGGCTCGCGGCGCCAGTTGAGGCGGATCGAGCAGCTACGCGCTAAGGCGAGCTGACTTCGTTCTGCAGATGGGGTCCGTTCAGGCCCTGGGCCAGAGCAAGGCTTTATCGTAGGTCGACCGGATCGTGTCGGAAGCGCCAGCATTGCCGGGGATCAGAGCAAGAACTGCAGCGAGGAGAAGGGCAACCCGGGCACTGAGTGCAGTTTGGTCCTCGATGCCCGGAAGGTAGCCGACGGCGATTCCAGCGCCTACTAGAAGCAGCGACCCGATCGCCGGTCTGATCAGTCGACCGAGCCTGACGAATCGGGTCACTTCGGGGGCGTGCTCCAGCAACGCCGGCCAGTTCTGCTGGGTCGCGGCAAGGAGTCCTGCCCGAATCGATTCACAGATGCGCAGGTAGTCGTCGCGAGTTCGGACTCGGACGACTGCGTCCCCGTGGAGTCGAACAAGTTCGGCGATCTTGCGATAGTCGGCGCGCAGCTGCCGCCGAAGTCGGAATTCCGTCAGCCGGGTTCGTGAGTCCAACACGGACTGCCTCTCAAGGCGCCGTGCCACCCACACGGCATGACCGCGCCGCAAGCGTATCTGCCGGGCATCTGCCCAGTTGGGTCGGTGCGCGTAGAAGTCGGCAACAAGAATCAACAGATACCAGGTCACCGAATCTGAGGGCCGCTGGCCATGCCTTGTCCCCTCCATGCCGAGGACAAGCATGTTGATTCGGTCACCTATCTGCTGGTTCAGCAGTCCAATGATGAACGCGGGCGCGACGACTGCGTATCCAAGCCACGCCGTTGATGCCCATGAAACATCGCTGACGGTGAACGCCACCACCGTGACTAGTAGCGGCACTCCCGCTACTAGGCCGAACGGCAACATCCACAGGCTCAGCTGCCCCTTTACTGCTTTTGAGATGAGCGGTTTCAACCACCGCAAGCTCGCTATTGCCCCTCCAGCCGCCAGCGCCAGACACAAAACGCCATAACGCAACACCGGTGACACCTCACCCGGCCCCGAGCCGTCAGCATCGGCCGGAGTGGTAAGGACGGCGACAGCCGCCGACGCGGCCAGAGCGAACACTAGGAGCAACGCCATGGTCGCGAAGGGAACCAACTCCGCTGGGGAGATAAGAATCCCGGGCGAGAGGCGATGCGCGCGAATACTCGCGAAAAACGCCTCTCGCTCAACAGCCCGCTGGTCGTCCTCCGAGTCAAAATCAATCGCCTGGACGCATTCTCGCACGTCGTCGATGACCGCCTGTGCACGGTCTCGGTGAGCGCCGAGAAGGCGGCGACCTCTGAGGCCAGAGCTCATTAGCTCCCCCTGCGATCAGGGTCATTCATCCGAGTGTGGCAGGTGCACCCCACGAGACGATGCACCTCCGACCGTCGCGACCGGCCCCGGCCTATCCTGCGGACCGAAATACCGATGTCCCAAGGCCGAAGTTGCGGCTAGCGGATCTGATCAGCCCTCGCGAGGGAGGACGACGCGGCCCTTCCCGTGGGTCACCTCGACCAGCCCACGGCCGTCAAGTTCTCCAAGAGCCGAACGGATCGTGTTGCGCGAGGCGCCGAACTGCTCCGCCAGTTGGGCCTCTGCGGGCAGGGGAGTGCCAGGCGCATACTCGCCGGCCTCGATCGAGGCCATGAGCTGGGCGGCGATGCGCCGATAGCGGGGCGTCTTGTCCGTCTCGTGATCGCTTCGAACGACTCTCCCGACCGCAGGCACCGTGTCGACGAGTCCGTCGTTCTCAAGCTTCTTCAGGGCCTCCCTGGCCGTGCCACGGGCAACGCCGAACTCCGCGCACACGGCCTTCTCGGATGGCAGCTTGTCACCGGGCTTGAGGTCTCCCGAAACGATCCGAGCCCGCAGTGCCTCTGCGATCCGCAGATACACGGCGTCGGTGCTCTTCGGCCTGGCCACGTGGCCCCTTTCGTCTCGCTCGCCGACCAGCCTAGAGGGCCGATCACCCTGCGACTCCTCAAGCGCTGAGAGTGGCCTGCCAGCGTCCCCGTCGAAGGTGGATTGCGCCGTCAGGAGTGATCCGCACACGGGCTCCGTACACCGGCAGGGACCCGTCGCGGAGCCAGGTGTGGCGGAGGTCGTCCAGGACGTCCCAGAGGCGACGAGGGCCGCCCTGGTGAACGGTGGGGGATTCGCCGTCGGGGCTCGAGGCGCGAGCCCACGAACCATCTGGATGGATCATCCAGGCGGTACGGCCGCCGTCAGAGTCCTGTTGGTAGTGGTGCTGGATGCCGGGCGCGACCACGCCGAGCATGGACCACAGTTCCCAGGCCTCGACGACGTTCACGACGGGGTATCGGCCGTGTGACACGTCGCCTTCGGCCTCGTGGACATTGGCCAGTTCTGGGACGAGTCGCGGCGGGTAGTCGGCCCCGGTGCGCGTGTGCATGAACCCGGCCCGGTCCCACTCGACCTTTCCGTCAGCGCCACCGTCGTCGGTCCGGTCGGCGGTGATGATGAGCGCGGTGTCCGAGATCGTGGTGACAAGGCGCCCGCCGGGCCTGAGCGCGGCGAGCCAGCTTGCCGGAATCGGGCGTACGGACACGGTCGCCACGATGCGGTCATACGTACCGGGTAGGGGGCCGGTGGCGTCGCACGTCACCACCTTTGGGTGTAGCCCGATCTCGTCGAGACGTTCGGCGGCCGCCGTCGTCAGGTAGGGGTCCACGTCCACGCTGGTAACTCGGATATCGCCGAGTCGGCAGGCCAGCATCGCGCAGCCGTACCCGGAACCGGTCCCAACGTCGAGCACTTCCGCACCGTCGTCAATGTGGGCGTGCCGAAACATCTGTGCGACCAGACGCGGCAGGGTCGCCGACGAGGTCGGCATACCGGAGGGCCGTTGGCCCGGCTCAGCGTGGTCGGCGTGCAGTGGGCCGACCTGCGTGACAAGTGAGCGGTCGGCGTACGCGGCCTTCAACCATCCCTGTTCATCGGCGCGGCCGTCGTTGAGGTCCCACACTTCGGAGCCGAACCCGTCTCCGGGAGCCGACCAGGTCCACCAGCGCGGGACGAACACGTGTCGGGGGAGGGACGCAACGATCGGCCGCCAGCGAGACACCGGGTGCGTGGTCTCGCTGGCGAGCCGGGCGGCGTGCGGTTGCCAGTCGATCATCGGGAGGGGTCGCAATCATTGGAGTCGGCCGGAGTACAGGTGACACAGGACTTGTCCGGGACGGAGGTCACGATGTCATCCCACCGTTGCCCTGCCAACAGTTCGCCCAGGGGTGTTGCGGTGACGTTCCCGGCGATGAGGAACCGGCCGAGCACGCAGGGGATGAGCCGGCCATGAGTGTCGATCGCGGCGCGCCCCCGGCCGCAGTTCCCGCACAGTTCGGAGATGTCGGGGGCACGACCGCGGGCTGCTCGGCCGATCGCCCGTGCCCTGTCGATCTGGATATCGGTCACCCCGAGCGCTTCCAGATCCGCGCGGGCTTCGTCGACGCCTTGCCCGTCCACGACCTCGACGATGCCCGCCTTGAGGTCGATGCCGCGTCGTAGTGCCTCAACGATGTTGGCGCGGGTGCGCCGGAAGCTGTCCGGACTCCCGGTCACCTCGGCGTGCTTGGCAGGGTCGGCGGAGTACCACGACGTGCTGATGGTCACCTCGGGGTGCATGTAGAGCTCCCACAGTTCCGGGGTGACGTCGAGCAGGTTCGTGTACACGGCGACCTTGAGCCCTTTCAGCAGGGCGTATTGAGCGAGGGTGTGGAAGTCGGGATGCATCGTGGGCTCGCCGCCGATGAACTGAACCGTCTCCATGTTGAGCGCGGCGGCCTGCTCGATGACATGCAGCCAATCGCGGGTCGACATGGTGCCTGTGTCGCCCTTCGGGCCGCTCTTGGAGTAGCAGTGGCGGCAGGCCAGTGCGCACTCCGTGGTGATCTCCAGTTCCAAGAAATCGACGGTCATGATCAATGCCTTTCGGATCGGCCTACGGTGCACGGAGTGGCGCCCACGGCCCCGAGAGGGGGTCGGCCCGGCGGGGGACGGTGCCGTCGTCTCAGGGCCGTGGGGTCTTAACCGCCCGGGTAGGCGCGCGTACCCGGGCGAAGAAGGGGAGTGAGCGCGACCAGACGGCGTCTCATTCGAATGTCGTCACGTCGAGGGCGGCGGCGACCGCCGCTGCGGCCTCGTTCGGGCTCTTCACGGGGACAGCCTGCTCGGGGTCACCCCATACGTACGCGACCGATCGACCGTCTCGGATGCGGACGGTGAGACGTTGAGGGGAGTCGTCTGACTTCGTCCAGACATGGAGGGTCGGCGGACGCCGCAGGGTCGCCCCGTGTGCACCGGGACGCATCAGGACGTCGGTCATGCCGACGACCTTGGCCCCGATCGCCAGCGCCTCAAGCTGGATGGCGAGGTCCCGGAGGTACGACTTCTCCCGCTGGACTCGGGCGGGGGAGATCGAGCCGTCTCCCACCCATGCCGTGGTCATGTACTACCTCCTCGCGCTCTGGCTGTCCTCCATGGGATCCGAGGAGATGACTGACACGGAAGCCCGCACTGGTTAACGCGGTCGTGTTAACCGGCCTTGTGTGCTGCCCTTGGTGGGGGATGCTGTCTAGGTGGCTCTCATTGGCGACGGGGAGAACTGGACACCGCTACGGCAGGCGCGCGCCGACCTCGGCTGGAAGGTCTCTCAGCTCATCGCGGCCCTGCGGCGCTGCGCTGCGCGAACGAACGTCGCACTGGGCAGCGACAAGAGTCTGAAGACGACGGTCTCCCGCCACGAGAACGGCCATATCCACCCCTCCGATGAGTGGCGCTACCTGTACCGCCTCGTGTACGGGCGTACCGATGAAGAGCTGGGATTCGCTGACCCGAGCGATCGGTACGACGAGCCGACTCCGATTGACGACCTGCGACAGCGGCTCGCCACATCTAGCCGAGTCGACATGCCGCTCGTCCGCGAGATGGAGAAGCAGGTTCATCAGATTCGTCTTCTCGATCGGCGTCTCGGAGCGCCGTCCCTCCTTGAGCAGACGCGAGCGGTCATGGCCACGCTCGACGAGCTGATGAGCCACAGCGTCCGGCCGTCGATCAGAAGTGCCCTCGCCGCGGTCCTGGCCGATGCCGCCACGCTCGCCGCCTGGCAGGCTCTCGACGTCGGCGCCCTCGGGCAGGCGTGGCACCATTACGAGACAGCCAAGGTCGCCGCACGTGAGGCTGAGTCACGCGTGCTGCTCGCGCACGCGATGGGGGAGCAGGTCTATGCCTTGCACGACCTCGGCCGGCTAACCGATGCGGTCACGTTGGTGGAGGGCGCCGTGACGACGGTCAAGCGCAACGGGCCACCGCTGTTGAACTGCTGGCTTCGTGCGGTCGAGGGAGAGGTCCACGCCAAGCTTGGAGACGACGAGTGTCATCGGGCGTTGGAGCGTTCCGTCGAGCTGCTGCCCGCAGATCCGGACGACCCCCGGTTGCCGTTCATCTCACTGAATGAGGCCCACCTAGCTCGTTGGCGTGGGCACTGCCTCGCCCACCTGGGGCAGCCTGAGGCGGTCGACTACCTGCGGCGTGCCGTGGACGGCATGGATTCCTCGTTCGTCCGGGCGGCCGCTGGTCTCCGCTGTGACCTGGCGCAGGCGCTCTTCTCGTGCGGCGAAGTCGACGAGGCGCGCGTGCACCTCCGTACAGCGCGCTCGCTGGCGAATCAGGTCGGGTCCGTACGTCAGCGACGCCGCATCCTGAACCTCGGACGTGTTGCCTAGCTCTCAGGTGTCAGGCCGGATCCTCGCTGGGCCAGCACGTAGAGGAGCCCGACGAGTGAGCCGGAACCGAGCACTTCGCCCTTGCTGATCAGCTCCAGCACGGTCCCCATCGGAACCCACGCGATGCGCGCGGCCTCCTCCAGGTCGGTGGGCTCGCCGACCAGTTCGGCCCCCTTGCCCACGTAGACCTCGTGCGGGGTGTCGACCATGCCGACCATGGGCTGAAAGCTCACAGCGTGTTCGAGCGGACCGGTCGGGCGCCAGCCCGTCTCCTCCTCGACCTCCCGCGCGGCGGCCTGCGCCCCCTCCTCGCCCTGGTCGATGATCCCGCCGGGCAGCTCCCATCCCCATGAGTCATCCACGAAGCGATGACGCCACATCATCAGCACCTCATCGGCGTCGTTCAGCACGAGCGCGGCAGCGACTCGTTGAAGGCGCACGACGTGGTACTCGAAGCGGCGTCCATCCGGCGGCTCGATGTCGACCAGGGTCAGGCGAACCCACGGGTTGTCGTACAGCGTCCGCTCGCCGAAGACCTTGGTACGAAGCTCTTCAGGGCGCTCCTCGGTGCTCACACCCAGGACCGTACCGCCATGTCCCACATGTCTCTCCGCTCTACCCCGGGTTGCACGACTGCGAAATTCGTGAAGGGCAGCCCAGTCCGACTCCAAGCCCCACATGACCTGTCACACCTGTCACACCTGTCATTCTCCCAGCTCATCAGGCGTGACAGGGGTGTGACGGTCGACGAGGGGTGTCACACCTTCCATAGGAAAGCGGCCGCACAGGGTTCTTAGCCACGTGGGCCGCCTTGCCGTCTACACGCAGGTCGTGCCCCGGCGCTCCGCCGCATGTCCGACGTACCGAGCCGGCATGCGGTGTACCCGAGGGCCAGGTTTGGCCTGTCTGCGCTGGAGGGCCAGTGGGGGGACCACGTCGCAGGTATCTTTCTGCTGGTCGGCCAACGCTCCGTCCCCAGATCGCATGCTCCGGCTCTGGGCCAAGCGTGTGATCGAAACCCGCTGATGATGGGCGTGAGGCTATCCCGGGGGCTTGACTCTTTCGCATCTCTCTAGCTGAGCGGAGTTCCGACATGTATCAAATTTCAAATGACCGAATTCGTTCGCTGGCTAGTGCGGTGACCACATACGTTCACCGGGTTTGATCATGCGGTCTTGGGGCGGGGGCGGCCCCAGCGTTGCTGGCGTTGGCTGCGGATGCGGGCGCGTTCGCGGCGTTGGGCGGCCAGCACGTCGGGGTGGCGGGCGTT
>WHSL01000117.1 GCA_009380095.1 Streptosporangiales bacterium | reverse complement strand
CCCGCACCGCCATCATCGATCCCCTCACGCTCGGCATCGCGCTCGTCACGCTGCTCCTGCTCTGGCGGACGCGGCTGAACAACGCCTGGTACATCGCCGCGGGCGCGCTCACCGGCCTGGCGCACACGCTGCTGACCTGAGAGGCCGGGCGCGCGCGCCGACCTGAGCGCCCACGCGCGCGGTGCCGGCCTGAGGGCGCGCATGCGGTGCCGGCCTGAGGGCGCGCGCACGCGCTCCCGATCTGAGAGCGCGCGCTAACCGCGGCGTCGGCGGCGGGGCTTCGGGGCGCGGTCGGCCGGTGGCACCAGCTCCTCGATGACCTGGCAGGCGCCGGTCACCGGATCCTGGTCCTGCGCCTCGGCGGCCAGCCGGAACATCAGCTCGCGGGACCGCGCGGGCCGCCCGGGAGGTCGCCGACGACCGCGTCCACCGCCTTGACGTACCGGCGGAACACGACCCCGAGCGCCCACCCCAGGTCGCCATCGACCCCGAACTCCACCGAGCCGGCGGTGCTCGCCCGTGCCGCCGCCAGCCTCGACGTGCTCAGCGGCGGCCGAGGCGGGGCGGTCCCCGGCGGACGTGCGGCGGCTGTACAACATCACGGGCACGTTCGGGCGCGGGGCGGGCTTCCTGCAGGGGCCGCCCGCAGCCTGGGCGGAGCAGTTCGCCGAGCTGACCCTGACGGAGGGCACCAGCGCGTACATCCTCGCCGCCGACTCCGCCACCCTGATCGAACGCTTCGCCGCCGAGGTCGCCCCCGCCGTCCACGACCTCGTCACCACCGAACGCGCCGCCGAGACCTCGCCCGCGCCGCGCCATGGAGACGGCGCGGCGACCACTCTCGCCTCGACCGGAGGCGGACGGGTCGAGTCGCCGGCGGATGAGGCGATCGTGCGCGACGGAGGGGATGGAGCGCGGGTGCCCGCCGGGTTGGGGGTCGAGCCGACGCCGGACGACGGCGTTCGGCTGTCGCGTGAGCGGGTGTGGGACGAGTCGACGCGGCCGACGGTGCCCGCGCCGGACCTGGGCCGCGGCTACACCGCACATGAGCGCGCCTCCGGGCGGCACCTCGTCGACGTGCACGACCATCTGCGGCAGGAGCTCGCCCAGGTGCGCGACATCATGGAGCAGGTGCTCGCCGGGAACCTCGACCCGGGCGCCGCACGGACCGAGATCAACCGGATGACCATGCGGCAGAACAACCGGACGCTCGGCGCGTACTGCGAGTCCTACTGCCGGCTGGTGACCGTGCACCACACGCTGGAGGACCATAGCCTCTTCCCTCGACTGCGCCGCGCCGACCCCCGCCTGGTCCCGGTGATCGAACGGCTCAGGGACGAGCACGAGGTGATCCACGAGGTGCTCGAGGGCGTGGACCGCGCGCTCGTGGCGTTCGTCGCCGACCCCGGCGACGGCTCCGCGCTGCGCGACGCGGTGGACCTGCTCACGGACACACTGCTCTCGCACCTGTCGTACGAGGAGCGGGAGCTCGTCGAGCCGCTCGCCCGCATCGGCGTCTCCTGACCCCGCCCGGCGACACGCCGCCCGCCGACATCCGTCCGGCGACAAGCCCGGCGCACCCCGCCCGGCGACACGCCCGGCGGCACCCCGGCCGGCGACGGCTCAGGGGGCGTCCTCGTCGCCGTGCTCCCGGTCCCGGCGGGGCTCCTGGGTGGTCTCACCGAGCTCGCCGGGACGGCGGCGGCGGGTGGCGGGAGGCTCCAGGGCCTGACCGGCGAGGCCGGAGGTCTCGGTGATGGTCCGGCCCGCCAGGCGTACCGCGGACAGCGGTGCCGTGACGTCCTCCAGCGACCTGCCCTCGGCGTCCACCCCGAGCACGATCTCGGTGACCGCACCGATGATCATGATCACTGCGGCGATCAGGTAGCCGATGCCCAGCCGCGCCCTGTCGGTCCCGTCTCCGATCAGGGCGCCGTACAGCACCGGGCCGAGCGCGCCGAAGCACTGCGCGATCGCGAAGAAGACCGCGATGGCCTGGGCCCGTACCTCCACCGGGAACAGCTCGCTGACCGTCAGGTACGCCGCGCTCGCCCCCGCCGAGGCGAAGAAGAAGATGACACACCAGAGGATCGTCTGGGTCATGGCGGTGAGCACGCCGATGTAGAACAGCCACGACGAGATCGCCAGCAGAGCGCCGGAGAACAGGTACGTCCCCGAGATCATCTTCTTCCGGCCGACCGTGTCGAAGAGCGGGCCGAGTAGCAGCGGGCCGGCCAGGTTGCCCACCGCGAACGCGATCAGATACCACGGCGCCGCCGTGGACGGGATGCCGTAGATCTTCGTGAGCACCAGCGTATAGGTGAAGAAGATCGCGTTGTACAGGAACGACTGGGTGATCATCAGCACCGCGCCCAGCACCGACCGCGTCGGGTACTGCGCGAACAGCACCTTCACCAGCGTGATGTAGCCGCGATGCCGCGACGGGCGGATCTCGAGCGCCTGGCTGTCGTCCAGCGGCGCGAGCCGGTTCCCGACCTGCTCGACCTCGCGCTCGATGTAGGAGATCGACTGCTCGGCCTCCTGCTCCTGCCCGTGCATGACCTGCCAGCGCGGGCTCTCCGGCAGGTGCCGCCGGACGAAGAGGATCACCACGGCCAGCACCGGGCCGAGCAGGAAGCCGACCCGCCAGCCCAGGTCGGTGGGGAGTTGGTTGAGGAAGAGCAGCGTGCCGAGGGTGCCGAGGATGGCGCCGCCCCAGTACGTCCCGCTGATCCCGATGTCCACGCGGCCGCGGTAACGCGCGGGCACCAGCTCATCGATGGCCGAGTGCATGGCGGCGTACTCACCGCCGATGCCCATGCCCGCGACGAAGCGGGTCGCGTACATGTAGATGATCCAGCCGAGGCTGTTGTCCAGGGTGAACGCGGTGAGGCCGCTGCCGAACAGGTAGACGCCGAGCGTCACCATGAACAGCTTCCGGCGGCCCATCTTGTCCGCGAGGCTGCCGAAGAACAGCGCCCCGACGACCTCACCGACCAGGTAGACGGTGGCCAGCGCGCCGACCTCGGTGGAGGTCATGTCGAGCGTCGCGGGCTCGCTGAGCGTCGCGGCGACGGCGCTGGCGACGGTGATCTCCAGCCCTTCGAGCACCCAGGCGGTGCCGAGGGCGATCACCATGCGGGTGTGGAAAGGGGACCACGGAAGCCGGTCGATCCGCGCGGGGATCATGCTCCGTACGACGCCCGGCTCGCCCGTGACCTGCGAGGACCCCACCGGCCCCACCCCCCTAAGACCGCAAGCCGGACCTTCCCCGCGGCTGCCGCCGCGGAACGTGGGCAGCCGGAAATTCTCGGGTCGGCCGGTGAGGGCTGGGGGCCGAGGCTCGGATCAGAGCTTGATGAGCTTCGGGTAAGGGGCGGTGATCCGGACCCTGCTGGGGCCGAAGTCCACGATCACCGCATCGGGGGAGACCTCGATGACGCGCCCCAGCCCGTACTTGTCGTGGCTCACGCGGTCATCGAGGTCAAAGACCTCGACGGGCGGGGGCTCCGCGGGAGGCTTGAAGGGACTCGTCGCCAGATGCTTGCGCTGGGGCGCTCGGGATGACTTCATTTGCCTCAAGTATGCGTCATATGCGCAGGCCGTGGGCCGCGACCCCCGATATCAACACCCGCATGTTAGGGTAGAGGCAGTTGCAGTTCCCAAAGACGTTTTGCGCGCCTGGAAGGAGAGTCTTCTAGGTGCGCTTTTTGTTTTCTGGACCTTCCGGATGGGCTCGCAACGCGGATGCTCACAGGGTGTGAGCCTCATGATCGACCCAGAGGGAGACAACATGGCCACCGGCACTGTGAAGTGGTTCAACTCGGAGAAGGGCTTCGGTTTCATCGAGCCGGACGGCGGCGGCGCCGACGTGTTCGCGCACTTCTCCAACATCGCCGCCACCGGCTTCCGTGAGCTCCAGGAGGGCCAGAAGGTGTCGTTCGACATCACGCAGGGCCAGAAGGGCCCGCAGGCGGAGAACATCACCCCGGCCTGACCGGTAGCCGTACAGGAAGGGCGGAAGGGGTCTCCCCTTCCGCCCTTCCCGCGTCTCCAGGGTCCCGCGGGGTCGCGTCCCAGGGTCCAGGGCCCCGCGTCTCCGGCGTCACCGGCGGATCCCCCCCGCGCGCGGCGCCTCGGCCGATCGCCCCCCGGGTCTTCACTTCCGAATTCGACTCGACAAGACTCCTCCTGGGTACGTCGCGATCGGCAGGAGGGGGCGGGGATGAACGTCTCGCACACGGCGCTGACACCGTTGGCCTTTCTCGAGCGGTCCGCACGGGTGTGGCCGGACAAGACGGCCATCGTGCACGGGGACACGCGGGTGGGCTACGCCGAGTTCGCCGCGCGTACGACGCGCGTGGCGCGGGCGCTGCGGGCCTCCGGGGTGGGGCCGGGCGACCGGGTCGCGTACCTGATGCCCAACGTGCCCGAGCTGCTCGTCGCACACTTCGCGGTGCCGCTGGCGGAAGGCGTGCTCGTCGCGATCAACACCCGGCTGTCCGGCGAGGAGATCGCCTACATCTGCGCGCACTCGGCGGCGAGGCTGCTCGTCGTGGACGAGGCGCTGCTCGGCTCGGTGACCGCGATGCCCGCCGGCGCGGCGGACGGCCTGCAGATCGTGGTCGCCGGCGACGGGGAACGCCCCCCGGGCGCGATCACGTACGACGAGCTGACCGCGCGCGGCACGGACGAGCCGCTGCCCTGGACCGTCGAGGACGAGACCGCGCCGATCTCCATCAACTACACCTCCGGCACGACCGGCCGGCCCAAGGGCGTCATCTACACGCACCGCGGCGCGTACCTGAACTCCTTCGGCGAGATCGTGCACTCCGCGCACGACAGGAACAGCGTGTACCTGTGGACGCTGCCCATGTTCCACTGCAACGGCTGGTGCACGCCGTGGGCGGTGACCGGCATCGGCGGCACCCACGTGTGCCTGCGCGAGGTGCGCGGCGACGCGATCTGGCGGCTGATCCGGGAGCACGGCGTGACCCACCTGAACGGCGCGCCGACCGTGCTCACGACGATCATGAACGCGCCGGAGGCGGCGCCGCTGGACCGGCCGATCACCGTGACCACCGCGGGCGCGCCGCCGAGCCCCACCACGATCGGCGGGATGGAGCGGCTCGGCTTCGCGATCGTGCACGTGTACGGGCTCACCGAGACGTACGGGCCGTACTCGGTCTGCGAGCCGCAGCCCGGCTGGCCCGACCTCGACCCGGCGGAGCGCGCCACCCGGCTGGCCCGTCAGGGCGTCGGCATGCTCCAGGCCGAGACCATGCGGGTGGTGGACGAGAACATGAACGACGTCCCCGCCGACGGCGCGACCATGGGCGAGATCGTGATGCGCGGCAACAACGTGATGGCCGGCTACCACGACGACCCCGAGGGCACCGCGCAGGCGTTCCGCGGCGGCTGGTTCCACTCCGGCGACCTCGGTGTGCTGCACCCGGACGGGTACGTGGAGCTGCGCGACCGGGCCAAGGACGTGATCGTCTCCGGCGGGGAGAACATCTCCACCATCGAGGTGGAGCAGGCGATCATGTCCCATCCGGCGGTGCTCGAGGTCTCCGTGGTCGGCGTGCCGGACGAGAAGTGGGGCGAGCGGCCCAAGGCGTTCGTGATCCGCAAGGAGGGGGCGGAGGTCACCGGCGAGGCGCTCATCGAGCACGTACAGGCCAAGATCGCCCGCTACAAGGCCCCGCGCGAGGTCGAGTTCCTCGACGCGCTGCCGAAGACCTCCACCGGCAAGATCCAGAAGTTCGCCCTCCGCGAGCGCGAATGGACGCACAAGGACACCCGCATCCAGGGCTGAAGCGAGGGGTGGAGATGAACGACGCGGCGGAGCAGGCGTTGTACGGGGGCACGACGGCGGAGGTGGCCGAGCCGGAGAGCATGCTGCTGCCCGGGCACGACGTGCCGCTGGGGCGGTACACGACGGTCCGGCGGCTGCTCCCGCAGCGCCCCCGCCGGATGGTCGGCGCATGGTGCTTCGTGGACCACTTCGGCCCGCAGGACGTCCGCGACGCGCCGGGCACGCAGATCCCGCCGCACCCGCACACCGGCCTGCAGACCGTCACCTGGCTGGTGGACGGCGAGATCCTGCACCACGACAGCCTCGGCAGCGCGCAGACGATCGTGCCCGGGCAGCTCAACCTGATGACCTCGGGGCGCGGCATCGCCCACTCCGAGCAGTCACCGCCGGACCATCCGCCGGTCATGCACGGCCTCCAGCTGTGGGTGGCGCTGCCGGACGCGGCGGCGCCGCGGGCCCGGTCCGGCTGTTCGTGATCGGCGGCGAGCCGTTCGAGGAGCCGCTGGTGATGTGGTGGAACTTCGTGGCCCGCTCGCACGAGGAGGTCGTCGCGGACCGGGAGGACTGGATGGCCGGGCGCCGGTTCGGCACCGTCGGCGGCTGCGCACGGGATCCGCTGCCCGCGCCGCCGATGCCCAACGCGCGGCTGAAGGCCCGCGACCGGCACGGCCGTACGGCCGGCTGACCCGGGCCGTACGGCACATGTCGACGCGACCGTGGGTCCCTGCCGACCCTCACAGCGGGTTGGTGAAGAGGGGCACCAGGACCTCGTCGACGATCTCCAGGATGACCGTGTCCGGGATCGGCGCGCCGTTGAACAGGAAGTGCTGCCGCAGCAGCGCCTGGCCGGTCTCGAGACGGCGGGTGGTGACCGCGGCCGCGTCGATCTCCCCCCGCGCCACCGCCCGCCGGGTGACCTCCTCGACCGCCCGCCGCCCGGAGCCCTGGGAGACCTCGCGGATCCGGGCCATCCGCTTCTCGTCCCGCAGCACGTCACCGACGAG
The DNA here is from genome assembly GCA_009380095.1 of Streptosporangiales bacterium. GTDB lineage: Bacteria > Actinomycetota > Actinomycetes > Streptosporangiales > Streptosporangiaceae > WHSL01. The sequence continues at coordinate 11,011 of WHSL01000117.1, read as the reverse complement.
CCCGCGCATCGCCTCGCCGCCGGGCCCGGAGAGCATCGCGGCCGTCGCCCGGAGCAGCGCCAGCAGGTCGCCGCGGAGCGTGCCGGTGTCCGGCGGGGAGGCCGGATCCGGGGCGATCCGGTAGATCGCGGCCATCGCCAGCTCGTACCGGCTCGGCCAGCGCCGGTAGACCGACGCCTTGCCGGTGCGCGCGCGCTCCGCGATCCGCTCGATCGTCATCCCCGCGAAGCCCGTCTCGGCCAGCTCGTCGAGGGTGGCCTGGAGGATGGCTTTTTCCAGCTCCTCCCCGCGCCGCCGCGGCAGCTTGCGGTGATCGCCGGCTCCGCCGTGACCTGACATGCCGTGATCCTACGAATCCGCCGCGACGACGCGCCCGGTGTCGCCGTCCACGGTCACCGTCTGCCCGTCGGTGAGCGTCGCGGTGCCGGTCCCGGTGCCCATGACCGCCGGGATGCCGTACTCCCTCGCGACGATCGCGGCGTGCGACGCGGTGGCGCCGGTGTCCACCACGACGGCCCGGGCGCGTCGGAACAGTGGCGTCCACGACGGGTTCGTGTACAGGCAGACGAGCACGTCGCCGTCGCGCAGCTTCCCGAAATCCTCCGGCCCGCGCACCACCGCGACCGGGCCGGTGACCGTGCCGCCGCTCGCCGGGGTGCCGCTGACCAGGGCCGTCTCGCCCTCCGGCCGGGGGTAGATGAGCCGGGTGTCGAGCAGCCGTACGCCGCTCAGCTCCTCGCGCCGGCTCGCGCGGGTCCGTACGGTGCCGCGCAGCCGCCGGGCGGCCGCGGTGTCCGGCCCGTCCAGCCCCTCGATCTCCTCCAGCCGCAGGTGGTAGACGTCCTCGGCGGTCTCGAGCACGCCCGCCTCGGCGAGTCGGCGCCCGGCCTCCAGCAGCGCGTGGCGCAGGATCGGCAGCGGCCGGGTGAGCTCGAAGTGGCTGTCCTCCCGGAACACCATGCCGGCCCGTGCGGCCGCGACCCGGCGCTCCATCCGGGCGCGCCGTTTCGGCCCCCGCAGCCGTGGATGGCTCAGTAGCTCGCGCAGCGCGCTCGCGGGCCGGCCGGACTCCTCCGGCGGCTCCGCGACCAGCACCTTGACCAGCCCGAGGACCACGTCCGGCGACTCGCCCCAGGTCGGGGAGGTGGCGAGGATGGCGGTCTTGGTCTCGCGGTGCCCGTACTCCGCGAGGAACGCCTCGAACTCCGCGCGGAAGGCGGGGAACTCGGCGAGCAGCGCCGGGTCCTGGGCGTCCCACCGCCTTGGCCAGCCGCGGATCGGCGCGGACGGTCGCGGCGAGCGCCGCGAGGGCGCGGTTGGCGTCCTCGGTCCGGGTGCGCCCGCCCACGGAGAGGTCGCCGAAGAGGGCACCGCGGCCCAGCGGGCGCAGCGCGAGCCGCAGCCGGAGCAGCGCCAGTCCGGTGCCGGGGAGGTAGTCGGCGCGCAGGCCGACGAGCGGATCCATCAGGTCGAGCGCCCGGCGCGGCACCGCCACCAGCCGCGGCCAGGGCAGCGTCGCCGGGTCGTCGGCGGCGAGATCGTCGACGGCCCGCCGGTAGCCGGTGTAGCGCGGGTCCTCGGTCCACCGCGCCGGGTCGTACCGGTGGCTGCGGACGAGCGCGGCGAGCAGCAGGAACGGCGTCCGCGGCGACGGGCGCGGGTTCGGCGGGCTGATCGTGTAGACGACCCCGTCCTCCTCGACGAGGAAGTGCTCGAACACGCCGGCGACGCCGAAGCCCCGGCCCATCCGCGCCATCAGCCCAGCGGGCCCGTACGGCACCCAGGAGCTCGCGTCGATCGGGTACGGCCGGTACGGGATCAGCTCGGTGAGGATCCGCCCGGAGAAGCGCTGCCGCCGGGTGAGCCGTACCGGAGGCGGCGGGAGCGCGGTCATCGGCCGGGCCTGCACGAGGCTGACCCGCCCGTCCGCGTACGCCCACTCGATGTCCTGCGGCCGCCCGTAGTGCTCGGCGACCCGTACGGCGAGCCGGGCCAGCTCGGCGAGCACCGCGTCCGGGAGCCGCTCGGCCGCCTCGCCGGTGCCCTCGGTGTGCTCGACCCCGCCGCCGGCCAGGCTCCGCACGATCACCTCGCGGCGCCCCGGCGTCCTGTCGCGGACCGTGCCGTCGCGGCCGAGCACGTACCGGTCGGGGGTGACGAGGCCGGAGACGACCGCCTCGCCGAGCCCGCGGCTCGCCTCCACCACCACGGCATCACGCTCGCCGGTGACCGGGTCCGCGGTGAACATGACGCCCGCCGTCTCCGCGTCGACCATGCGCTGCACGACGACGGCGATCCGCACCTCGGTGGAGTCGACGCCGCGCCGGTCGCGGTACGGATCTCCGAGGGCACCTCGGCCGCCTCGAACCGGGCCCGGATCGCGGCGCCGTCCGCCTCCGCCGGGCGGTCCGGGATCGGCACGTGCGCGGCCACGGCCGCGTACGCGTCCGTCGTGACCACGAAGCCGTCCGGCACCGGCAGGCCGAGCCGGACCAGCTCCCCCAGGTTCGCGCCCTTGCCGCCGGCCGTCTCCAGGTCGGAACGGCCGAGCGCGCTGAGCGGGGTGATGAGCGTCATCGCTCCTCCACGAGATCATCGACATGGGCGGTGGTACGCAGCGGTCGTGCCGGCAGCGTCAGGGTGAGCACGCAGGCGACGACCAGCACCGGAGCCACCGCCCCGAAAGCGAGCGCGAGCGCGTGGCCCATGGCCTGGCCGCCGTCGGATGTGGCGGCGCCCTGGAGGGCCACGTGCCGGCTGATCAGCGCGCCCACCACGGCGACCCCGAGAGACGCGCCGATCTGCCGGAAGAAGGTCACCGCGGACGTGGCCGTGCCCAGGTCCGCGTGCTCGGCGCCGTTCTGCGCGATCAGCACCATGACCTGCACGACGCAGCCGATCCCCAGCCCGATCAGGACGAGCGTGGCGGCGACGAGGATCCGCGGTTCGGTGTCGGTGGCCAGCAGCCACGAGGCCAGGGCCAGCCCGATCGCGGCGAGCGCGGTGCCGGTGATCGGATACACGAGGTAGCGCCCGGTCCGGGTGATCATCCGGCCGGACGCCACCGTGGTCAGCAGCACCCCGGCCATCAGCCCGGTGAGCATCAGTGCGGCCTGGGACGCCGGCACGCCCATCGCCAGCCCGGCCCACGCGGGCACGTACGTGACCGTGCCGAACAGGGCGAAGCCGACCAGGAAGCTGACCGCCACCGGCACCGTGAAGCTCCGGTCCCGGAACAGCCGCAGCGGCAGTACGGGATCGGCGGCGTGGCGGGCGCTCACCAGCCAGGCGGCGGCCGCGGCGAGCGCCACCAGCAGCGCGACCGGCGAGCCGGTCTGGCCGTACAGCACCAGGGCGGCCACGGTGCCGGCGAGCGCGGCGGCGCCGAGGTAGTCCACGGGCGGCGCCGCGCCCGGCCGCGGGCGGGGCAGCCGCAGGGTGCGTGCCAGCACCGCGGCGGCGAGCAGGCCGAGCGGCGGGTAGATCGCGAAGATCCACCGCCAGCCGAAGTGGTCGGTGATCAGGCCGCCGATGAGCGGCCCGCCGACCGCGGCGACGACGTACGCGGCGCCCATCTGCCCCAGGTAGCGGCCCCGCTCGCGCGGGCTGACGAGCTCGCCGAGAATGGCCTGCGCCCCGATCGACAGGCCGCCGCCGCCCAGGCCCTGGAGGACGCGGAAGGCGGCGAGCTGCGGCACGGAGGTGGCCAGCGGGCAGAGCAGCGCGCCGAGCACGAACAGGACGAGGGCGACCTGGATCACCACGCCGCGGCCGAAGCGGTCGCCGAGCTTGCCGTACACCGGCATGGCGGCGGTCGCGGCGGCCAGGTAGGCGGTCATCACGGCGGGCATGTCGGCGAGGTCGCCGAGGTCGCGGGCGATGCTGCTGAGCGCCGGCGCCATGATCGTCTGGTCCAGCGCGCCGAGCAGCATCGCGAGCAGCAACCCGGGCAGCACCGTGGTGATCGTGCTCGGCCGCTGGTTCATGGTCACCCTATAGAGAACGTTTCGTCTTCTGTACGGTAGACCTTCGTCTATAGAAAACGCAACGTTCACTAACCGGTCATCTCGGGCCGGCTCCGGCACAATTCGGCGGATGACTCAAGCGATCAGCCCGGAGCCGTACGCGCACGGCATGCTCGACGTCGGCGACGGCCGGCGCGTCTACTGGGAGGAGTGCGGCAACCCCGAGGGCACGCCGCTGATGGTGCTGCACGGCGGCCCCGGCGCCGGCCGCTCGGCCGGGATGCGGCGGGTCGCCGACCCGTCGCGGTACCGGATCGTGCTGTTCGACCAGCGCGGCTGCGGGCGCAGCACGCCGCACGCCGCCGACCCCCGTACGAGCCTCGCGGCCAACACTCCGCCCCACGTTCCCGGTAGCCCCCGTCACCAAGATCATCTCGACCGCCTCACCATCGACAACGCCAACGGACCCCACCCGCCAACCTCAACCGAACTTCAAGTCAACCTCCGCGTCGAATGCGGTTGAGCGGCAGCTCAAATGTGAGCGGAAGAGGGCTCGGTGGCCGGTTTAGCTTCGAGCGGCGTCAACATCCGGCAACCGGAAAGGGGCAGCGAGAATGGCCGCTCCCGTAGCCAGGCGAATGCGATTCAGGGTGAAGCACGGGGTCTTCATCGAACGGCCTCCGGGCGAGGTCTTCGATTTCGTGTCGGACGTGGAGAACTCCCAGAAGTGGCAGGCGACGCTCTTCGACACCGGCGACCAGCAGGAGCTCGCCAACGGCAAGCTGAGGAACCGGTCGAAGGTCCGCGACTCCCGCAACATCCTGGGCAAGAAGGTCGAGTCCGAGTGGCAGGTGATCGACTTCCAGCCGGGCAAGACGATCACGATGGAGCTCTCCGAGGGCTCCCCCGTGTACTGGAAGATGTCCTTCTCCGTCGAGCAGGTCGACGGTGGCACGTTCCTGACCGGCGAGGGCGGAGGCGACCTGGGCGAGGTCGGCATGACCCCGGCGGCGTTCGGGCGCTCCTGCCAGACCATGCTGCAGAACGACCTCAACACGCTGCGCGACCTCCTGGAGAAGGCGGGCTGATCCGCGACCGCGCGAAAAAGCTCCCGGCGTACGGGGCCGAATTCGGCCACCGAACGCCGGGAGTTCGCTTTTCCCGGGCCATCGGCGGCATTCGGCAGCGCGATTTTCCGCGTTTCCTCGCCGCCGCGAGTGCTCAACCTTGCACGGCCCGACCGGCACCCCCTGATTAGCGTCGGTCCTCCATCCGGGGCGATCGCCGAATCGGGAGATCGAACAATGACGACCACAACGACGACGACAACGACGAGTCCCACGGAAATCGTGGACGGGATCCTGGCACACATCATGCCGGTGGTCCGGGAGCACCTCGGCGAGGGCGACCGGCTGCGGCGGCTGCCCGACGCGGTGGCCGAGGCGATGATCGAATCCGGGACGTTCCTGTGCATGACGCCCAAGGCGCTCGGCGGGCACGAACTGCCCCCGGCCGACTTCGCCCGGCTCGTCGAGGAGGTCTCCAGGGTGGACCCGAGCGCCGGGTTCATCGTGGGCAACGGCAACACCGAGGCGTACACGCTGCTCGTCTTCCCCGAGGAGGGCTGCCGGGAGATCTACGCCGACCCGCGCGCGGTGCTGGCCGGCGGCGCGTTCCCGCCGGCGATGGCCGTGCCGGCCGAGGGCGGGTACCGGGTCAGCGGCCGGGCCGCGTTCGCCTCCGGCGCGCACCTCGCCACCTGGGTGCTGGCGTTCGGGATGATCGTGGAGGACGGGCAGCCGAAGATGGGCCCGGACGGCCAGCCCACGATGATCATGGCCGTGCTCCCCCGCGAGGAGTGCGAGCTTGTGGACACCTGGAACACGCTCGGCCTGCGCGGCAGCGGGAGCCACGACTTCGCCTACACCGACGTGTTCGTGCCCGAGCGGCGGATCGCGCTGCTCGCCCCGCTGGTCAACACGAACCCGCTGTACGACGGCGCGCTGTTCCGCGCCCGGCTGTGGGCCGGCCACCCGGCGTTCGCGATGACCGCCCTGGGCAGCGCCCGGGCCGCGATCGACGCCACCTTCGACCTGGTCCAGAGGAAGACCCCCAACTTCATGACCCAGCCGCTGGCGGACAGCCCCTCGGTACAGCGGCTGCTCGGCAAGGCCGAGGCGAAGTGGCGGGCGGCCCGCGGGCTCGTGTACGACACGCTCGACAAGCTCTGGCAACACCAGCTCCGCGGCGAGTTCGTCACCTTCGAGCACGGCATCGACACCCAGCTCGCCTGCTGCTTCGCGCTGGAGACGGCGCGCGAGGTCACCGAGCTGTGCCACGAGGTCGCCGGCAGCACCGGCTTCAAGGAGGACAGCCCGCTGGAGGGCTACTTCCGCGACGCGCACACGCTGAGCCAGCACGCCTTCGCCTCCCAGACCCGGTACGAGTCCGCCGCCAAGGCGATGCTCGGCAAGCCCGTCGACTGGCTCTTCTTCCAGCTCTGATGTCCGCCGCCTCTCCTCCGCGACCGTCGCCGGAGGAGAGGCGGCCCTAGGTCAGCGCCTTCCGTACGGCCTCCACGATGCGCGTCGCGGAGGGGATGGTGGCGTCCTCGAGCTCGGCGGCCGAGGGCAGCGGGACGTGCGGGGTGGTGATGCGGATGGGCGGGCCGTCCAGGTCGGCCCAGATCTCCTCGGTGAGCAACGACACCACCTCGGCGCCCCAGCCGCACAGCCGCGGATTCTCCTCGACCGTGACGACCATGCCGGTCCGGGCCACGGCCTCGCAGATCGTGCGGGTGTCCAGCGGGACCAGCGACCGTACGTCCACCACCATCGCGTCGATGCCGACGGAGGCCGCCAGCTCGTCGGCGGCGACCAGCGCCTTGGGGACCATCGCGGCGAGGGCGAGGATCGTGCAGTCCCGCCCCTCCCGGACGATCTTCGCGGTGCCCAGCTCGTCCACCAGCTCGCCGTCCGGGACCTCGAACCGCACCGGATACAGCGCCTTGTGCTCGAAGAACAGGACCGGGTCCGGGTCCCGTACGGCCGCCGCGAGCAGCCCGACGGCGTCCGCGGCGGTGGACGGCGCCACGACCTTGAGCCCCGGCACCGCCATCGCCCAGTTCTCCACCGACTGGGAGTGCTGCGCGCCGAACCGCAGCCCGCCCCCGTTCGCCGTACGGATGACCAGCGGGAACGTGACCTGACCGCCGGTCATGTAGCGCGTCTTGGCGATCTGGTTCGCCACGATGTCCCAGCACACCGCGAGGAAGTCGCTGAACATGATCTCCGCGATGGGCCGCAGCCCGGTCATCGCCGCCCCGGCCGCCGCCCCCACGATGGCCTGCTCCGAGATCGGAGTGTCGCGCACCCGCCGCGGGCCGAACTCCGCCAGCAGCCCCGGCGTCGCCTTGAACACCCCGCCGGCGGAGGCCACGTCCTCGCCGAGGAACACCACGGACTCGTCACGCCGCATCTCCTGCGCGATGCCCCGGGTCACCGCATCGCGCAGGGTCATCTCAGTACGCGTCATTTCCGTGCGCGTCAGTTCCGCCATGACGAACCTCCGTCGGCCCAGACGTCGGTGAGGATGGCCTCCGCGGACGGCGGCGGCGCCTCGATCGCCTCCTCGGTGGCCCGGTCCACCGCCGCGTCCACACCCGACTCGACGGCGAGCAGCTCGGCCTCCTCGACGCCCTCGCCGAGCAGCCGGGACCGGTAGGCCGTCACCGGGTCCCGGGCCAGCCAGGCCTCGACCTCCTCGTCGGGCCGGTACGTCCCCGGATCCGCCCGCGAGTGCCCGCCGTGCCGGTACGTGACCGCCTCCACCAGCGAGGGCCCGTCACCCCGCCGCGCCCGGTCCAGCGCGGCGGACGCCACGTCGTACACCGCGTCCGCGTCGTTCCCGTCCACCACGACCGGCTCCAGCCCGTACGCCGCCGCCCGGTCCGCGGCCGGCCGGGGCACGGCGGTCACCGACCCGATCGGCGTGTACTCCATGTACAGGTTGTTCTCGCACACGAAGACCACCGGCAGCGACCACACCGCGGCCAGGTTGAGCGCCTCGTGGAAGGCCCCGATGTTGGTCGCGCCGTCGCCGAAGAAGCAGACCGCGACCTGGCCGCTCTCCCGGTACTGCGCGCTCCACGCGGCGCCCGCGGCGAGCGTGAGGTGCGCGCCGACGATCGCGTAGCTGCCCATCATGTTGTGCTCGGCGCTGGTCAGGTGCATGGAGCCGCCCTTGCCTCCGAGCAGCCCGTTCTCCCGGCCGAGCAGCTCGGCGAGCACCGGCGTCATCGGGGCGCCCCGGGCCAGCGTGTGCGCGTGCCCGCGGTACGTCGCGAACGTCCAGTCGTCCGGCCGCATGGCCAGCGCGACGCCGGCGGCGATGGCCTCCTGGCCGAGCGAGAGGTGGCTGGTGCCCTTGACGAGATTGCGCATGAACAGGTCGTACGCCCGCTTCTCGAAACGCCGCAGCTCGACCTGGAGCCGGTACAGGTCCAGCCGCCGCGCCGGGTCGGCGGGGCCCGACGCGCGGGTCTCGGTCCGCTCGGTGGTCATCAGCGCCTCCGGGTCAGTACGGGTTCGTGACGAACAGCTCCTCGGCGGGGAACCGCGTGATCACCTGCGGCCCCTCGGCCGTGACCACGACCTCCTCCTCGATCCGCGCCGCGGAGATCCCGTCGGCCGCGGGACAGTACGTCTCCAGCGCGAACACCATGCCCTCGCGGATCTCCACCGGGTGCTCCAGCGAGTTGAGCCGGCTGATGATCGGGCGTTCGTGCAGGCCCAGCCCGAGCCCGTGCCCGAACTGCAGCCCGAAGCAGGCCATCTCGTTCTCGAAGCCGAACTCGTCCGCGCGCGGCCACAGCCGGGCGATCCGGTCCGTCGTCACGCCGGGCTTGACCAGCTCGATCGCCGCGTCGATCCACTCCCGCGCCTTGACGTACGCGTCCCGTTGCGCGGCCGTCGCGCGGCCGACCACGAACGTCCGGTAGTAGCAGGTCCGGTAGCCGTTGAAGGCCTGGATGATGTCGAAATAGACCTGGTCGCCGGGGCGGATGATGCGGTCCGAGAAGTTGTGCGGGTGCGGGTTGCAGCGCTCGCCGGAGACCGCGTTGATGGCCTCCACGTCGTCGGAGCCCATCTCGTACAGCCGCTTGTTGGCGAGCGCGACGATCTCGTTCTCCCGTACGCCCGGCTTCAGCGCCTCCACGATGTCCTGATACACGCCGTCGACCATGGCGGCGGCGGTGGACAGCAAGGTGATCTCGTCGGGCGACTTGATCTCCCGCGCGTCCAGCATGACCTGCTGGCAGTCCCGTACGTCCAGGCCCTGGCGCTGCATCTCGAAAAGGAACGGAGGCTCCACGACGTCCACGCCGATCGGCTCGTCCGCCACGCCCGCCTCGGTGAGCACGGTCTTGAGCTCCCGTACGGCGGCCTCGAACAGCCCCGCCTCCGGCGCGACCGCGCCGCGCAGCCCGACCATGCCGGCCCGGCAGTCCTCCGGCCGCAGCCAGCCCGCATACATCTGGTGGTGCCGCGCCGCCGACCCGAAGTCCCACACCATCGGGTGGCCGCCGCGCGCCAGCAGGCCGTAGCGGGTCATCTTGTCCCGCGCCCACTCGCCGATCATGGTCGCGGTCAGGTAGCGGATGTTGTTCACGTCGAACAGCAGCACCGCGCCCAGCTCGGAGGCGTCGAGCGCGGCCCGGACCCGATCGAGCCGGTAGGAGCGCAGCCGCGCGAAGTCGACCCGCTCCTCGAAGTCCACGGCGGTCCGGCCGGGAGCCGGCACCTGGGTCGCCCTCCAGGGCATCTCACCCTCCTTCGGTCAGGCCGTCGTCCACGTCGGCAGCCTCCGGGACCAGCTCCAGCCCGGCGTCCGCGGCCTGCCGGGAGAGCAGCACGGCGAAGTCCTCGTCCGCGTGCCCGCCGGCGACCGCCCCCTGGATCATCTCCGCCACCAGGGCCGCCACCGGCATCGCCACCCGGGAGCCGCGCGCGGCGTCCAGGCCGAGGTCGAAGTCCTTGCGCAGCAGCTCCGCGGTGAACGTGGGCTTGTAGTCGAGCTTCACGAAGGCGGGCGTCTTGTACCGGGTGAACGTGGAGCCCAGCACGCTGGAGTTCAGGAACTCCAGGAACGCGTGCCGCGGCACCCCGTTCTTCTCCGCCAGCACGGTGATCTCGGCGAGCGACTGGGTCACCACGCCGAGCAGCAGGTTGTGGCAGATCTTCACCAGCCGCGCTACCTCGCCCTCGCCCGCGTACGTGGACCCGCTGCCGACCTGCGCGAGCAGCGGCTCCACCCGGCGGTAGGCGTCCTCCGGGCCGGACGCCACGATGGTCAGCCGGCCGGCCGCGACGACCTTGCCGTTCCCGCTGACCGGGGCGGCGAGGAACGCCACGCCACGGCGCTCGGCGGCCTCCCGTACGGTGGCGGACGCCTCGGCGGAGACCGTGGAGCAGTCCACGATCACCTCCGGGACGGCGTCGTCCCGGGACAGCAGCCCGCCCTCGCCGAGCACCACCTGTTCGAGGTCGCTGGACGCGGACACCATCGTGAAGACCACGTCCCGGTCCGCGAGGTCGGCGATGGAGTCCACCACCGTGGCCCCGTACGCGACGAGCGGCTCGGCTTTGGCCCGCGTGCGGTTCCACACCGCGACGTCGTTGCCCGCGCGGGCCAGCCGCATGGCCATGGGCGCCCCCATCCGGCCGGTGCCGATCCAGCCGACGCGGACCGGACCTTCCGTGGTTCCCATCTCGAATCTCGCTCCTCGCTGGGTCGTCGAATACTGCGTCGTCGGGGCAGGCGTTCCCAATGGGCGGCCCTACCTCAACGGCCGGTGCCGATCCAGCCGACGCGGACCGGACCTTCCGTGGTTCCCATCTCGAATCTCGCTCCTCGCTGGGTCGGTGGTGCCGCGGGGTCAGTCGCGCAGCCGTGCGGCCATCCAATCGGCGGTCTTGTGGCGATGTTTCTCCGGCACGTTGGAGCACCCGTGGTTGCCGTCGTCCAGGGCGAGCAGGGTGCTCGGG